>CAUEBO010000015.1 GCA_958454405.1 uncultured Eggerthellaceae bacterium | reverse complement strand
TAGCGCGTCACGCGGTCGAGCTGCTCCACCGGCACGTACAGCTTGTCGCCCTCGGCGTACTCCAAAAGCAGGTAGTCGCGCGCCGTGCCGTCCACGTCGCGCCGCACGAGCTCCTTGAAGTGCGCCACGCCGTGGGCCGCGTGCACCACGTAGTCGCCCGGCTTGTAGGGAAACGTGATCTCGGTGATGTCGACGTGGCGGCTCGGGCGCGCCGTGGAGGCGCCCTGCGTGTCCGACACGCTCACCAGCGCCAGCTTCGCCTTCGGGATGATCATGCCGAGCGGGATGTCCACGTCCACCACGTTCACCACGCCGCGGCGCAGGCGACGCTTCTCCCTCCCAAGCCCGAATTCCCGCGCCTCCCGCAGGTCGGCGGCTTCATCGGCAACAGTCGCGCCGACATTCGCAGACTCGCCTCTGGCGACCGAGTCGACGTCATCGTCCGGGCACTCGGCGGCGCCCCCTGAGCGAGTTTCGCAGCGCAGCGAGGACTGTTCGAGCGACTGGGCGCCGCCGAGCACCCGCCCGTCCGACGGCCCTTCGACGTCCAGCGACTCCTGGATCGGCAGCCCCTGGTCCACGAACGCCAGCTTCATGTCCTGGCGGGCGCGGAAGTTCGGCGCGCTGAACACCACCGTGTAGTCGCCGTCCACGAGCGTCCGCAGGCGCCCGTACAGCTTGTCGGGATGCCCCGCCACCTCCACGCGCTTCACCGGCAGCTCGTCGTCGATCTGCCCGCCCACGCGCATGATGGACACGTAGGTGGCCCGCTGCCCGTCGCCGAAGCTCACGTTCGCCGGCTCGGCGTACAGGCCCTGGATTGCGAGCCCCGTTCCCTTGGCGCGTCCCGCGACGTCATCATGGGCGTGTGCCATGTCGTCGAACAGCGAGCGCGGCTCCACGAGCGCGGTGAGCGCGCCAGGGCGCACGTAGTCGCCGAGCGTGGCGGTTTTGTTGTACAGGTACGGCAGCAACACGTCCGATCCGTCGAAGCGCAGGCCGCCGTCCAGTTTCTCCAGCACGCCGCGCAGGGCGGCGTTGGACTGGGCGGGGCGCTCGAGCTTCTGGCGCGCGCGGGCGAGAGCGCTCTTCGTGGCCGCGAACTCCACGACGGGGTACACGTCGGCGCGGGGCAGCGCGGCGATGGTCTGCCCCGTGGTGGGCACGATGCGGCGGATCTCGTCCAGCTCGTCGCCGAAGAAGTCCAGGCGCACGGGATACACCAGGTTGCCGGGGAACACGTCGATCGTGCCGCCGCGCACGGCGAACGTGCCGGGTCCGTCCAGCTCGCCGGTGTTGAGGTAGCCGCGCTCCTCAAGCGCTCGGGCCACGTCTTCGAAGGCGGCCACGCCCGCCGCTTCTGCGCCCTCCATGTCGGCGAGTTCTCGCCCAGCCTCGAACGTAAGCGGCAGATGCACCTTCGACCCCGTCGGCGGCAGCGTGCGCACGAGCGCCCGCGCGCTGGCCACCACCACGACCTCGCGACCCGACGCCAGCGCGTGCACGGCCTCCATGCGCCGCGCCACTTGAGCCGGATCGCTCGGGCGCGGGTTGAACGGATAGTCGGTGCGTTCGGGGAAGCGCATGACGCGCTCGTCGCCCAGATACGCCGCCACCTGCCGCGCGAACGCCACGGCCGCATCCTCGCCCGCCACCACCGCGAGCGTCGTCTGCGGCTTGTGCGCGAACCGCGCCGCCACCAGGAAGGGCCGCGCCGAGGACGCCACGCCCAGAGTGCCGTCCTCGCCTGCGTCCAGCTTGCCCCAGAACGCGTCGAGGCAGCCCGATTTCTCCAGCGTGAAGGTGAGCGAATCGATGAGCATGGCAGTGTCCTCTTCCGTACGCGAACAGCACGAAAAGCCGCGAAATGCGGCTTCATGCAGGGTTTTTGCTCCCCCATTCGCGCGCGGGCGCGAACGGCGCCGTCGATTCTACCACCTGGAATCGCCGCTCACGGCGCCGGACAACGTCTCGTGAAGGAGAAACCACAGGCGCAAGATGCGGAGGCGGCCGCAGAGCCAGACGCATCCCGCATCCGCGCGCGTGCAGTACGTACCAGCGGCTCGTTGCAACGCCGCAGAACCGGGCGCCTCCCGCGCCAGCGCGCGTGCGGGATGATTTCATGGCAGAATTCGACGATAGTTGATCATTCAGCCGGCAGCGAAACCCTCCCCCCAGCACGCGTTTCGGTTGGATCGCAGCGAAAAGCCTGATCATGCAACCATCTCGCGAGCATCGCCGCAGAAACCCGAGGATCCGATGATCGACTAACGTTGTTTTCTGCCGCAACACGACGTTCCCGCTGCCAAGCCGCCCTTGCCTTGCCACAGCCCTGGTTGATCCGCCTCCATGGCGTCGGCTGGTCTTTCGAAGGAATCCAGCCCACACCGTCTCTATGGTAAACCACCGTTGGCATTGCGCAAGCCAGCGCATGGTCATCCTGAGCGAGCGAAGCGAGCCGAACCGACGATGACCGAAAACGCGGTCGAATGTGCAGTCGCAGGGCGCGAAACCGGGCGCATGAATTCCGCGACCAGGCGTTATGCGCAGTCAAGGCGCGCGAAGGGCGCGGATCGGCCTCGCAGACTGCACATTCGACCGCGTTTCCGGTCATTTCTGATTTCGCCCGATGCCGGCTGGGCTTTGGAAGAATCCGTCCCTTTCATGAGGAGGCTCCCGTTCAGCCCGATGGCAAGCGGATCGGCTCGAAAGGCCGTGCACGGCGGCACGCTTCAACGGCGCTTCAACGACGGAACGACGTTTTCTCCGCACGCCGTCCTGCAAGAGGACGCGGGATGGGCGGCGGTTCCCGATTGAAGCAGTTTTCGCGCGGTTCGCAACGCTTGCGAAGCGATGGGCATCGATCATCGGTATAATCCTCTCGAAAACGCCATGCAGCCGCATGCGCGCGCAAGGGAGCCCGCCGCGAAGATCGGCGCTTCAGGTTTCAAAGCTTCGAAAAGACGCCGGGCTCCGTTTGCAATGGCATCGAGCCGGGGTCCTCGCCTTCGAGCAAACCCTTGCCAACCAAAAGCGCCGTTCCGGCGAGAAGGTGCGGCGCGCGGAGCTCGCCGACCCATCGCCGGCTTGCAGGATCGAACCAGGACCAAGGAGGCCCCATGCCGCGAGAGACGATGAAGGCAAAGCGGGAACGCGCGCTTGCGGTGGCCGAGCGCATGAACGAGCACTACCCTGCCGCCGAGTGCGCGCTCGTCTACGGGGGCGACCCGTTCCGCCTGACCATCGCCGTGCTGCTTTCCGCGCAGACCACCGACAAGGGCGTGAACAAGGTGACGCCCGCGCTGTGGGAGCGCTATCCCACGCCCGCCGACCTGGCCGCGGCCGACGTGCGCGACGTGGAGGACATCATCCGCACCATCGGCTTCTACCACACGAAGGCCGCCAACGTCATCAAGTGCGCGCAGATGGTGGTGGCCGACTACGCAGGCGAGATCCCGCGCGACATCGACGAGCTGCAGAAGCTGCCCGGCGTGGGACGCAAGACGGCGAACGTCGTGCTGAACGAGGCTTATCACATCGTGGAGGGCATCGCGGTGGACACGCACGTGTTCCGCATCGCGCATCGGCTGAAGTTCGCGGGCCCCTCCGCCGACACGCCGGCCAAGACCGAGGATGCGCTGCTCAAGCTGTATCCGCGCGCGTGCTGGGGGCCCATCAACCACCAGTGGGTGCTGTTCGGCCGCGAAACGTGCATCGCCCGCAAGCCGAAGTGCGCCGAGTGCTTCATCTGCGACCTCTGCCCCAGCTGCGGGAAGGCGTAGGGGCATTCGGCATCCCGGCGGGCGAAACGCCGGCTTCTACCAGGACCGCCGCGACCGCATCGCCCTCGCGGCGAGACCCGCCGCCGCAACCGCCGCGAGCGCGGCGGCCCCCGTCGCTGCCACCGGCAAAGCGGCGGAATCCCCGGTCGGCGCAAGCGCGACGCGCTTCGCTTGCGAGGCATCGGCATCGGGAAGCGGCTGGGGATCGACGGGAACAGGGTCGGGAACGGGAGCGGGAGCGGGATCGACCGGAGCCGAGCTCGCGGTCGTATAGGCCTTCAAGAGGGAGTTGCCCATGTGCAAGCCTTCGCCGTCCATTACGCCCGAAGCCGGATCGTACCAGAAATCCTCCCCGCCCGTCACGGTGTCGGCGCAGAAGCTCTGCCCAGGCTCGCATGCCAAGTCGGCTCCCCCGACGCTCTCGTCCTCGATCTCGGCCGACAGCTGGAACTTCCCGTCCGGATAGGCGATCGTGGACACCACGCTGAACGTGTCGCCCGGGGCGACCTCGAACGCATCCTCGCCGAGATCGAACGTGAGCTGGCCCGCGCACCCGAGGGTTTCCAACATGCTCCACATCTGCTCGCCGCTACGCGGATCGAGCTGGCCGGTGGGCGCAAGGCCGTCAGGGTTCTTGTACACCGCGATGTCCACTTGGCTGCCCGCCTCGTTGACGATGGTGCTCACTGCCCGAACCGTCTCGTAATCGCGCGCTGCGAACACGTTGGCGAACCACATCTGGGTATCGCTGCCGTACATGACGTCCCCGAAGCCCGCTCCATCGTACTGATAGATGCTGTCGTACACGTGATCGGTCTCAGCTCCACGGTAGTCGGCATCCTCGGCCTCGAAGAACGTCGGCTGGCTGAATGACGTATCGTAGTAGGAAAGGTAGAAGTACCCCTCGTCTCCAAAGCCGGTTCCCCAGCTGTTCTTGACGATCCATGCGCCGTTGTCTGCAGGCGGCGTCGAGAATCTTTCCTTGGCGAACGTATCGTCCCAGCCGACGATGGATACTTCGTGGTTCGCGAATGCAGCCGCTTCCACGTCCGTCTTGGTGCAGCAATAGGCGTTCTCGTCCGGATTCCAATAGTCGGACCGCGCGCCGGAAAGGCTGGCCTGCGCGTCATCGGAGTAATAGCCGACGCTCAGCACACCGTTGTCCATGAGGAAGGCTTTGACGGCATCGACGGCGCCGGCATCGTGACGATACGCCAGCGTGCCGTCCCCCTTCCGAACGTACTCATTCGATTCGGGCAGATAGACGACGTTCTGCACGTGCAGGAAGGATTCGGTGCGAAGGTCGGGATCGAGCGCGTCCATCTGCTGCTCGCCGCTGAACGGCGCGCTCGCCTCGTCCACTGCGCCGTACCAACGCATGAGCGTCGGACCCGACTTCCATCGGTTTCCGCCGATATTATAAGGGTCGTCCGACACGAACGTGTCCCCGCCGGCCCAGAGGCTCGCGTCCTCGCTGTCGTCCACGCCGTCGTACGTATACCAGACGAGATGGCGCTCCGATAGGTCGGTGCTGCCCGCATGCCCGCTGACGATCAGGCCGGATTCCAGCGACGAGAGCGCTCCGAAAGCCCAGCAGACGCCGTACGGGCCCTGGTTCTTCACGCCCGTGACGAAGCTCGCGCCGCCCACATCGCGCAGATCGAACCGTTTCGGCAGCGCGGCGTACCGGGAGACGCCTGATCCCGTGTTCAACAGCGACGTGTCGTACAGGCTGAACATGGGGCCGCGCTCGGTCTGCACGACTTCACCCAGGGGGATCTTCGACGAAAGACCGGCGGCGGGTTTGGCGAAGGCGTGCGCCGGATGAAGCGCCGTCGCCAGCGCGAAGGCTGCCAGCACGCACGCAGCAGCGCGGAGTTGGCGAATGCAGGCTGTTCTCACGGCGTCCCCCTGTCGTCGGAATCGATTGCAGTGTAGCGCCTTTCGATGCAAAACCGCCGCTCCGACGAACGCGGGGCCTCTCCGAACCAGCCTGCGGAGCTCGATCCGGCATGACCGGCACAGCACGGCGCCGAAGAGGAAGCTCCCCGCAAGGAAGCAGCCTCTCCAGCGCCGAAGAAGTCGCAGCTAGTTCGCGAACGCCGTCGGAGCCATGAGCACCTTGCCCGTGCCGCGGAACACGTTCACCAAGCCCTCGCCCGACGCCGCCGAGCCGACGAGCGACTTGCCCGAACGCTCCACCGTGAAGGTGAGCGAGCCGCTCCAGGCGAGCGCCTGGTTGCCGTCGATCTTGAGCACGTCGTTTTCCAGCGTGACCTCGATGAGCTCCTCCTGCGGGCAAGGCGACTCGAGCGCCAGGGCTCCGAAGCCCTTGAGCGCCAGGTTGAACAGGCCTTCGTTGCCGGCAACCGCCGACGACAGGTTGGAGCGCATGACCGCCTGGTGCTTCAGGCTGGAGTAGCAAGCCAGGAAGATGCCGTCGTCCAAGACGATGTTGTTGTTCCAATTCGCCACGTCGATCAGGATGATGTAGCGGTAGGTGGGCTCGAGCATGAGCAGGCCGGTTCCCTGGTACTCGGGCTTGATGGCCGACTCCTTCGTAACGGCGCCGCGCACCGCCTTGCCCAGGAGATCCCCCACGCCCTTCACGCCCGTGGTCGCCTCAACCTGGCCGGCCATCCACTGCATGGCGCCGGCCTGCACGGTGACGCTCGACTGCGACAGATCGCAGATGACCTGACGGCGGCGGAGGTTCATCTCCGAACAGAACCACGCGGTGGCCGCATTCGCCGGCGTGACCGACAGGTCGCGCTTCCACTCGATGACTTTGAACGCGCCCATCTGGCCGAGGACGGCGACGTCGTCGTTCTGCTCGAAATTGCTGATCTGGAACATGGGAGACTCCTTCGGATAAGGGGAACCTGCCGCTCCATTATGAAGCATCCGCGGAGCGTTTTACAGCAAACCGGGCTGAAAACAAACCACGGGCGCGCTGCACGCAGTTCAAAGCGTCCTGGTCGAGCTGGAGACACGGAACAACGAGTACATCGACTACCTGAACGAAGGCACGCGGGCGAAACGGCGCGACGCGCCGTCGTCGAGCTCTGCATCGTAAAGCCGCCGCGAAGGCGCGCTTGGCCAGCGGGCAAACGGGCGCGCGGCCAGCGTCGACCAGGGCACGACCCATGCCGAGGGACGTCTTCCGACCTGATCACTCTCCACCGCAGTGCCGGCTCTGACGCGCACCGCCGTCGAAGCGCGTCGGCTCACGCCGGCAGCCTGCCGAGCTCCTCGATGAACGAGTCCCAGCCCGCCCTTCCTGCGGCCGTCCGCTTGAACACCCCCGTGGCTTCCAGGATGCTCCCGAACGCGCGGCCCACCTCCTGCCGGATGACGGGATGCAGGTCGTCGTGCCGGTCGGCGGCATTGCGCTCCCCCGCAAGCTCCGCCGCCCTCCTGGCAAGCACGTCGGCCGCCCATGCGGCGTGGGGCGCGGTGGGCCCTTGCGCGAGCAGCCGCTCCTGCAGTTCTTCGGCAGAACGTCCGCAGCAGGCGGCCTCCACCAGCTCCCGCCGCACCGCGGGCAGCTCCCGTGCCAGGCGCGGCGGCAGGACGGCCAGCCCCATGATCTCGATGAGGCCGATGTTCTCCTTCTTGATGTGGTGCAGCGATTCGCCGGGATGGAATATCCCCCAGGGGTGCCGGGCGTCCACGCGATTGTTGCGCAGCACCAGATGCATGACGTAATCCGAGCCCTCCCGATGCACGATGGGGTTCAGCGTGTTGTGCGGCTCGCCCGCACTGAAGGCGCGGATGGCGCATGCCTCGTTCTCGAAGCCCCGCCAAACCTGCAAAATGCCTGAAGCCGCCCGAACGAGCGCGCGGCGGTCGCCGGAGACCAGGCGCACGGTCGACGCGGGCCACCTCACCGCGCCGCAGCGCACCCCGGCCGCCGCCGGGAAAGAGAACTCGCGTTCGAAGGGCGCCTTCATGAGGGGGAACGCGTGCCGTCCCCCCTGGAAGTGGTCGTGGGACAGAATCGAGCCGCCCACGATGGGCAGATCGGCGTTCGACCCGATGAAGTAGAACGGGAAGGCGACGACGAAATCGAGCAGCCGCTCGAAACAGGCCGCGTCGATCCTCATGGGACGGTGCTCCTCGGAAAGCGCGATGCAGTGCTCGGCGAAGTACGCGTACGGGGAATACTGCAGCCCCCAGCGTTCGCCGCCCAGCTGGATGGCGGCGATGCGCAGGCCGGGTTTGGCGGGATGCTCGGCCGAGCCGGCATAGCCCTCGTTCTCCCAGCAGAGGTCGCATTGCGGGACGCGGACGGCGCCGGGATCAGGCAGCGGCGCGAAGGCGTCCTGCGGCTCCGACGCCCCCCGCGCACCCGTTGCCTCCCGACAGGCGGGCCGCGGCGCGGCGTTCGCGTCCGCCGCCGCCGCGGCGATGGCGCGCGGGTCCTTCTCGGGCTTGGACAGGTTGATGGTCAGCTCCAGCATGCCGTACGGGCTCTCGCTCGTCCAGCGGATGGTGCGGGCGACGGCCTCCGCCTTGAGGTAGCCGCTCGAAAGACCCAGCTCGTGCAAGTAGGAGACCGCGCGCTCGGGGTCGATCGCGCGCAAGGCGTCGAACGCGGCGCGCACCTCGTCCGGAGTGGGCAGAGGAGCCGTCATCGGGCCATCCGCTCCACATGCACGCCAAGAGGGCTGACCGCGGCGGCCTTGCAGGCATCGTAGCCCAACAGGGCGTTCATGGACGCCATGAACGCATCCGCCTTGCGATCGTCCACGATGGCCAGCACGCTGCCGCCAAAGCCCCCGCCGTGGATGCGGTACGCGCCCGAGCGCTGTGCGCCGTCACCGCCCGACAGGTCGCCGTCGAGCAGATGCGCGCACAGCGCGAGCACGACCATGGCGGGCTGGCACGCGCCCGACCCGTCCCCGTGCGGTGAGACGTTCTGCAAAAACTGAGCGGACGACGCGCCCGACGCGCGGACGAGCTCGAGGAACTCCCCGAACTTTCCGCTCTCGAGCGCGCGCAGCTGCGCCTGCGCGCGCCGCGTCTCCTCGAAGTAGTGCAGGGCGCGCAGCACCGCGCGGTCCCCCAGGGCCTCGCGTACATCCGCGAACCGATCGAGGAACGCGCGGTAGGGCACATCCTCCAGCCGCGCGCAGCCGAACCATCGGGCGACGGCGCGCATGTCTGCGGGCACGGCGGCGTACTCGTCGATGTAGAGCGCATGGTCACACCGGCAGTCTATCAGGCACAGCGCGTGCCCGCAGGCCTCCCAGTCGAAGGCGACGGACCTCGCCTGCGGCTCGTCGCCCGAGAAATCCAGGGCGACGATGCCGCCACAGGCGCTCGCAAGCTGGTCCTGCAAGCCGCACGGCTTTCCGAAGTAGTTCCGCTCCGCCCATGCGCCTTCGAGCGCGAGCGCCATCGGATCCAGCGGCGCAGGCTGCGGCCCGCACGGGCGCGCGCCTTGTGCACCGCCCGTCCCCGGCCCGTCCGTGGCCACATCGGCAGATTCGCACAAGGCGTGCATCGCAGCGCCCAGGAGCATCTCGAACGCAGCCGACGAGGAGAGGCCGCAGCCCACAGGAACATCGGAGCAGACGGCCAAGTCGAACCCCCGCAGCCGCCCGCCCGACCGGACGCAGGCCGCCGCCATGCCGCGGACGAGGGAGCGTGAGGCGCCGCGCTCGTCCGCGCGCGCCTCCAGATCCGACAGATGCACGGAAGCCTCGCCGAAGCCTTCCATGGCCACGCGCACCTCATCCGTTCCGTTGGGAGCCGCCAACCCGTAGGCGCGCCGGTCGATGGCGGCCGCCAGGGCGCAGCCTCCCTGGTGGTCGGTGTGGTTGCCCGCCAGCTCCACCCGTCCTGGGGCGGAAGCGAACACGAAGGGAGCCGTGTGAGCGCCCGCACCTTCCCCGCCCGCGCGCGGCCCGCCTTGCGCGCCGCCGAACCGCGCAGCGTGCATGTCCCGCAGGCGCCGCTTCGCCCCCTCCATCGCGCGCGTCACGTCAGGCCCCCGCCCGCGAGCTTGGAAACGCGGCGGTCGTAGGACAGCAGCCCGTTCGTCTCCTCCTCCACGTCCGAGAGCTGCGTGTACACGAACCCCGCCAGCCCCTGCTGCTCGAGGGCGTCGGCACGGGCCAGCGCCCCCCGCACGGCGTCCCCGAACGACGCAAGGTCGGGAAAGGACCCGTAGCCGTACGAGGTTGCCAGCGAGCTGTGGCCGGGCACGCGAAAGCTCAGGCCGCCGAACTCCGAGACGATGAAGGCGCGCTTGGGCCGGGCCGCGTCTTCGTACACCTCGAGCGGACGAAAATAGTTGTGCACGCTCAGGAAGTCCCCGCAGGCCTGGTCGTACCATCCGCTGACCGCGTCGATGGCGCGCGTCGGATCCAGGCTGCGCACCAGCTCGCCGGCCTTGCGGGCGTCGAACTGGCCCCATCCCTCGTTGAAAAGCACCCATGCCACGACACAGGGATGGTTGCCCAGGTAGGCAACCGCGTTGGCGCACGTCTCGGTCCATTCGGCCCGGTAGTCCTCGTTCTCCGACGAAAGGGCGCGGTAGCTCCGCGGCGAATCGTCGGCGAAGCCGCCCCATGACCGGCGGAAGAACGTGGGCTTGTAGCTGGAATGCCACGGGCTCAAAGGCGACCCGCCGCTCACCATGTCCTGCCACACCAGCATCCCCAGCCGGTCGCAGTGGTAGTACCAGCGGTCGCTCTCTATCTTGATGTGCTTGCGCAGCATGTTGAAGCCCAGGTCCTTCATGGCCTGGATGTCGAAGACGAGCGCCTCGTCGCCGGGGGCGGTCATGAGGCCGTCGGGCCAGTATCCCTGGTCGAGCACCCCGCGCAGGAAGCACGGCTCGTGGTTGAGGAAGAGCCGCCGGACGCCGTGCGCGTCCTCCTCCATCGTCACGGTGCGGAACGCGCAGTAGCTGGACACGCGGTCGCGGCCGAACGAGATCTCGAGGCGGTACAGGTGCGGATCGTCGGGGCTCCAGAGGCGCGGCCGTTCCACGTCCAATACGAGCTTGCGGACGCGACCGGCCGAAGCGGTGTCGGAATCCGCACGGCAAACCTCCGCATCGCCATCGAACAGCCGCGCGGAAAGCGATGCCCCCGGCGCAGGCGCGCCCTCGCCCATATCGCCGCCGTCGAGCACGGCCACGTCCAGCACGACACATCCGGCATCGGCTTGCGCGTCGATCTTCAGCGACTCGATGCGGCGCTCCGGCACGACCTCGAGCCACACCGTCTGCCAGATGCCGCTCTGCGCGGTGTACCAGATGCCGCCGCGCTCGAGCCGCTGCTTCCCGCGCAGCTGCACGCCCGCATCGCTCGGATCGTGGACGCAGAGGGCGATCTCGTTCCCGTCGTCGGCAAGCGCGTCGGTGACGTCGAAGGAGAACGGAAGATAGCCGCCGACGTGCGTCCCCGCCAGCACGCCGTTCACGTAGCAGGCGCACGCGCAGTCCACCGCCTCGAAGTGCAGCAGGCACCGGCCGCCGGCCTCTTCGGCAAGCTCGTCGGGCTTCGCGAACGCGCGCCGGTACCACAGCAGCTCGTCGGGCTTGAGCTGCCGGCTCACGCCCGACAAGGGGGCCTCGGGCGAGAAGGGCACCAGGATGCGCCCGTCGAAGCGCTCCGGCATCGGGGCGGTGCTCCATGCGCCGGCCGCATCGTCGGCCGGAACGAAGGCGCACTCCCACCAGCCGTCGAGCGGATGGAACGACGAGCGCTCGAACTGGGGATGCGGATGCCCCGAGACACGCTCCCCGCCCGCAGACAGGCGCTCGCCCCAAACGGTGAGCAGGGGCTCGAGCTCGACGCTTTCCGGCTTGCGGGGAGCGCTCTCTATGACGCGCTTGATATCGAGCATGGCGCCTCCTCACTCGCTTCGGGATCGGCGCGCGCGGATGAGCAGCAGCACGGCGAAGGTGACCAGCGCTACGGCGGCGCCGGCCAGGAAGATGAGCGAGGACGGGGTGAACCCGTCGCCCACCACGCCGAAGCCAACGGCGTCCGACGACGCGCTCACCGCCGAACCGATCCACGGGCCCACGAGCATCGGGACGAGCACCGCCATGAAGATGCGGACGCCCTGGAACATCCCCACATGCCCGGCAGGCGTGTTGTTGCGCACTTCGGCGCCGAAGCAGGCGACGGCGCCCAGGTAGCCGCACAGCATGAGCACCGAGCCCAAGAAGACGAACGCGACGTCCGTGCACAGGCCGAGCACGATGCATCCCGCGATGAACAGCACGAGCGGCGCCACGACGGAACGCAGGAAGCCGCGACGGTCGACCCGCTTGCCGTAGAAGATGGTGAACAGGGCCGCGATGACGATGCCGGGAGCCATGACGAACACGTAGCTCTCGCCGAGAATGTAGGGAAGGCGCAGGTACAGCACGTAGTACGGCATGAACGCCTGCAAGGCGGTTGCGAACACCAGATACCCCAACAGCACAAGGTAGAGCATCTCGTTCTCGCGCACGGCCCGCGGCCTGAACCCGTACAGCGCATTCGCCAGGTAGCCGTCCGCCGGCGCGCGCCCGGGCGCGGAGTCCCGCATGAGCAGGAGCACGACCGCGCCCAGGACGGTCACCGCGCCGCCCACGATGATGAAGAACAAAGGATAGTCGTAGGTGACCGTGCCGTCGGGCCGTACGATCATGAGGAACATCGCACCGCCGAACACCGCCAGCATCGCCAGCAGCGGCATGGCGGAGTTGACGCCCTCCACCTTGCCGCGGTTCTCCTCGGTGGTGATGTCGGTCACCCACGCGTTGAAGCAGGAGTCGTTCGCAAGGCTGCCGAAGAACGTCATGATGCAGTCGAACACGATGGTCAGCGTCACGCCGAAGGCCATCGCCGCCGCCGTGGTTCCGGCGAGCGCGAGCGAGATAGTCTGCAGGTACGCGAACACGATGATGGACGCGCCCCAGAGCATCGTCCCCAACCCGATGAACGCCTTGCGCTTCCCGACGCGGTCGGACCATGCGCCCACGAGCAGGGTCGTCGCCGTCGCGGTGAGCGCCGAGGCCGACACCATGAGCGCGACGTCCGAAAGGGACGCGTTGAACACGTCTTGGATGAACAGGTTGAAGAAGTTGTTCTCGACCGCCCATGCCACCTGCCCCACGAACGACAGCAGCACGATGAGCAGCCATGCCCTCTTCGTCAGCGGCCCTGCGGACGCGCTCTTCTCGGCCATAGGCACCGTCGATTCCTCTCGGGAAAACGCTCTGGTGCCATCCTACTCGATTATGCGCCGCCGTGCATCTTCCAAACGCCCTTCGCGAAAAGATGCGATTCCGGCGGCGATGCGAGCGCCATCATGCAAGATGCCATAAGACGCGATGCGATTTCAACGAACGCTTGACTTGGAGCGCGCTCCAAGGAGTATCGTGGATAGCGAAGATGAGAGAACGGCCCGCCGGCGCATGCGAACGCGCGCCTCCGGCGAACCGCGACACGACGAGGAGATGCGCCATGAACGAGATCGAGCACGAGTTGTTCCCCCGCGGAGAGAAGAACCCCTACGGCCAGTACTTCATCGGCCAGAGCTACCTGAACATGCTCTCTACCGAGCAGGTGTCCATCGGCAACGTCACGTTCGAGCTGGGCTGCCGCAACAACTGGCACATCCACCACGCCGACCAGGGCGGCGGGCAGATCCTGCTGGTCACGGGAGGACGGGGCTGGTACCAGAAGTGGGGCGAGCCGGCGCGCGCCCTCAAAGCGGGCGACGTGGTGAACATCCCCGCCAACGTCAAGCACTGGCATGGCGCGGCAACCGACAGCTGGTTCTCCCACCTGGCCGTGGAAGTTCCGGCCGTGAACGGCTCGAACGAATGGTGCGAGCCGGTGAACGACGAAGACTACGCGCGCCTGTAGCCGCACGGCGCCGGCGCGAAGAAAGCGAGACGAGATGAATTACCGACGACTGGGCCGAACCGGCCTCATGGTGAGCGAGATCGGCTTCGGGGCCGAATGGATGGAAGGGAAATCGGTCGCGGAGGTGCGCGCCGTCGCCGACGCCTGCGCCGAGGGCGGCATCAACATCCTCGACTGCTGGATGCCCCAGCCCGAGGTGCGCAGCAGCCTCGGGGCGGCCATCGAAGGCGACCGCGACCGCTGGATCATCCAGGGCCACATCGGCTCCACCTGGCAGGGCGGCCAGTACGTGCGCACGCGCGAGATGGAGCAGGTGCGCCCGGCGTTCGAGGACCTGCTCGAACGGCTGCGCACCGACCACGTGGAGCTGGGCATGATCCACTACGTCGACGCCGTGGACGAATACGAGGACATCATGGACGGGGAGTTCATCGCCTACGTGCGCGCCCTCAAGAAAGCCGGCGCCATCGGCCATATCGGCCTGTCCACCCACAACCCGGCCGTTGCGCGACTGGCCGCACTCTCCGGCGAGATCGAGGCCGTCATGTTCAGCGTGAACCCCGCCTTCGACCTGCTGCCGGCAACGGCCGACCTCGACGAGGCGTTCACGTTCGACTACGACGAGGGCCTCGAGGGCATGGACGCGGAACGGGCCGAGCTCTACGCGCTCTGCGAGCGCGAGGACGTGGGCATCACCGTCATGAAAGGCTACGCGGGCGGGCGCCTGCTCTCGGCCGAGGCCTCCCCCTTCGGCGTGGCACTCACGCCCGTGCAGTGCATCCACTACGCGCTCACCCGCCCCGCCGTCGCCAGCATCATGGCGGGCTTCGGCACGGTCGAGCACGTCTCCGACGCCCTGCGCTACGAGGATGCTCCGGCCGAGCAGCGCGACTACGCCAGCGTGCTGGCCGGCGCGCCGAAGCACGCCTACTACGGGCAGTGCACCTACTGCGGCCACTGCGCGCCGTGCGCCGCGAGCATCGACATCGCGCTCGTGAACAAGTTCTACGACCTGGCGACGATGCAGGACGCGGTGCCCGCCGGCGTGCGCGCCCACTACGAGGCGCTGGACGCGACGGCCGCCGACTGCACGGGCTGCGCGGACTGCGAGGCGCGCTGCCCCTTCGGCGTGCCCATCGCCGAGCGCATGGCGAAGGCCGCCGCGCTGTTCGACTGACGGTCCTGCGGCTGGCGGCGCCCCAGCCGTCAGCTGCGCTCAGGACTGCAAGCCCTCCAACGGCCCCATGACCAGCATCGTGTACGTGGATTCGGCGATCAGAGCGCCTTCGAGCGTCTCAACGGCGCAGCGGATGACGGCGGTGGTGCGCCCCTGGTGCACGGGGTCGGCCTTCACAACGAGGCGCCCCGTCCCCACCGCCTTGATGAAGTTCATCGAACTGGCCACGGCGAAGCTGGAAAGCCCGCTCGCGTACAGGGCCATGCCCGCGGCCAGCTCGCTCACCGTGGCCAGGTACCCGCCCTGGATGGTTCCATGGTAGTTCATCACGCTTTCGGGCGCATCCGCTTCGAAAACGATATGCCCCGGCCTGGCCTCGACGATCTCGAGGGTTTCCAGCTCTTTCTGCTTCGTGGACGTGCCCCTGATGGTGGCCGCCACGTACGGGTCGAGCTCGCTCGCATCGAATCCGCTCATCCGCCGCTCCTTCGCCTTCGTCCGGAGCCGAGGACCGTCCCGCCGTCAGCGCGCACCGCGCCTTGCAGCGGGCCCGTACGGCGCCGGAAGCGCCGTCGGCGCGTGCCGCCTGCCGATACGTCTTCGACCCGAAACCTCTGGTAAGATGCTATAATTATAAGGCTGATCTGCGCCGTTCTTCCGACGCGATGGAAACGCTCCCACTGTTTCCCCACATCCCTACCGTTCGGAGGCCCTATGTTCTCTCCCGGAGACACCGTCGTCTACCGCCATCACGTCTGCGAAATCGTCGCCGTCCGCGAAGCCTACTTCGAAGACAGGGACTACCTCGAGCTCCGCGCCCTGTTCGAGAAGTCCCTCAAGCTGTTCGTCGCCATCGACGAAGCCCAACCCCCCACGCTGCGCCGCGTCATGTCGCGCAAGGAGGCGCTTGCGCTCATCGACTCCATCGCCGACGCCGACTCCATCGACGAAGAAGCGCTCAAGCCCGACGCGAACACGCCCACTCTGCTCGAGCGCCGCATCAAGGAAGAGTACGACAAGCATTTGAAAACGTTCTCGCCCGAAGACCTCGTGCCCATCATCAAATCCGTCCGCGAGCGCACCGCGCGCCGCGAGACCGCAGGACGGCAGATCACCGCCACCGACAAGAAGTACTTCGCCCTCGCCGAGAGCCTGCTCTGCGACGAGCTGTCCGTTTCGCTCGACCTCCCGCGCGACGACGTGCGCGACTTCCTCGTGGAGCGCGTCAAGAAATCGGAGGCGCGCCGCCGCTGAGCCGGCCCTGAAGCGGGTCCAGCGAAGCCGCATCGCTCTACGGAGCGTTCATTGCGCCCGCGCCGCGGCGCGCGTATCGTGGAGCGCACGCCGATCACGGGAGGAAGACCATGGACACGTTGAAAACCGGCGCGCTCATCCGCCGTCTGAGAACCGAGCACGGGCTCACGCAGCGCGAGCTCGCCGAAGGCGTGGGAGTGAGCGACAAAGCCGTCTCGAAATGGGAGCGCGGAGGCGGATGCCCCGACGTGGCGCTTCTGCCTGCGCTGGCGGCGCAGCTTGGCACGACGGTGGAAACGCTGCTCTCCGGAAGCCTCTCCCCCGACGGGAGATCAGGAGGAAGCATGAAGCGCATCGCGTTCTACCTTTGTCCGACCTGCGGAAACATCGTCACCACCACAGGAAATGCCGAAGTGTCCTGTTGCGGCAGGAAACTCGATGCGCTCGAAGCCCGGCCGCCGGACGATTCCCATCGCGCATCGGTTGAGGACGCCGAGGGCGATTGGCACGTCGTGCTCGACCACCCCATGGCGAAGGACCATTTCATCGCGTTCGCGGCCGTGGTGGGCTACGACCGTCTGGCGCTGGAGAAGCTCTATCCCGAGCAAGGATGCGAGGCCCGCCTGCCGCATTTGGGCGGCGGCGTGCTGTACACCTACTGCGTCCGCCATGGGCTCATGCGCCACGACGCCGTGCCAAGGTAGCCCGCGAGGGCCTATGCTTCCTGGTAGGCGTCGAGCATGCTCTTGAGCACTTCGACGTGCGATCGGCGGGCGCGCGTGGCCGTGCCCACGAGCGCGACGGAGTCGAACTCGCCGTAGCTTTCGAAGAACCGGGGCACCGCCTCGCGTTCGCGCATGTCCTCGCGATAGGCCTCGGCGTACGCTTCCCAGCCGATGTTGCCGTGCAGGTAGCGCTCGAGCATGGTGGGCGCGGGCGCGAACAGCTTGTCGTGGACGTAGCGCGCATGTGCAAGGCGATCGACGAAGAACGCCAGGTCGTCGCGCTTCGTGAAGCCGGACAGCTGGTTCGTGTTCTTCAGCCTCGTGTCCAGCACGAGGTCGGCCTTCCATTCCGCAAGGCGCTCGAAGAACGCTTCGGCCGTGGTTTCGTAGGCGCTGATGGTGTTGACTTGCATGGGCGTGCACTCCTTCTCGCCGCCGCCTCGCACCCGAGGCGCGCAGCGGGCACAGCGGTTCGCATCGGTTCGAAACGATACCGCTGGCGCAGAGGGAACGCGCCCGCCAATCGGGGGTTGTGGGGAAATCGGCGATCGCCCGTCATCCCTTCGACACGGGAAGATCCGGCCCGTAACGCCGGCCGGGACGGCACCCGCAGCTTCAGCAGGGCGTGCGCGGCACGGGAGCGGAGCCGAGCCGCGCCAGCTCGCCCGCGACCGTGTCCACGAGCAGGGGCAGCGCATCGTGCACCTTGGGCGTCAGGCCGATGGTCGCAGCCGAGGGCGAGGGGTTCTCCACCTGCATGCCCAGGCACAGGCCCTGGGATTCGTAGCCCAGAAGCAGCGCGGCGTCGAACAGGTCGACCAGCTTGAGGTCGTGCAGCGAAGCCGTCGCGCCGCTGCGGCGCGCCATGGCGTCCGGCTCGAACCGGAACACCGTGCCCGGCTCCGCATCGGTGCCGTCCACCGCGTCCACGGTGATCACCACGTCGTAATCGCGCACGTACGGCAGCATGTCCATGCTCAGGCAGCCCACGTCGAACAGTTCCACGTTCCCGGGGAACTCGTAGCGAGCCACCAGCTCCTCGTAGACGGCCGGCCCCAGCCCGTCGTCCAGCATGAGCTTGTTTCCCACGCAGATGACCGCGATGGAAGGCGCAGCGCCCGAACCGACGGGCCCTTCCGGCGGCAGGGCAGCGCCGCTGCGCGAATCCGCGTCGGATCGATCCTCCGCAGCCATCGTCAGGCCCCCAGCGTGGGACGGATGGCCAGGTTGTAGTACGTCGCGGCCGCGATCATGGCCAGGCCCGCGACCACGCTGACGACCGCCCAGATGCGCTGCCTGCGCAGATAGGCTTCCCGGCTCACGCCGCGGTCTTCCGCTCGGTGCGCCGCCAGCGGCTGGCCCACGATCGAGAACGCCACGGTCCCCGCGGTCAGGGTGACGAACACCGCCAACGCCGCGATCAGCGCCAGCGGCGTGCGTTCGGTCCACGCCGCGTAGAACATGTTGTCGGCGAACAGCCAGATGGGATAGAACAGGATGGTCGCCCAGAAACCATGCGCCGGGCCCCAGATGGGCGGCAGGAACAGCGCGCCCACGTTGATGCGCGGCAGCCCTTCGAGGAACTTGTCCTCCTGCGCGATTTGCTCGTCGGTCAACTCGGCCACGGTGCTTCCTTCCTCGTTTCTCTCGTTCCCCATTATAGCGGCCGGCTCGGGCGGCCCGCATCGCGCCCTCAGTCGAGCGGCGCGGCGCAACGGCCCAGCGACATCGACCCTCGCGCGTCCCCCATCCGCATCCATCTGCTATCCTGTTGGCAGCATACGAGGCGCCGCGAAGCTTTGGCGGCACCCTGCTATCCACCGCAAGGAAAGGAACGGACATGCGCATGCTCGCCATCGTCGGATCGCTGCGGAACGGCAGCTACAACCGCCAGCTCGCCGAGGCGGCGGTCGCCGTCGTCCAAAAGAACCACCCCGCTGTGGAGATCTCCATCCTCGACTGGCACGACGTCCCCTTCATGAACCAGGACATCGAGCACCCGGCCCCCGAACCCGTGGCGCGCGTGCGCGAAGCGGTGAGCTCGGCTGACGGCGTATGGCTGTTCAGCCCCGAGTACAACCATGCCATCCCAGGGCCGCTCAAGAACCTCATCGACTGGCTCTCGCGCCCTGCAAGCCAGTCCGAGGGGCAGGTGCTCGCCGGCAAGCCCGTCGCGCTGGCAGGCGCCAGCATAGGCATGAGCGGTGCGGCGCACGCCCAGGACCAGCTCGTCGGCGTGCTCAGCTTCCTCGATGCGCACGTCATGAACAAGCCCCGCCTCACCATCGCCCGCATAGCCGAACAAGCCCCGAACGGCGTGCTCGAGCTGGGCGCCTCCGCCCCCTACCTGGAGCGGCAGGCGGCTGCGTTCGTCCGCTTCATCGAACGCGACCGAGCATGAAAAAACGGCCCGCAGACATCGCCTGCGGGCCGTTCACAACGCGGGCACCCGTCAGAGGCACCCGCAACTCGCTCAAACAACGAACAGGTGCGGCGGCCCTCAGGCCGCCGCGACCCTGCTACTTGTGGCCGAGGTCGTCCTCGCCCACGATGACATGCTTGTCGGGGTCGTACACCATGCCGCCGTGCTCCTTGCGGAAGAGCATGAGCGCCGACGGGGACAGGCCCTCGATGTTCGCCAGGTACAGATGGATGAACATGAAGCAGATGAAGACGTACATCATGAAGTAGTGGATGATGCGCATCGACATCAGGCCGCCCACCAGCTCGGTGCCGGCCGCGAAGAAGGCGACGTTCATCGTCGGGTTCCACAGGCACAGGCCCGTGTAGAACATGACGATGATGAGCACCGGGATCAGCAGGTAGCTGATCTTCTGCGGCACGCCCAGCTTGGCGCCCAGCGGATGGTCCTTCTTCAGGAACAGATAGTACTTGATCCACGCGCCCGCCTGATGGCGGTTGTCCTTCTGCGGCAGCCACGTCTTGAAGTCCGTGACCTGCTTGCGCGTGCCGCCCGTGGGGGCGGACTTCACGAAGAAGGCCAGAAGGACGCGGACGATGCAGTTGATGAACAGCACGAAGCCGCAGAACACGTGCACGCCGCGGGCGATGCCCATGAACTCGGGCCAGAACGGGAAGTGGATGCTGAAGCCCGTGATGATGAGCAGAATCATGCACACGAGGTTGATCCAGTGCGTGACGACGAAGGGCAGCGGATGCGCTTCGCGGTAGTGTGCCAAGTGCGCCATGTTACTTCACCCCCCAGGGGCTCGTGACGGTCTCGAAGCTCTTGCCCGTCGCCGGCTCGGTGACGTGCACCGCGCAGGCCGTGCACGGGTCGAAGCTGTGGACGGTGCGCAGGGCGTTGATGGGCTTCTCGACGTCGCCCACCGGCACCCCGATGAGGGCCTGCTCCATCGGGCCGGGTACGCCTTCGGCGTTCTTCGGCGCGATGTTCCAGGTGGTCGGGATGATGATCTGGTAGCCGTCGATCTTGCCGTCGATAACGTTCTCGGAATGGTAGAGCGCGCCGCGCGGGGCCTCCCAGAAGCCCGTGCCGGCGCCGGTGATGGTCTCGGGCTCGCGGAAGTACTCGCTGTCGCCGCTCTTGACGGCCTCGCACAGCTCCGCGACCCAGTCCTTCATGAGGCCGGCGATGTAGAGCGTCTCGATCTGGCGGACAGCGGTGCGACCGAGCGTCGACTGCGCGACGCCGATCTGGCCGGGAGCGCCCAGGGCCTCCAGCAAGCCGTCGACCTGCTCCACGATGAACGGAACGTCGCGCAGGTAGGCCGCGAGGACGCGGGAGAGCCCGCCGGCCTCGTAGGGCTTGCCGTCGTAGGCGGGAGCCTTGCACCAGGTGTAGCGGTCGTCCACGTTGTACTCGGTGTACTCCGGCTCGGTGGTGAAGTACGGGGAGGTGTAGGTGTCCTCGCCCTTGTACCAGGAGTGGCCCACGTACTCGGTGATGAGGCTCTCCTCCACGTCGGAGATGTTGAGGTTCTCGTCGATCACGCCCATGGGCAGGTAGCGGTTCTTCATCTGCTCGACGTAGTCGGTCGTGGCCTCCTGGCCTTCGAACACGCCCCAGGCCACGTAGCGGCCGCAGCCCTTGCCCCAGTTGAGCGCATCGATGTAGTACGGCGCGATGGCCAGCGTGTCGGGGATCATCGTGGCTTCCACCCAGTTGTAGATCTCGTCGACCAGGTACTTGAGGTCGTCGAGCTTCTGCGCGGTGGGCACGAAGGCCGTGCCGCCCGGGATGAGCGTCATGACGTGCGGCATCTTGCCGCCCAGAAGCGCCGATATCTCGGAGGCCTTCGCCTGCATGGTCAGCGCCTCAAGGTAGTGCGCCGTGCAGATGAGGTCGAGCTCGGGCGGCAGCTGGTAGCCGGTGCCGTCCTCGGCGTCGAACCAGTTGCCCGAGAAGATGGACAGCTGGCCGTTGGCGGCGAAGTTCGTCAGGCGCTCCTTGAGCGCGACGAAGTCGCTGTTCGTGGACGTGCCGGCAGCCTGGGCCAGATCATAGGCGTCGGCCGGATCGGCGTCGAGCGCGTTGATCGGGTTCACGTAGTCGAGCGCCGCCAGGTTGTAGAACCACAGGATGTGGCTGTGCAGGAACTGGGCGCCCTCCAGCAGGTTGCGGATGATGCGCGCGTTGTTGGAGATCTGGATGCCGTAAGCCTTCTCGGCGGCGATGGTGGAAGCATGGGCATGCGATATCGGGCACACGCCGCAGATGCGCTGCACGATCTGCGCGGCATCCTCGGGCGTGCGGTTCTCCACGACGAGCTCCATGCCGCGGAAGCAGCCGCCGGACACCCAGGCGTCGGACACCTTGCCGTTGGTCACTTCCATCTCGACGCGCAGATGGCCTTCGATGCGGGTGATCGGGTCGATAACTGAACGGGTCATGTCGGCTTACCTCCCTTCTTTCTCGTCGTCGTTCTTCTTGGAGGCATCGTACTGGCCGATGGACTGGCCGGGATGCTTCTCGTCCCACTTGCGGACCTTCTCGAAGTCGGCGCCGCCGTCCATGCGGCCGGACACCTTCATGCCGAAGCCGTGCACCACGAGGGCGGCGGCCAGGATGCCGGTGATGCCGAGCGCGATGGTGCCGGGCTGGACCATCCAGTCGCCGATGCGCAGGTCGCGATGGCGCTTGTAGAACGGGGTGTTCACTTCGACCCAGTTCTGGCCCGGATCGTTCGGGTTGGCCTCGCAGCAGCCGATGCAGGGGGAACCCGCCTGCACGCACCAGCTGCGGCGGTTGTTCCACAGGGTCACGCCGCAGTTCGACTTCGTCTGCGGTCCGCGGCAGCCCATCGGGTACAGGCAGTAGCCCTTGGCCTCTTCCTCGGAACCGAACTGGTAGACGAACTCGCCGTTCTCGAAATGGCCGCGACGCTCGCAGTTGTCGTGGATCGTCTGGTCGAAGATGCCGGCGGGCTTGTTGTCGCCGTTGAGCGCCGGGATCCGCTCGAGCATGATGACGTCCACCAGCACCGACACGAGCCACTCGGGGTTCGCAGGGCAGCCGGGGATGTTGATGACCGGCACGTCGATGCCCGCCTTCTTCAGGAACGCCTGCACGCCGAGCGCGCCGGACGTGTTGGGGTGGGCCCCCATCCAGCCGCCGTTGACCGCGCACGAACCGAGCGCGACCACGGCGTTGGCCTTTTCGGCGGCCTCTTTCAGATGCTCGGTGCCGGGAATGTCCGCGACGCGCAGCGCCTGGCCGTTCCATCCTTCGAGCACAGCCCCCTCGTAGATCAGGATGTAGTCGCCGGCCTCGATCGTCTGCCTCTTGGCCTCCTCCATCGAGTGACCGGCCGCCGCAGACAGCGTCTCGGAATAGTTGAGCGAGATCAGCTCAAGCACAACCGATGCGGGGTCAGGCGTCTCGACCTGCGCGAACGACTCGGTGCAGCCCGTGCAGGACGCGCCCTCGATCCAAATGACCGGGTACAGGTTGCCCTTCGTCGCGCCGATCACGGAGTTCTCGAGGGCCTGCGCCACGCGCGGCGCGGCAAGCTCTCCGAGCCCGGCCGCGACTGCAATGGCGCCGCAAAGCTTCATGAAGTCGCGACGGGATACGCCGCGCGAGGACAGCAAATCCTGAAACTCCGAAACTTTGGCCTCTGTTTCCATGTGCACACCTCCTCAGGTGCCTTCTCGTCTTGTACTACCATGGCGATATTTTCTCCGAGACACGAGGCGGTTGAGGGGGATGCTGCGGCAGGCGCAACGATTAGCCCGCAAATGGCGCGAAAATGTTACAGATTTGTTTCCACGTAACAAAATTGCGCCTCACATCAGCGGTTTTGTACCGAGCTTCCTGCCATCGGGGCCGTCGAAGGCTGCCGCCCGCCGGAAGCGATCGGAGCTCCCGCAAACAGCGACCCTCGAATTCCATCGATCGTCCCCCTGCCCACGCGAGCCCTCGCGCAACCTTTGCATAAAGGTGCCCGCTGTTGCGTGCGGACGAAAGACGGGTATCATGGTGGACGCGCGTTTCGAAGCTTTTGGAACCAGCGCACACGACACGAGACGACCGAAGGACGCACCATGACCGCTACCGCACCCTCTTTCGCCTACCTCGGCCCCGCCGGCACCTACCACGACGAGGCGGCTCGCGCCTTCGCCGCGCGCCTCGGCATCGACGAGCCCGAGCTCATCGAATGCCCGTCGCTCGGCGAGGTGTTCGACTGCGTGGACCGCGGCCGGTGCGAGTACGGCGTCGTGGCCACCGAGAACTCGCTCGAGGGCTCGGTCACGGCCACGCTCGACAACTTCGCCTTCAGAAGCTCGGCCACCATCCTGGGCGAGGAGGTGCTCGACATCCACCACTGCCTGCTGCTCGCGCCGGGAGCCGACATCCACGAGGTGACCACCGTCGCCTCGCATCCGCAGGGCCTTGCCCAGTGCCGCCGCTACCTGGCTGAGAAACTGCCCGGACGCACCACCATCACCACGTCCTCGACGGCCGAGAGCGCGCGCCTCGCCGTGGAGGACCCGCATGTCGCCGGCATAGCCAACGCCTTCGCGGCCGAGCTCTACGGCGCAGACGTGCACGAGCGCGGCATCGAGGACCACTTCGGCAACCAGACCTCGTTCGCCCTCATCGCACGCCAGGGACACCCGCCCGTGTTCAGGGGCGAGCGCTACAAAACGTCGCTGGCGCTGTTCATGCAGGTGGACCGCGCCGGCACGCTGCACATGATCCTGTCCGAATTCGCATACGCGAACGTGAACATGTGCATGATCCAGTCGAGGCCCATGAAGCAGGCCCTCGGCGAGTACATGTTCTTCGTCACCATCGAAGGCTCTGCCGACGACCCCGCCATCCAGACGGCGCTGAACTGCCTGCGCCTGAAGCTGCGCGAAGTGAAGGTGCTGGGCAGCTACCCCGTCGCTTGATCGGACCTGCGGGTCGAGCCGGAAGATGCTTGGCTGCTTGATCGACCTGCGACTCTGGGCCTGGGGAAGGGGTCAGCGAGACCGTCGCTTCGCTCCCAGGATCTCGCGGACCCCTTCCCCAGGCCCTTCTGCTTCGGGGATCTCGCAGGCCTTCGCTTCCCAGCCTCTCCTCAGTCGCAAAGCGCGAGGGGAGCGCTGCCCGCTGGGAAGCCCTTGTTCAACCTGGGGCGAGAACAGGTTGAGGAAGGGCTTGTTCGATCTCTCAAGCCTCCGACGCTGAGGGATTGGCCGAAGGGCACCCATCAAGCGAGTTCCGCACGAGCCGAAACGCCCTGCGGGCGTTTCGTGCGAGCAGGACTGCCGAGCGACTGGGTGCCCTTCGGCCAATCCCTCCGCTGCAGGTTGATCAAAAGGCGACGATTCCCAAATGCTCCAACAGTATCTTCACGCCGATGAGGACGAGCACGACGCCGCCCACGATGGTGGCGGGCTTCTCGTAGCGCGCTCCGAAGCGGTGGCCCACCGCCACGCCTGCGAGCGAGAGCAGAAACGTCGTGGCGCCGATGAGGCCCACCGACAACACGATGTCCACGCGCAAGAAGGCGAACGTGATGCCCACGGCCAAGGCGTCGATGCTCGTGGCCACGGCGAGCATCGTCAACTCGCGCAGGTCCAGCTTGCCGTCGGCCGCGCATGCCATGCCCTCGTCGTCCTCATGGAACGAGTCCCACAGCATCTTGCCGCCGATGAACGCCAACAGCGCGAAGGCTATCCAATGGTCGACCGGCGTGATGAACTGCTCGAACTGCGTGCCGAGCGCCCAGCCGACAAGCGGCATGAACGCTTGGAACCCTCCGAAGAACAGCGCGATGACCAGCGCCTGGCGCACGTCGAGCCGTTTCATGCACAGGCCTTTGCAGATGGCCACGGCAAACGCGTCCATGGACAGCCCCACCCCGATGAGGAGCAGCTCGATAACACCCATGGCGAACCTCTTTCGTCTTCCCCGATTCTCGTCTTCAGGCGCAAAAAAACCGGCACGTGCGCCGGTTGCAGCAACAACGCGGTGCGACGTTTGCGCCACACCGCGAGTCTTGTCATTTCAGGCTGGCCAGCTTCTGGAGCGAAGCAGTATGTTGACACAGCCGCGCTCGAAGGCGCCGACTACTCCCCCACGGGATTCGGGTATTCTAGCACAGGCCCGACCTGATTTTCCACCGGGGCTTTCCATCAGGTTTCCAAACGGTGATCCGGCGGCGGCGTCGCAGCCTGGCGCGCATGCACGCCATGAAACGCACGCTCCGCCGTCAAACCACCTTTGCCATGATCCCGGCTGATCCGCCTCCATAGCGCCGGTTGGTTTTTTCGAAGCATTCGGCCCCAACCGCAGATGACCGAAAACGCGGTCGAATGCGCAGTCGTCGAGCACAAGACCGGGCACGCGAATTCCGCGACCAGGCGTTTTGCGCGACCAAGGCGCGCGAAGGGCGCGGATCGGCCTCGCAGACTGCACATTCGACCGCGTTTTCGGTCATTTTCTGATTCGGCTCGCCGTTAACCACCGGTGGCAAAACGCGCCCTGCCGTCGAACGGCCGCCACGGCGCGCCGAGGCTTGTCCGATCGCAGAAGAACCACCGGAGCACCGGCCGGGCCTCGTTCGTGGCGGGAAAGGCCGGGAGAAACCCGCTCTTGAAAGCCGAGGCCACTTCCGGGCGAATGCAGGCGCACGAGAGGCGTCGAAGGCGCCCGCGAAGCCGGATGCTCACGCGAAGAACGCGTTGCCGTCGCGGCGGAAGAACCCTTCCGCAACCAGATCGGAGACGATGGAATCGAAGGTCGCCCCGTCCACGCCGCCGCGTCCAGCAGCGCGCTCGAAGGCGTCCAGGCGCTCGGCCAGCTCGTCGGACCCGATGCCCGGCTCGGCCAGAACCACGCGCACGAGCTCGGCGCGCTTCTGGCGCCTCGACCCCTCGAACGCGCTTTGGCGGGCGTAGTGCGCGCTGCGCCGCGACGGGTTCCCCACGAGCGTTTTCAGATGCGACCCGTAGTCGAGCAGCGCGTAGTACCACCCGCGCGGGTCGTCCTCAGGACACGTGTCCGCCACGAGCGGCGCAAGCTCGCGGTCGGGCACTTTGTCCCGATCGGGAAACAGCTCGTGGAGGAACACCGTGCGCACGTTCGTCTCGATGTACACGGAGGGGCGGTTGAAGGCGAAGGCCATGACGCCCGCTGCGGTCGCCGGCCCGATGCCCGGCAGCTCTTGGAGCTCCTCCACGGTGTCCGGCAGCGTGCCCGCCCGCTCGGCCGAACACGCCTCGGCCGCGCGTTTGAGCGCGAGCGCGCGACGGTTGTATCCGAGCCCCTGCCACTGCGCCAGCACGTCGGCCGTGCCGGCGGCGGCCAGGGCGTCCACGGTGGGAAAAAGGGACATGAAGCGCTCCCAGTGCTTGCGCACGCGCGCAACCTGGGTCTGCTGAAGCATGACTTCGGACACGAGCACGGCATACGGATCGTCCAGGTTGCGCCAGGGAAGGTCGCGGTACAGCCGCCTTCCCTCCTCGCGCACCAGCTCGACGAACGCGTCGCGCCCGATGCCGTCCTCCGGCCAAGGCACGGCATCGAGGTCCTTTACGCGCACGGCTCGCAATGCCCCGCGTCGGAACAGGGCTCGGCCAGCGGCTTCACGGCACGGGGCGACGGACACGCCGCAGCGCATCCGGCGCGCTTCGGCTGCCGTCCGGCCGCCAGCGCACCCTCCACCACGGGATGGGAAGCGCCCTGCTCGATGAGGTCCTTGAGCGTGATGGCGCCGAAGTACTCGTTCAACAGCCGGTCGGCGCCCTGCCACAGCTTGTTGTAGGCGCAGTCCCCTTGCTTCTCGCAGTACTCGGGGTCCATGACGCACAGCGAGATGCTCACGGGGCCCTGGATGGCCTCCAGAACCTCCAGCAAAGTCACCTGGGCCGGATCGCAGTTGAGGGCGAGGCCGCCGTGGGCGCCGCGCACGGTCTTGATGAGGCCGCCCTTCACCAGATCGTGCTGGATGCTGCGCGCGAAAGCGTAGGGGATGTCCTCCTCATCGGCTATGTCGGACACAGACACGTAGGCATCGCCGCTCTTGTAGGCTGCCCGGAGAATGCGACAGGCGTAATCGCAGCGCCTCGTGATATCCATCGATCAGCTCTCCTCCCCCTTCAGAAGATCCTCCAGATGCTCGAGCTCCCGCCTGAAATCGCTCACAACGGCTTCCTCGAGCGCCCGGTACTCGTCGGAATCGAGCGGCTGGTACGCCGCCAGCTTGTCGAACAGGTTGTCGGCCGTCACCGGAAGGTAGCGGCGCGCGACGAGGCTCGCCTTGTAAGCTTCCTCGATGGCCTCCCGGGCCGCCATGTAGATGTCGAAACGCGGCATTTGCGACGAGTAGCGCACGAGGGCCGCGCGGTCTATCCCGCGCAGCGACGGATGGTCCCGCGCGATCTCCATCCAGATGTCGGCGCGCTCGGAAGCGGTCGGGTAGTCGATGTCGATGACGGACAGCGGCTCCAGCAGGTCGTAGAAGAACGGATCAATCTCGCCCGCCTCGGAAGCGGACGCCAGCACGAACACGTCGGGGTTCTCCACGGCCGAGCGGATGAGCGCGATGGCCTCGCGGGCGCCACGGGACAGGCTGGCCATCAGGAACCCGCCGAAATCGTCGTTCGAGTACTCGGCGAGCGGCGACACCCAAAGATCCAGATCCTCCAGCATGAGGACGCCTTCGCCTTCGAAGGCGTTGCGGGCGGCATTGAGCTTGGGTTGGCAATCGGCCTGCGCCATGACGCAGAGCACCGGCATGCCCTGTAGGTTCTCTTCCATGTGCATGCGGATGGCCGGCAGGCCCAGCTCGCCGAGCGTTGCCGCCATGAAGCGGTTCGCGTCCTCGCGGGCCGGGGACCTGAACAGCAGCGCATCGGAAGCCGGCATGCGGTCAAGGCCGTGCCGGTCGTTCAGCATGCCCACGAGCTTCTGGAAGTCGGGGTCCTGCTGCATGCCCACGCCGAAATCGCGCATGATGGAGACGGCCTCGCCGTAGCCGACGATCTCGCTGTACGAAACGCTCTCCATGGTCGAAACGACCGCGCGCTCGTCGGGTCCGGCCGCATCCTCCGAGCCCTCTTCGACGGGCGCTTCGGCAATGGCGCCGCCCGAGGGGTCTTCGACCGTCGCCGCGGCGGCGCTTCCAGCTGCGGAGGGAGCCTCCTCCACCGCAACGCCCGCGCCCAGCGGAGGCGCCATGACGTGCTCCACCTTCATGAGCGGGGCCCCGCCAAGGCCCAGGAAGTCCTGGGATATCATATCGGTCATGTCCTCGAGGTCCTCGCGCGTCAGGCCGTACTCTTCAAGCTTGTCGAAGGCGAGATCCTGCAGCTGCTCGGCGTAGCGGGTCGTTTCGTCCATCGTGAGATACGGCTCGAGGCGCTCGAACACGTATTCGGCGATCGAGCGCTCCTTGAGCTTGCAGGCGAGACGCCATGCCTGCTTCAAGCCCCCGAGCGCCTCGTCGGCGGGCAGGGGATCGTCATCATGCTGAGCCTGCTCGAACGCCGCCAGGTACAAGTGCATGCCGAGGACCGCATCGCCCGAAGCGCACGCTTGGGCCGCGCGGCGCAGGTACTCGGCGGAAGAGCTATGGTATTCGTCGTTCTGGCTGGGCGAGCTGTTCGCACCGTTCTCAAACATGTACCCAACCTCCTTCGCATCGTATCGGCATGTCGTATATGCAAAATGCATATGCCTGGGTCGCATTTTACCGGAGAAGCCCACCCCCGCATACCCCAGCCCGCAAAAACCCGACAATTGTAATGTCCCGGAAACCGCGCCAAAAGGATCAGGGATCGCCGGTCTCGAAGCTTGCACAGCCTGCCTCCCAAGCCCCCCAAGCGGCAGGCCCGCTCGCCGAAGCCCTCCCCGGCGCGGGGGCCGACAAGATCCCGGAAGGCCGACGGCGGCGGTCTCCCCCAGGGCCCCGCGAAGCGGCAGGCGCGTCCACCGAAGCCCGCTGGGACATGCGGGGTTTGCGAGATCCTGGGAGGCCGAAGGCCGACGGTCTTGCCGACTCCCTGCCCCAGCGGGCGCCCAGGTCGAACAGCCTACCAGCAGAGCACCTCCCAGTGCTCCTCCCTCGCCGTCCGGGCCAGCGGCCGGTCCGGGTTCACCGCGCGCGGATGCGCGGCGGCGGCCAGCACGGTCCGGTCGGAGTGGTGGTCGCCGTAGGCGTAGGCCAGCTCCCAGTTGCCCGCGCCGTAGCGATCGTCACCGAAACGCCTCACGGCCGCGAGCTTCTCCTCCCCTTCCACGGGCAGCCCCTCCACTTCGCACGTGTAGGATCCGTCGGGCGCGATGCGCATGCGCGTGGATATCTGGTGCTCGAAGGGATGGTGTTCCATGGCGCGCAGGATGATGGGTTCGAACGTGGCCGAGATGACCACCACGATCTCGCCGGCCTCGGCATGCGCCCGCATGGCCTGGTCGGCCTCGGGGCGGAACAGCATCGATATGCGCTCGTCGTAGAAATCGGCGAGGAACTTGTCCACCTCGGCGACGGGGTGCCCTTCGAACGCCGTGAACACGAGGCCGCGCACCCAGCTCTCGTTCTGGGGAAGGCGCAGCTTGTAGGCGGCGGCCCACAGAAGGATGCGGAAGATCACGCGCTTTTTGAGCATCTTGCGCCTCATGAGATGCTGGACGAGCAGCACCGGAGAGTTGCCCGCGATGCTCGTTCCGTCGAAGTCGAACACCGCAAGGCGCACGCGGCCGCGCTCGGGCGCGGGCTCAGGACGTTGCTGGGCGGTATGGGGCATGCGGTTCGCTTCTTTCCCTGGGGACGAGCGTCCCCAGGGAGAAGCGCGTCAGTCCTCGATTGCGTCGACAGTGTCAGCGAACTGTGAATTATACAACTCCGCATAGAAACCGCCAAGCGCCAAAAGCTCGTCGTGCGTTCCCTGCTCCACGATGTCGCCGTGCTGTATGACCAGGATGAGGTCTGCGCTCTTGATGGTGGACAGCCGGTGCGCGATGACGAACGAGGTGCGCCCGGCCATGAGGTTGTCCATGGCCTTCTGGATGCGCTCCTCGGTGCGCGTGTCCACCGAGCTGGTGGCTTCATCGAGGATGAGCATGCGGCGGTCGGCAAGGATGGCGCGCGCGATGGTGAGCAGCTGGCGCTGGCCCTGGCTGATGTTGCTGGCGTCCTCGTTGATGACGGTGTCGTAGCCTTGCGGCAGCGTCTGGATGAAGTGGTGCACGTACGCCGCCTTCGCCGCCGCCTCCACCTCCTCGTCGGTGGCGTCCAGCTTGCCGTAGCGGATGTTCTCGCGGATGCTGCCGTTGAACAGCCACGTGTCCTGCAGCACCATGCCGAACACGCTGCGCAGATCGTCGCGGGCGAAGCTGCGGATGTCCGCGCCGCCCAGGCGGATGGAGCCGCCCTGCACGTCGTAGAAGCGCATGAGCAGCTTCACCATCGTCGTCTTGCCCGCACCCGTGGGCCCCACGAGGGCCACGGTCATGCCGTCGGTCACCGTGGCGGAGAAGTCCCTGATCACCGGATGCTCAGGATCGTAGCCGAACCGCACATGGTCGAAGTCGACGCGGCACTCGACGTCCTCCGTGCGCATCGTCACATGGTCCGGCTCCTCCTCGGGAGCCTCCAGGAACTCGAAGATGCGCTCGGCCGCGGCTGCCATCTGCTGCAGCACGTTGGACACCTGCGTGAGCTGCGTGATGGGCTGCGTGAAGTTCTTCACGTACTGGATGAACGCCTGGATGTCGCCCACCGTGATGACGCCCTGCACGGCCAGAAAGCTGCCCGAGATGGCGACGGCGACGTAGCCCAGGTTGCCCACGAAGGTCATGATGGGCTGCATGAGGCCGCTGAAGAACTGCGACTTCCACGCCGAGGCGTACAGGCGGCCGTTCGTCTCGTTGAACTTGTCCACCGTGCCGTCTTCGCGGTTGAACGCCTTCACGATGGCGTGGCCCGAGAACGTCTCTTCCACCAGCCCGTTGATCTTGCCGAGCGTGCGCTGCTGCGTCTTGAAGTACTTCTGGGAGTGCTTGACCACCACCATGATGAGCACCACCGACACTGGCAAGATGACCACGGTGATGAGCGTCATGAGCGGGTTGATGGTCAGCATCATGATGAGCACGCCGACGATGGTGGTCACCGACGTGATGAGCTGCGTCACGCCCTGGTTCAGGCTCTGGCCGAGCGTGTCCACGTCGTTGGTGATGCGCGACAGCGTGTCGCCCACGCTCGTGCGCTCGAAGTAGCCCATGGGCATGCGGTCGATCTTCTCCGCGATGCTCTTGCGCAGCTGGTAGCAGGTGCGCTGCGACACCGAGCTCATGATCCAGCCCTGCACGAAGGAACAGAGGGCCGAAAGCACGTACAGGCCCAGCGTGAACAGCAGGATGTTCGCGATGGCGTCGAAGTCGATGCCGCCCGATCCGTCGATTTTCGCCACGATGCCGTTGAACAGCTCGGTCGTGGCCGTGGAGAGCACCTTGGGGCCCACGATGTTGAAGATGGTGGAACCGACGGCGAACACGAGCACCACCACGATGGCCGCTTTGAAGCGACCCATGAACGCGATGAGCTTGCCGAGCGTCCCCTTGAGGTTCTTCGGCTTCTCGCCGGGCATCATGCGCCCGCCGGGGCCGTGCCCGCCCATGGGGCCGCGCCGGGGCTGCGTGGCCGGAGCCTGGCCATTCTGCTCGCTCATGCCGCATCACCCCCGTTCAGTTCCGCTTCCGAAAGCTGGGACATCGCTATCTCCCGATACTCCTCGCAGGTTTCCATCAATTCCTCGTGCGTCCCCTGCCCCACGATGCGGCCCTCGTCGAGCACGACGATGCGGTCGGCGTGCAGCACCGTCGAGATGCGCTGCGCCACGATGAGCACCGTCTTGTCGGACAGGCGCGCGTGCAGCTGCGCGCGCAGCACCGCGTCGGTCTTGTAGTCGAGCGCCGAGAAGCTGTCGTCGAACAGGTACGCGCGGGCGTCGGTGGCAAGCGCCCGGGCGATGGCCAAACGCTGGCGCTGGCCGCCCGAGACGTTCGTGCCGCCCTGCGCCACAGGGGCGTCGTAGCCCTCGTCCTTCGAAGCGATGAAATCGGCAGCTTGCGCGATGTCGGCGGCTTGCGCCACGCGGTCGGCGGGCATGCCCTCGTCCGAGTACGCGATGTTCGATTCGATGGTGCCGCTGAACAGAAACGCCTTCTGCGGCACGTAGCCCAGCTGCGAGCGCAGCGCCTGCTGGCTCACCTCGCGCACGTCCACCCCGTCGACGGTCACCGATCCGCACGTCACGTCGTAGAAGCGCTCGATGAGCTTGATGACCGTCGACTTGCCCGAGCCGGTGGACCCGATGATAGCCGTGGTCTTGCCCGGCTCCGCCGTGAAGTCGACGTGCTCGAGCACGCATTCCTTGGAGTCGCCGTACTTGAAGCTCACGTCGTTGAACGCGATGCGCGCGCCGCCCGTGCCTGCCGCAAGAACCGCGTCGCGGGCCTGGGCGGGATCGGGGTCGCAGACGGTGGGCTCGGTCTCGAGCACCTCGTCGATGCGCTGGGCCGCCACGTCGGCGCGCGGCAGCATGATGGAGATCATCCCGATCATGAGGAAGCTCATGATGATGACCATGGCGTAGGTGATGAACGCGATGAGGTCGCCCGTCTGGATGGCGCCGGTGTCGATGTAGGAGCCTCCCACCCACACGATGAGCACGGACACGCCGTTCATGATGAGCATCATCAGCGGCGTCATGAACGTCATGACGCGGTTCGTGAACAGCTGCGTCTTCATGAGGCGCGTGCTGGCGGCGTCGAAGCGGGCCTCCTCGTGCTCCTGCCGATCGAACGCGCGGATGACGGGAAGGCCTGTGAGAATCTCGCGCGAGACGAGGTTGACGCGGTCGATGAGAACCTGCATGATCCTGAACTTGGGCAGGGCCACCACCATCAGCACGCCGATGAGCACGAAGATCACGACCACGGCCAGCACGATGATCCAGCTCATCGCCATGCTCGTGCGCGACATCATGATGATGCCGCCGATTGCCAGGATGGGGGCGTACAGCACCATGCGCAGCAGCATGACGGTGACCATCTGCACCAGCTGGATGTCGTTCGTGCCGCGCGTGATGAGCGAGGCCGCCGAGAAGCTCTGCACCTCGGCATCCGAGAACGACACCACGCGCCGGAACAGCTTGTCGCGCAACAGGGCGCCGATCTTCGCCGCCGAGCGCGAGGCGATGAAGCCCACCACGATCGCGGCAACCATGCCAAGGGCCGCCAGCCCCAGCATCATCAGGCCGATGCGGACCAGGTAGCTCATCTGCATGTCGGACAGGTTGTAGCCGAGCGACTCGTACTCGGCCTTCGCCGCCTCGATGGCCTGCTGCTCCACGATGGAGTCGCCCATGTCGCCCATCTGTTCCTTGGCCTTGTCGAGCATGTCGAGGATGTCCTGCTTCTGCACGACGCCTGCCTGGTAGGCCTGCATGACCTGCGCAAGGTCGAGATCGGGGATCTGGTCGGCGTAGTGGATGGCCACGAGCGGCATCGACACCATGCGGTCGAGCTCGTCGATCTCCCCCCTGCCCCGGTCGTTGAGCTTGTAGGTGCCCTGGTCGGTCTTGTCGTACGCGTCGCGGAACGCGTCCTCGTCGGCCTCGGGCAGCATCATGGCCACCTCGTCGAACGTCTGGGCGCTCATCTCGTCGGTGGCCGCATGCTCGACGCCCGACTGCTGGATGCCCACGTCGACGATCTGCGACGTGTAGTTGGGAAGCGCGAGGTCGGTGAACGCCTGCACCACGAGCAGGCACACGATGAGCACGACCGCCAGCTTGACGTTCTTCAAATACCGGATTATGCGCACGGGGCGCCTCCTTCGCGATCGTCCCCGCCTTCGCCGAGGGGGCCGGCGCCGCGCCCCGCCCGCTCGTGGAAGGCCATGATCTTCTTCAGTATGCGCACGAGATGCTCTCCATCCTCCTGGCCCAGATACGACAGCGCCTCGTCCATGTGGCGATCGCGCATGGCCTGCGCCGCCACGGTGGCGGCGCGGCCCTGCTCGGTCAGCTCGAGCGTGATGGCGCGCGAGTCGCCGCTTGCCCGATGCCGCTCGACAAGGCCCTTCTCCTCCAGCGCCTTGAGCGTTTGCGAGACGGAGCTCGGCGTCGCCCGCATCCGCTCGGCAACCTGCCCGGGGCGGACGGTTTCGCCCTGCGCAGCGAACGCGTCGATGGCCATGAGCGTGCGTGCTTCGCTCGGGGTGATGCCGTCTGGCGGCGTCTCCGAAAGGAAGCGCTCTCGGTGAAAACGCTGGAAGAGCTCGGTGAGCTCTCGCTTGGTCTCCTGCACGGTGGGTGCCACGACGGTCCCCTTCCCTTCGCGCTCTGATAATTTAGCTGCTAAACTTTATCAGACTTAAACTATGTATGATCTGAAGTTGCTGCGCCGTAAGGGTATTTCCACAGGCTTGCCATAAACGGCCGACGAAGGCGCGCCGTGAAGCGCGCGGCCGCGAAAACCCTTCTGCGCAACCAAGGGAACCGCCGTCCAGCAGGCGGCGCGCAACGGAGGTGTTTCCACCTGCTGTCAACCACCATCACCATGCTCCTGGCCGTTCCCCCTCCATGACGCCGGCCGGTCTTTCGGAAGCATCCGGCCCACACCGCAGATGACCGAAAACGCGGTCGAATGTGCAGTCGCCGAGCGCGAAACCGGGCACGCGAATTCCGCGACCAGGCGCTTTGCTCGATCAAGGCGCGCAAAGGAAGCGGATCGGCCTTGCAGACTGCGCATTCGACCGCGTTTTCAGTCATTTTTGGTTCAGCGCGATGCGGGCTGGTCTTCTGGAAGAATCCGTTCCCTTTGCAAGGAGGCCTCCCGTTCTTGGGCGCGGATTCCGGCCTATCCTGAATCGCCGCCGCGGCAACGCTGGCCCGGGAGATGGAAAGCAAGAAGCCCTCCGAGGAGGGCTTCTTTGAAATTCGATGGCGGGATGTACGAGACTCGAACTCGCGACCTCCGACGTGACAGGCCGGCGCTCTAACCAACTGAGCTAACACCCCAGTGCTTTCGCAGCGGAAGATATATTACTGGTAAACGAAGGATGGCGCAAGACCCAATTTCAAAGTTTTTTGCCCACTCGCCCAACAGGTGAAAAGCCAGGCGAAACCCTCGCCCAACCTCCACGAGCCGGCTCATGCGGCCGGCTCGTGGAGGTTGTCGACGCTGATCCCGCCGCGCGCAGGCGGCGGGATCAGCAAACGCTCGATGCTACATCTTCATGACGTACATGGAGCGGTCCCAGGTGTCACCCAGGCCGATGACCTTCGCTTCATGCAGCTGCTTGATCTCATCGTCGGTGTAGCCGGCTTCCTTGAGCACGGCTTCCGTGTCGGCGCCCACCGTGGGAGCGATGGCGGTGTCGGGCATGCCCGCCTCGCGGAAATGGATGGGCGTGCGGGTGAGCTTGACCGTCGTGCCGCTGGGGTAGGTAACCTCCTTCATGAGGTTGCCATGCATCACGGCGGGATCCTTCGTCACCTCGGAGAACTTCTGGCACAGGTCGTTAGGCACGTCGATCTCGGTGAGCAGGTCGCTCCACTCCTTGGCCGTCTTGGTGGCGAACACCTCGTCCAGCATGGGAATGAGCTCGTCGCATGCGCCGAGCGCCGTCATGTAGTCGGGGTACTTCGCCGCCAGCTCGGGATCGAGGCCCACGCGCTCCACGAAGCGCGGCCAGTCCTTGTGCCACTGCAGGCCCGCGATCATGATCCAGCGGCCGTCAGAGCCCTTGTAGTTGCACTGGAACGGCAGCACGTGGTCGCGGCCCTTCGGCCACGGGTTGTTGTACGGTTCCTGGCCCGTGAGGATGGGCACCACCGCGCTCATCATGCCGGCCGCGTACAGATGGCACGTCACCTGGTCGCCCTGGCCCGTGCGCAGGCGCTTGACGTAGGCGGCCAGAATGCCGATGGACAGGTACATGCCGGTGGGAATGTCGCCCTGCGCCTGATACGGCGGGTACGGGGGCTGTCCCTCGGCCACGAGGTCGGACGTGAGGCCCGTGCGCGTGGCGTAGGAGATCATGTCGTAGCCGCCGCGGGTCGCCAGGGGGCCGGTGCTGCCGTAGCCCGTGGTGTTGGCGTAGATGAGCGCCGGGAACTTCGCATGCAGCGAATCCCAGTCAAGGCCCAGCTTGATCATGTCCTTCTCGCGCATGTGGCAGATGAACACGTCGGCCGTCTCCAGCAGCTTCCACAGCACGCTCATGCCCTCCGGCGTGCGGGTGTTGAGCGCGACATGGCGCTTGTTGCCGTTGATGACGTCGTAGAGCGGGGAATCTCCGTTGTAGATGTTCTGGGTCATGCCTGCGCCGCGTATGCCGTCGCCGGTGAGCGGCTCGATGCGAATGACGTCGGCGCCGTACTCCGCCAGCATCTCGCCCGCCATCGGCGCGGCGACGAACGCCGACATGTCGACGACCTTGACGCCCTTCAGAAGATCGAGTCCTGCCATCGTGAACCCCTTTCGCTTGGCGGCTGCTCCCTGCAGCCGCTCCGGTCGGCGCGCTTGTGCGCGCCTCGTCGACCTATGCTCTCGCCGCGCGCTGCGCACGGCGTTGAAGCCTTCGTCGATGAAGCTCGATGCCGGGGACGGCCCCGCCGGCGCCGATAGGCGCGCGCCGGCGGGGATGCAGCCGCCCTACAGGATCGCGGTCAACGCCGGCAGGACCGTCTTCAGGTCGCCGACGATGCCGTAGTCGCATTGCTTGAAGATGGGGGCGTTCTTGTCCTTGTTGACGGCGAACAGCGCGGCGGCGCGGTTGCAGCCCACCATGTGCTGCATCTGGCCGGAGACGCCCACGCCCACGTAGACCTTCGGGGACACCATGACGCCCGACACGCCGATGTAGGCCTCGCGGGGCATCCAGTCCACGCCTTCGGCGAGCGGACGGGAGCATCCGCACTCGCCGCCGAGCTTCGCGGCGAAGTCGCGCATGAGCCCCAGTTCGGACTCCTCGGCGAATCCGCGGCCTCCCGCCACCACCACGTCGGCGGCGACCAGGTCCACGTCGCTCTTCGGAAGGTCCTTCGCCCCCACGACGCGCACCGCGCGCTCGGGAGCTTGGAACTCCGCTTCCTCGACGACGTCGGTGCCTGAGGCCTGCGAGGCGTCGAACACACCGGCGCCCACCGTGTACACGGCCAAGTCTCCCGCGGACTTGCTCTTGCGCTGGCCCACGCCGCCGAAGTACATGGCGCAGGCCGCGTCGCCGTCGAACTCGATGACGTCGGTGATGGCGGCGGTGCCCCGATGCGCGGCCAGACGGCCCGCGAGCGCCTTGCAGCGGCGCGTCGGCTCGACGATGACGATGAAGGCGCCTTCGCCGTCGACAACCGCGTTCACGCTCAGGTAGGCGTCGTCAATGGCGGATCCCTCGGGCACGTCGATGTGGACGACCTTGTCGGCCACGCCGGTCACCGGTTCCACGCCCGGCGCCACGAGCACGACCGTTCCGGCCATCGCGCGGGCTCCCGCGCACAGCTCCGCGGCCGCGGCCGCGTTCTCAGCGATTACGCATGCATTCATTCTGCAATCCACCTTCCTACAGAGCCGCTTTGAGGGCGGCAGCGAACTTCTCCACATCCCCGTCGACCGACGCGTCGAACATCTCGAGCTTGCGATCGGCCTGCTCGGGAGCCAGCGTCGAAACGACCTCGACGGCCGGGGCGGCCACGCCTTCGGCGGCCTTGACCTCGGCGGGCTTCTTGCCCGCGGCCAGGATGTCCTTCATGCCGGGAATGCGCGGCAGCGCCACGTCGGGCACGACGCTGATCACGGCGGGCAGATCGACCTCCACCGACTCGAGCTGCGTCTCGAGCATGCGGTCGCACGACGCGACCCCTCCCGCCACCGACACGGCCGACACGGCCGTCACGACCGGCAAGCCCAGGGCGTCGGCCAGCTGCACGTCCACCTGCTGGGCGTAGTTGTCGGCCGAGCCGTCGCCGCAGACCACGAGATCGGCGTCGAGGCCCCCCACGAGCTCGGCGAGGAGGGCGGCCGTCTGATGCGCGTCCAGATCGGCCGCCGCGTCGTCGGCCACCATGACCAGCTCGTCGACGCCGCGGGCCAGGATGCCCTTCTTGAGCTTGGAGTCGTCGGCTTTCGCGTCGGCCACCGTGACGGCGACCACCTTGGAGCCCTCGTTCGCAGCGGCCAGCTGGGCGGCCGCCTCGAGCGCGTTCAGGTCGTAGGTGGACACGATGCGGTGGGCCTTGGAATCGTCGAGGCTCCGGTCGGGTGCGACGACGATGTCCTGGTCGTCTGCCACCACTTTGATGGGTACGATGATGTTCATGCTGAGGTTTTCCTTTCTTCTTTTCTCGCCCATGGTTTGCATATGCGGCATAGGCGCACCGCCCAAACGCCCTCCCCTGCTCCCCGTTTGAGCGGGGCGCCCATGCCAGCGGACGCCGCCGCGGCCGGTCGCGAGCACCGGCCGCGGCATGCGTGCACAGCCGTTACTGCTGGGCCTTGGCGGCAGCGGCCTCGAACTGCTTCTCGAAGAAGATCTTCTTGGCCAGGACCAGGTGGTACTCGCCGGTCTGGAGCACGTCGCCGTTCTGGTCGATCATCGACATCTGGATGACGATGACGCCGCGCTCGGGCTTGTTGTCGTCCTTGGCCACGATCTCGGACGTGGTGTACACCGTGTCGCCCACGGCCGGCATCTTCAGGAACTTCCAGTTCTTCGTGCCCTTGGTGGCAAGGATGGAGTTGTTCATCTTGGCCATCATGGGATCGGACGGGTTGATGGACGGCGTGAACGTGTAGACCAACATGTGCTGCGCCAGCGTCGTCTCATGGCCGTGGGCCTTGCAGTACTCCAGGTCCATGTGGAGAGGGCCCCACTCGCCGGAGATGCCGGCGAAGTTGAGGATGTCGGCCTCGGTGATGGTGCGGCCCGTGGTGGCGGGCGTCGCATGGTTCAGCGGCACATCCTCGAAGAACCAGGTGTCCTTGAATTTCTTGTCGAAAGCAGCCTGCAGTTGCTCGTTCATAATGTGATCCTCCTCAAACGATCGGTCGTCGGGTTAGTTCTTCTTGGCGATGCTGTAGTAGCGCACGTTGTCCAGGACGAGCGTGCCTTCCTGGTCGATGCCGTGCACGGACAGCTCGATGGTGCCGGTGCCGTCGCCGTTGTCCGTCTTGTCCGTGATCTCGCACTCCAGGTGGATGGTGCTGTTGAACTTCACCGGAGCCATGAACTTCACATGCTTGAAGCCCGTGAGGTCGCCGAGCGTCTCGGCCGTGGCGGACCAGAACTCCGTGCGCTTGAGCATGCCGCCCGCAAGCGTCAGGGTCAGGGCGCCGTGGGCGACGTTCTCGCCGTACATGCCGGTCTTCGCGAACTCGTGATCCAGGTGGACCAGGTTGTAGTCGCCCGTGATCTGGGCGAAGTTCACAACCTCGGCGTTCGTGATGGTGCGTCCGCCGGGAGACTGGAACTTATAGCCGACCTCGACGTCCTCAAAGTACAAAGGTGCTTGCAGCATTTTGACTCCTCCTTACGTTGGTGCTCCGTTTATCTATCGAATTGCCTGCCGCCCTGCCGGGCGGCAGTCGATCCCTTCAGGCGCGCCTCTCCGGCGCCGTTTCCCTACCTGCCCTGAAACGGCTTGGGAGGGCGCTTCTCCAGGAAAGCGGTCATCGCTTCCTTTTGGTCTTCCGTGCTGTACAGATGGGCGAACAGGGAGGATTCGAACAGCAGAGCGCGATCGAGATCCATCTGCATGCCCTCGTTGACAGCCCATTTCACGTATTCAAGCGCCAGCGGCGGCTTGGCCGCCATGCCCTTCGCCATGTCGACGGCGGCGTCCAACAGCTCCTCACCCTCGAACACCTCGTCGACGAGCCCCATTTCCAAGGCCTCGCGGCCGCGGTAGTGGTTGCCGGTCATCATGACGATCTTCGCCTTGCTCGGCCCCACGAGTCGCGGAAGCCTCTGGGTTCCGCCCGAGCCGGGAATGACGCCCATGTTCACCTCGGTCAGGCCGATCTTGGCGCGTTCCGAGGCGAGGCGGATGTCGCAGGCCAGCGCCATCTCGAACCCGCCGCCCAGGCAGAAGCCGTTGATGGCGGCGATGACGGGCAGCGGGCACTTCTCGATGCGCGTCATGAGCTTGTTGCCCACGATGCCGCCGTGATACGAGCCCACGACGTCCATCTTGACTTCGCCTTCGATGTCCCCGCCGGCGCAGAACGCCTTGCCCGAGCCGGTCAGAACGACGACCCGGACAGAGGGATCGCTCTCGAATTCGTCGAACAGATAGTGCAGATCGTCGATCATGTCGCCGTTGAGCGCATTGAGCTTGTCGGGGCGGTTGAGCGTGATGATGCCCACGCCGTCGCGCTTCTCCGCCAAGGTCGCCTTCAGTTCGCGTGTCTCCATGACCAGTCCTTCTTTCCGCGCCGCACGCATGGCGTCCGACGCTTCCCTTTCAGCGAGCCTGCTCCTGCGAGCCGGCAGGCTTCGATTCGGTCGGCACGTCCCGATGGCCCTCGGCTCGGGAGACGCGCTCTTCTATGAGCGCGCGGCGGCGCACCTTCCCCACTTCGTTGCGGGGCATTTCCTGGACGATCTCGTAGGTCTTCGGGCATTTGTAGCCGCTCAGCTTCTCATGCAAAAACGCCTGCAAATCGGCGAAGGAGAACTCCTCCTCCGAGCACGACAGCTCCAGTATCGCGTGGACGCGCAGCCCCCACTCCGAATCCGGCATGCCGATAACCACCACGTCCCGCACGCAGGGATAGTCGCAGACGGCGTTCTCCACCTCCACGGTGTAGACGTTCTTGCCGCCCGTCACGATCATGTCCGAGCGGCGATCGGACAGGTACAGGTACCCTTCCTCGTCGAGCCATCCCAAATCGTTGACGCTGTAGAAGCCGTCGCCAGTCGCGTCGATCTTCGCGCCTCCAAGGTAGAAGGTGATGAGGTTCGACACGGGCTTGCTGTATATCTCTCCTATCTCGCCCGGACCCAGCACGTTTCCGTGCTCGTCCTGGATCCGGAACACGCAGCCGACGCCGCGCCCGACGCTCCCGCGATGTTCCAGCCACTCGTCGCCCCGGATGACGGCGGAGCCGATCATCTCGGTGGCGGCGTACAGCTCGAACACCTTCTTCGCGCCGATGCGGTTGATCCATGCCAGCTTCGTCCGATCGGGGCACGGGCCCCCGCTGTGGAAGATCGTCTTCAAGCTGTCCAGATCGCGCGTTTCGAACGAAGGGTCCAGCATCATGCGCTCCATCATCGTGGGAACGAGCGCCATGCACTGGATGCGCTTCTCCTCCACCAGCTCGAGGGCGCGCGCGGCGTCGAACTTGTCCATCAAGAAGATGGTCTGGCCGAAGAACAGGCCCATGAACGTCGCGTTGCTGTACAGGTTGTGGAACAGCGCGCCGGGAACCAGCTGGCGGTCCCAAGCGCCCTGCCCCGTGATGTAGGACCACGATTCCAGGTCGGCATGGCTGTAGGCGGGCCTGATGCGCTGCACCACGATCTTCGGCTTGCCCGACGACCCGCCCGTCGCCACGGCGCGCGCGGGAGCGACCGCGAAGAACGGGAGCTCCTCCGCCCCGCGGGGGAAGTCGCCCTCCATCCATGAGCGCAGCGTGGCCTGGTCGACATGGTCGCGGTCCTCGTCGAGCGACCAATCGGCCACCAGCAGCCGGTAGTCGAGGATGTCCAGCAGGTCCCGCCGCTCGGACTCCGTTCCCTTCGGAGGGATGAACGTGCAGCAGGCGCCCAGCTGCCACGCCGCGATGGTGACCACCACGTGCTCGAGGCAGTTCGGCAGGGCGATGGCCACGTAATGGCCTTCGGCGATCCCCCGATCGTGCAGGTGGCTCGCCACTTTCTCGACCGCGGTGAACAGCTCTCTGCGGGTCAGCGAGCGCTCGGATCCGTCGCGGCACAGCTCCACGATCGCCGTCTCGTCACCCCACTCGTTCGCCAACTGCAGCAGCTGGCTCGCCAAGCCCGTTGCGGTTTCCGGTATGCATCCCCTACGCGTCGTCATGTGGTTCGCTCCCCTTCTTGTCTGACGCCCATCCCCTGCTCGGCCGTGCTACTGGTTGAACCGCGGCGCCCGCTTCTCTTGAAAAGCCCGCTTGCCCTCTTCGTGGTCCGGCATGAAGCTGAGCACGGGCTGCGCCAGGCTTTCGATTTCGAACACCTGGTGGATGTCGTAATCCACGCATGCGTTCACCAGGCGCTTCGTCATGCCGATGGCGTAGCGCGGACCGGCTGCCAGCTGCTTGGCATAGGCGACGGCGGCGTCGAGGAACTCGTCGTGGGGCAGCGTCTTGAACACGAGCCCCATGGCCTCGGCCTCGTCGGCGCGGACCTTGCGGCCCGTGAACATCATGTCCTTGGCCTTCTGAGCGCCCACCAGATGGGGCAAAAAGTACAGGCCCGCGAAGTCGGGCACGAGGCCCACCTGCACGAACGCCTGCACGAAGCTCGCCTTCTCCGATGCGAACACGATGTCGCAGGCCAGCGCCAAGTTGCATCCGCCTCCGGCAGCGGCGCCGTTGATGGCGCCGATGACGGGCTTCTCCAACTGGAACAGGGGAAGCAGGATGTCGCGCGCATAGCCCACGATGCCGTCGCGGACGAGGGCCGGGGTGATCTCCACGTCAACCGGCTTCATGTAGCCGCCCGCACAGAAGCCCCTGCCCTCCGCCGTCAGGACGACGGCGCCGATGGACGCGTCCGCCTGCGCCCGGTGGAGGGCCTCGACGAGCCCCTCCACCAGATCGCTGTCGAGGGCGTTCATGATCTCAGGACGGTTCAGCGACACGATCAGCACGCCGTCTTCGACCCGCGTCAGCACCGCTGCGTTATTCTCTCCCATGAATGCCCCTTTCCCTGGCAACGTTCGCTTACCGGTAGCGCTTGAGGATCTGCGGCGCGGTGTTGAACACCATGACCTGGTCGGATCCGCCGGCGATGCGGGAGCTGCGGATGTCCACGTAGTAGCGGCCCACGCGATGGTCGCCCACCACGCCGATGCCCGCCAGCACCTGGATGGCGTCGTCCACCACTTCGCAGGTCGCCTTGGAGCAGTAGTACTTGGCCATGCCGGCCAGGATGCGCACGTCCTGGCCCTGATCGGCCTGCCAGCACAGCTTGTACAGCATGTTCATCATGTTCTCGATCTTGCAGGCCATGTCCATGATCATTTCCTGCACCAGCTCGAAGCGGCCGATGGTCTGGCCGAACTGCTCGCGCTGGTTGGCGTAGGTGCAGGCGTCCTCGAACGCGTTCACGGCCGTGGCGATGACGCCGGACACGTTGGCGATGCGCTCGCGCGTGAAGTTCGCCATGGTCTGCATGAAGCCGTTGTGCTCCATGCCCAGGATGGCCGAGCGGGGCACGCGCACGTCGTTCAGGAACACCTCGCAGATGCTGGTGGGAGCATCCTCGTGGCCCATCTTGGGAAGCTTGTTGATGGTCACGCCCGGCGTGTCGCGGTCAACGAGGAACATCGTGGCGCCGCGGTGCACGTTCTCGACGGTGGGGTCTTTCGCCAGCACGATGATGGCCGGAGCCTCCATGCCGCACGTGGTGTAGTGCTTGCCGCCGTTGATGACGGCCGTGTCGCCGTCCCAGGCGTAGGACGTCTGCATGCCCGCGACGTCGGAGCCGGTGGAGGGCTCGGAGATGCCCAGAGCAAGCGGGGCGCCGCCGTTGATGTAGGGCGTCACGTACTTCTCGATCTGCTCGAGCGTGCCGAACTCGCACACGTCGTACATCGTGGGCATGCCCATGGAGTAGAACGCGGCCAGCGGACCGCCGTAGCGGGAGATGGTGAAGTTGGCCAGCGCCACCGTCATGAGGTCGACCTCGGTGCCGCCCACCGACTCAGGCAGGCCCAGCCCCGTGAAGCCGGCATCCGCCATGGCCTTCCATGCATCCCAGGGGAACTCGGCGTTGCGGTAGCATTCGCGCTCCTTCTCGGCCGGGATCTCACGCTCGAGCAGCTCTTTGATGCTCTCGATGAGGAGCTCCTGCTCCTCGGTCTTGGAAAAATCGATCATGTTCGTGCCTCCTTGGCAACGTGGTTCTCGTTTCGATTCGCTGCCCTGCCGGGACCCGGCTTCCCGAGTCCCGGCAGGTTCCGCTCACGGCCGGCGATGCGGCGCCCGGCCGTTGGTTCCCTGGCGCTATTCGGCCTTCTTCTTGGCAGCGGCGGCCTGGGCCATCATCTTCTCCATGTTGTAGATGTCCTTGTTCCACTGGTCCTCTTCGGTCACGAGGCCCTCGGCGCGCAGCTCGTCGATCTTCGCGTCGTCGAAGCCGTACTCCTTGAGGACTTCGCGGGTGTACTCGCCCGGATAGCCGGAGGGGCCGAACTCGGCCTCGCCCGAGGAGAAGATGGCCGGCGCCTTGACGATGCCGATGTGCTTGCCGGAAGGATAGTCGATGCCCTGGAAGAAGCCGGCGTCCCACGCCTGCTGGTCGTCCTGCAGGTCGGCGAAGTGCTGGCACAGGTCGAACGGGATGTCCGTACCCATGAGCTTCTCGATGGCGTCGTCGCGCGTGACGCCCGCCATGACCTCGGAGACGATCGGGGTGATCTCGGCGGAGGCGGCGAGGCCGGTCTGGTAGTCGGGCCACTTGGAAATGAGCTCTTCGTCCATGCCGAAGGCGTGCACGAACTCAGGCCAGGACTTGTCCCACTGCAGGCCCATGAGCGCGATGGCCTTGCCGTCGGAGCACATGTACGGACGGGCCAGCGGCAGCACGGAGTTCGGGTCGGTGGGATACTCGTCGCCGTAGGCGGCGGTCACGATGGGCACGCCCACGCTCCACATGCCGGCGTGCATGAGGGCGACGTTCACTTCCTGGCCCTTGCCGGTGCGCTGCTGCTCGATGTAGGCGGCCAGCACGGCCATGGCCAGGTAGGTGCCCGTGGGGATGTCGCCGAAGCCGAAGTACGGGATCATCGGGTTGTCGCCCTTGATGGGGCAGTCGAGGTCGTAGCCGGCGCGGGCCGCGTAGGAAGCCGCGTCGAAGCCGCCGCGGGGAGCCCACTCGCCCTTGGTGCCGTAGCCGGAGGTGTTGCCGCAGATGATCTTGGGGTTGATGGCCGAGAGGCTCTCGTAGTCGAGGCCGAGCTTCTTGGAATCCTTCGGGCGCAGGTGCGACAGGAACACGTCGCAGTCCTTCAGCATCTCCTTCAAGATGGCCAGGCCCTCGGGCTTGCGGGTGTCCAGCGTGATGCAGCGCTTGCAGGAGTTGATGGAGTCCCAACCGGCCTGGTCGCCGTTGTAGATGTGGCGTGCGAGGCCGATGCCGCGGTTGCTGTCGCCGGTGGGCGGCTCGACCTTGATGACGTCGGCGCCCCACTCGCCCAGGATGCGGCCGCCCATGGGAGCCGCCATGAACGCGGCGATTTCGATGACCTTCATGCCTTCCAGCAGTTTCAGAGCCATTACGTTTCCTCCTCTTTCTAAAGGATAGCTATGCCGGCGTCCCTTCGTTCTTGAAGGTCCGCCCCCGCAGGGCGGATGCCCTGCGATTGCCGAACGGGAGCATGCGGAGTGCTTGTTCATGCGGTGCCGCTCGCATGCGGGAAGCGGCACCGCCCTTGCATGTGCGATCGCGCTCGCGCGATCAAGCGGCCCTTACGCCTTGGGCATCCAGCGTTCCTGGACCTTCTTGCCGGTCTTGAAAGCCATGATCATGGAGACCAGGCAGACGACGATGAAGCAGAAGATCATGATGAGGGCGCCGGTGAAGCTGCCCGTGGCGTCGTAGATGAAGCCGTAGGCCGGGATGAGGATCATGGAGCCGATGCCCGTGGCCATCATGACGATGCCGTAGATGGAGCCGAATTCCTTCTGGCCGAACAGGGTGCCCAGAACCAGCGGGCCGATGACGCCGAGCGTGGCGGACAGGCAGCCGTAGAAGAACAGCGAGCCGAAGAACATGTAGAGGTTCGTGCGGAAGAAGATGAGCCCGAGCAGCGCGATGAAGCCGCAGCAGCAGGCGACGATCGTGGCCTTGAGGGGGCCGAGCTTGTCGGAGATCGTGCCGAAGACGATGGCGGCGATGGCGGTGCCGATCATGTACGCCGTCATGGCGAATCCGCTGATCACCGTATCGTAACCGGCCTCGATGGCCAGCGTCGGGACGATGGAGGCGAACGCCAGCGTGCCGGTAAGCAGCACCATGAAGATGAAGAAGAACCAGAACGTCGGGGTCTTCAGAGCCTCCTTGGAGGTGAGGCCGGGCAGGTTCTTGGCGGCCTCGGCGGCGGCGTTCGGATCGGCGTTGGCAGCGGCGGCGATGTCCTCTTCCGTGGCGCCGAGGGGCAGGACGCCCTTCTGCTCGGGCGTGCGGAAGAAGAGCAGCGCGGCGGGAATGACGATGACGAGGGCGAGCACGCCGAGCACGATGTAGCCCATGCGCCAGCCCTGCGAGGCGATGATGGAGGCGACGACCGGCGAGAGGACCGCGGAGCAGATGGCGACGAAGCTCATCATGATGCCCATGGCCAGGCCGTTCTTGTCCTTGAACCAGCGGTTGATCATCATCGGGCCCACCAGCTGCGTGGCGAACACGGAACCGAACGCCATGATGGCGGCCAGCGCGTAGAAGCCCCACACCGCGTTGACCATCGACAGGGCGGCGAAGCAGCCCGCCTGGATGGCGACGGCGACGATCGTGATGATGCGGATGTCGAACTTGTCGAGCAAACGGCCCGCGAACGGGCTCCAGAACATCGTGACGAGCGCCGAGATCGACGACATCATCGCCACCTCGCCGACGCCGATGTGCATGTCAGCGCTGATGGGCTGGAAGAACAGGCCCATGCCGCTGTTGATGCCGCCGCGGCACAGACCCATCATCAGCAGAACGCCGATGAGGACGAACCATGCGAAGTGGATCCCCTTCTTTTTAGTGTCAGTTTGTGAAGCCATGTGCACCTCCTATGTGCGACCGGCCCGCTTTGGGCCCATCGCAATCCTGTTGAGAACCTTCGAACTCGATTCTTCGCGCAGACCGTGCTTCGCCCTGACCGTCTTGAAGCGGCCTTGCAGAAACGTCGATGTGCGCATTGACGACGCCGACCATGCCCTCGGTGCGAGCGTCTGCCTTCCAGGAGGCGAGATGGATGGATTTCCTGACGACGGATAATCGATTACAGCAACATTGCGACCGCTCGCCGATTATTTTTGGATAATCGGCGAATGTTCGTATAATGATGATTCATCGATCTTGTGAGAGGGATCGGTCGTCAGGGGTGCATCCGGCTGTCCTCCGGGAAGGTGTGGCACTTATGCCATACCTTCACCCCTTTCCCCTAATCGTTTGCACGACAAAAGAGGGAGCAGGTGCTCGCAAAAGGGCACACTACTCCTAGGGCATCACTCAGGACAGGAAAATGAAGAGTTTGGTCGCTGACGCTTCTCCGTAGTTCGCGGAGGAATAGGCGACGCGATGAGAATTCAAGAACGTGACGAAGATCGCCGAAACTTTCGGCAGCGTGAAGTTGCCGAAGAACTTCTTGAACTGCCGGGGACACACCTTGCGATTCCATGCCCACTTGCTCATGAGCATGCCCATCTTCGCATGGCGCAAGTTCTGGTTGTGCTTGATGTAAGATTTGACATCTAAGTGGTACATCAACACCAGTCCCTTGAATATTCCCCGAAATTCGACTCGTCTTGGACGAGCCGCTGTCAATCATTCTAGCGGGCGCCCACGGACAAGTCAAGCCACAAACCCACGTTCCTAGAAGGTTTCTGACCTGGTTCTTTGGCAGATTTGCGACTTGGGTTCGGGCCCATGCTTTTGACCAGTTTCCATGTCAGCAACCACTCAGCCCCAACGTTTTCGCTCGGGGTTTTGCGAGATTTTTCCGGTCAATTTCCAGTTTTTGGGAATGTCGTGTCGGATGCCTTTTTGCAGCAAGGCCCGTACGCTATCCGAGTTTCCGGGTTCGGGCGTGGAGGACGCGGCGGCCGAGCTCGCGGCCGCGTCGCCTGCCGAGCGCATGCTCGAGCAAGAACTTCACGCATTCCTCGTTCACCTCGACGGAAACGTGGGGGAAGCGCTTGCGCAATCCGTTCGCGGAGCTTGCCACGCAGCATTCTCCGAACGCGCCGACCAGCTCGAACACGCGGATGCCGGAACGCTCGCACACCTCGTCCAGATGCCTGACGAGGCTTTCGCTGCTCGCGCCGTCCCACACGCGCTTCACGTACACGTCCCGCTCCCCCGTCGAGCCGTCGAAGCAATCCAGCAGAGGCTGCCTGAGCAGGCCGGGCTCCTGGGCCTGCTGGACGGTGAGAGGCTCAGGACGGTTGCTCCAGCGCTCCATGGCGACGTAGACCAGCCGGTCTGCCGGACCCAGGGCCGCGATGCGGTCGAGGACGATCCCGCGGAAGCCGCTGGGCTTGTCCGAGACGGCCCTGAGGATGCGGGGGCGCTCCTGCATGTCGATCACGATGAGGACGCGAGGGTCCATGGTCAGCGCGGGTTCTGGGCGATGCGGGTGATGCCGAGCGCGCGCAGGGGCCTCTCCTGCCCGCATGCGTCGGCGTCGATGAGCGTGGGTTCCGCGTTCTCCACGAGCAGCGCGAGCGGGCGGTCGTCCTCGTCGCCGTTCGCCTGGTCGAAGCAGGAGCGCAGCAGCACGTCGGGACGCAGGCTCCCCGTCGGCTTCGACTCCAGCGAGAACGTGAGCGTGGCCCCGGAAAGGTCCATCTCCCCCACCAGGAAATCGGCCACGTCGAGCACCTTCTCCTTCTTCTTGCGCACCACCGCTATCTCGGCGGGCACGGGAAGCTGCGCGGGCGCGCAGGACAGGAGCGCACGGTACGTGCTGACGGGAAACGCCGCCGAAGCCGCCTTCGCATGGGGTTCGATGTACTCGCACGACTTCACCATGAGATCGGGCACGCTGGCCGCCTGCAGCGCCTCAAGCGCCCGCTCCGGCGCGACGTAGCGCGTAAGCTGCAGGTCGAACAGCTCGCGCGTGCCGCCGACGCCCACCGGCAGGGCCGCGCCGAACGCGATCTTCATGTGCGGGGAGAAGCCCTGGCTCACCGCGAACGGAAGCCCGGCGCGCCGCACGGCGCGCTCGAGGGCCCGCGCCACCTCCAGATGGGACAGCAGCGCGAGGCGGCCCTGCTTGCAGAACACGCCGCGCAACCGGAACAGGTTCGGATCAGGCATGGGTCGCCCCCTTCTCGGCGCTTTCGCGCCGCTCGGGATGACAAGGGAGAACGCCCGGTTCGCCGCTCCGCTCGGGATGGCAGGAGGGTTCACCGGCATTCGCGCCCGTCACGGCCTCCGACGACGATGCGCGCGGCGCGGCGAGCACGTTGTCGGCCCCGAGCGCGGGACATGCGCCGCATGCCGAGCAGCGCCCGAACGTGCAGTCGGGCGTGGTGCGCCCGGCCTCGGCGAGCGCGCGCTCGCGCGCGAGGAACCGCGTGGACACGCCGGTGGAGATGTGCGCCCACGGCATGACGCGTCCCGTGGGGTACGCGGTCTGCGCGATGGCGGCCGGATCGAGGCCCGTCTCGTCGGCTGCGGCGAGCCAGGCCTCCTCCTTGAAGCATTCCGTCCACGCGTCGAAGCGCGCCCCGCGGCGCCAGGCGGCCTCCACCCACGCCGCCGCCTCGCGGCCCGCGCGGCTCATGACCGCCTCCACGAAGCTCGTTGCGGGATCGTGCCAGTGCACGTCGACCGCCTTGTACTTCACCGAGCTGCGCAGAAGGCCCACGCGGCGCAGCGCCTCCTCGGGCGCTATCTGGCCGTCCCACTGGAACGGCGTCTGGGACTTCGGGACGAACAGGGCGCACGACACGCTCATGCGGATGGATCCGCGCTGCTCGGGCGGCACGACGGCCTTGGCCCGGTCGTAGGCCCGCTGCGCGAGGCTCGCGATGCCCTTGATGTCCTCGTCGGTCTCGGTGGGCAGCCCTATCATGAAGTACAGCTTGCAGCGGCGCCACCCGGCCGAGAAGGCGGCGTCGAGGGCGGAGAAGAAATCGTCCTCGGTCACGTTCTTGTTGATGACGTCGCGCAGGCGCTGCGTGCCCGCCTCGGGCGCGAACG
>CAUEBO010000014.1 GCA_958454405.1 uncultured Eggerthellaceae bacterium | reverse complement strand
AGTGCAGGTAGAAGATGTCGCCCGGGTACGCCTCGCGTCCCGGCGGGCGGCGCAGGGTCAGCGACATCTGGCGATAGGCGACCGCCTGCTTGGTCAGGTCGTCGTAGATGCACAGCACGTGGCGGCCCGGGTTGTCGGCGGAGGCCGGCTTGCCGTCCTCGCCGTTGTACATGAAGTACTCGCCGATGGCGGCGCCGGACATCGGGGCGATGTACTGCAGCGGAGCGGAATCGGAAGCCGAGGCGTTCACGATGATGGTGTAGTCCATCGCGCCGTGGCGCTCGAGCGTCTCCACCACGCCGGCGACCGTGGAGGCCTTCTGGCCGATCGCGACGTAGATGCAGATCATGTCCTTGCCCTTTTGGTTGATGATCGCATCGACGGCGATGGCCGTCTTGCCGGTCTGGCGGTCGCCGATGATGAGCTCGCGCTGGCCGCGGCCGATGGGGATCATCGAGTCGATGGCCAGGATGCCGGTCTGCATGGGCTCTTCGACGGGCTGGCGCATGATGACGCCGGGGGCCTTGAACTCGACCGGGCGGAAGCCCTCGTGCTGAATGGCGCCCTTGCCGTCGATGGGCTCTCCCAGCGGGTTCACCACGCGACCGAGCATTTCCTTGCCAACGGGAATGCTCACAATGCGACCGGTCGTCTTGACCTGGTCGTTCTCCTTGATTGCAGTGACATCGCCGAGCAACACGGCGCCGACTTCGTCCTCTTCGAGGTTCTGGGCCATGCCGTACACGACGCGGCCTTCCGACCCTGCAAACTCCAGAAGCTCGCCTGCCATAGCGTTTCTAATGCCGTCGACGCGCGCGATGCCGTCGCCAACTTGAATAACCGTTCCGACTTCGCGCGACTTAACGCTGATATCGAAGGACTCAAGCTGCTTGCGCAACGTCTCGTCGATGGCCTGAGCGGTGAGTTCCGTCACTACTGTTCACCTCCGTCTCTCGTTTTCTTGAGCCTGTAACGAGCACGCTCAAGCTCCGTAGCGATGCTGGCATCAATGAGCCTGCCACGCACCTTCATAGTAATTCCGCCCAACAGGCTCTCGTCGATGCGCTCGCGAATGACGACGTCCATGCCAAGCTCGGTCTCAGCCTTGTTCTTGATGAGATCGTACAGGCGGTCGTCAAGCTTGACGACCGTGGTGACATCCACAACTGCGACATTGAGCTTGGCTTCGAGCTTCTCCTCGTAGGCCGTGCGAACGCGCGAGAGCAGATTCACCTCACTGCGCTCGGCCATGACGGAGAACACTTGGCGAAACACGGGATGGCAATCCTGCGTCATGATGTTCGCAAGCTCGCAACGCTGTTCAGGCGTGAGCGGGGTGCGCTTCAGCACTTCCGAAAGCTCAAGCCCGCGGTTGCGGATGTTCTCGATAGCGCGCCACAAGTTGCCGCGAACCTCGAGCACGGCCTCTTTCGCGCTGATCTCGGCATCCGCCTGGACGCTCTCCGACGTGCGCTGGCGGCTCGAAAGGACCGCGTCCAGACCCGCCTGGTATGCTCCGTCGAGAAGCGCCGTGGCGTAGGCGTCTACCTTTTTACTGATCGCGTCACGATTAGTTGGCATTGAAACTGCCCGCCTCGTTCACATAACGCTCGATGATCCGACGATGCTCCTCATCGCTGAGGTCCTCGTCGATCACGCGAGAAGCGACCGCTATCGACGTGTCCACGACGACGCCTTGCAGCTCCGCCACCGCAGCGCGCTTCTCCAGCTCGATGGCATGGCGCGCCTTCTCGATCATGGCGTCGGATTCCTCCTGCGCCTTCTCGGCGATGCTGGCGCGCGCGAGCTCGGCCGAGCGCTTCGCTTCGGCGATGATCGTGGTCGCCTGGCCCCTCGCCTCCTCGAGCTGCCGCTTGTATTCCTCAAGCGTCCGCTCGCTCTCGATGCGAGCTTGCTCGGACTTCTCGAGGGAATCCTTGATGGTCTGCTCGCGCTTCTCCAGCATGCCGCTGAACAGCGGCCAGCCGAACTTCGCGAGGATGAACCAAAGGATCAGGAAGGCGATGAGCATGGGGATGAATTCATCCATCTGCGGCAAGATGGCGTCGATGCCGCCGCTGGTCTCTTCGCTGGCGAACGCCAGCGTGGGGCACAGGGCGGTGGCGGCCGCAGCGGCGCAAGCCATGCTGCCAAAGCCGCGAACCACGCTATTTGCTATTCTGTTCAACTCGCTTCCCTCCTTTTCTTCGTACTGATGGGATACCTGCAGCTTGTCGTACAGGATCGTGCTAGCCGATGAAGAAGAGGACCAGGCCGAGCAGTGCGAGCGCCTCAGACATTGCAGCGCCGATGAAGAAGTAACCCATGAGGGTGCCCTTCATTTCGGGCTGGCGCGCAGCAGAAACGCACAGGCCGTACGTTGCAACACCGATGCCGATGCCGGGGCCGATGGCGGCCAGGCCGTATCCGACGACCTTCAGTGCAGCAAGCGCAATAGTAACGTCCACAATTACCTCCTTTGTCGAACCCGGAGCCTTCCTCCGGACCCTTGCTTATACCTATCAGCTGAGATTACGTACCAGCTGCAGTACCGAACTTGAAGCGGCGCGGCGGCCGCTTGCCCGCGCCTCATCAGTGAGGATGGGTGGCCATCCCGATGTAGGAGGCGGACAGGATCGTGAACACGTACGCCTGCAGGAACGCCACCAGGCATTCGAGGGCGTACATGAGGACGAGCAGAACGAACCAGGCGACGGCGGGCAGCGCGGTGACGAAGTCCATCTGGAAGATGGCGAACTGCAAGAACACCGTCGTGGCGAGGGAGAACACGGCCAGCACCATGTGGCCGGCCAGCATGTTGCCGTAGAGTCGGACGGCCAGCGTGAGCACGCGGATGACCATGGAGAAGAACTCGAGGAACCAGATGACGGGAATCATCGGCACGGGCACGCCCGAAGGCACGAGGCTCTTGATGTAGCCGAACACCCCGAGCTCCTTGAGCCCGTAGAAGTTGAAGTAGATGAACGAGATGGCCGCAAGCGCCCACGTGATGCTGATGGTGCCCGTGGTGGCCTTGGCGCCGGGAATGAGGCCGACGACGTTGGCCAGCAGGATGAAGAAGAACAGCGTGCAGAGGAACGGCACGTGCTTCTTGAACCCGTGGCCGATAACGTCGGCTCCGATGCCGTTGCGCACGAACTCGTAGCCGTATTCCACGGTGTTCAGGAATTTGTTGGTGGGAATGAGCTGAAGCTTCTTTCCGCTGATCAGGACGATCAGGAGAACGAGAGCCAGGATGAAGAACATGTAGAGCGTGTACTGGCTTATGTTCCATCCGGCGATCGAGAACACGGTTGCCGATTCGAAAGTGCTCGACAGATGCTGAGCTTCCTCGACGAAAGTGCTGAGCGCGTCACCCATACTGGATTTCCAACCTTTCCGTTACTGTTTCTTGCGCGGGCCGAGACCGTTTTTGTACGCCACGTATATCGCGGTAGATACGATGAGGGCGAGCATTTCAGCTATCCCGAACGGGAGGACGAGCGGACGTGCCACTTGCGCGCACACGATCAGCTCCACGATCAGAACGATCAGAGACACGAACACGCCGGCCAAACCGTACAGCGCGGCGTTGAGCGCCATGACCGACGAGGATCGACGGGATAAACGCAAAGCGACGAACAGCGGAATGAAGCCGATAAGGCCCGCAACAGCCCCTATCACAATAGCCAGAGCCATGTCTCGCTTTCTCGTCCCATGCTTGCACGTCCTCGGCCGACCTCGACCGGAAACATACTAGCAGAATATGCAAATCCGTCTACGAAAAGGAAACGAAATGCCAAAATTTCCGGGTAAACGAGCGGTTTCAGTCGTCGAAGGCCGCAGCGCGCCGAGCGGGCGGATCTCCGCCGCCCGCCCTCACCGGGGCCTGCGCCTCGCGCCGTCCGAAGCGGTGATCAGCGCTCTTCCGGCTCGCTTTCATAGACCCGCATCCTGATGGTCGATTCCTCCAGCATGGACATGGCCAGCTCGTCGGGATAGGGATTCTGGTAGACGATCTCCTCGATGCCCGCGTTGATGAGCATCTTCGCGCACACGACGCATGGCTGGGTGGTGATGTAGATGGACGCCCCCGTGATGTTGATGCCGTAGCGCGCCGCCTGGATGATGGCGTTCTGCTCGGCGTGCAGGCCGCGGCATATCTCGTGGCGCTGCCCGCTGGGCACGCCGAGCTGCTGGCGCAGGCATCCCGTCTCGGCGCAGTGAGCGAGCCCCGTGGGCACGCCGTTGTAGCCCGTCGCCAGGATGCGGCGGTCCTTCACGATGACCGCCCCCACGGCGCGGCGCAGGCAGGTGGTGCGCGTCGCGACTTCGTTCGCCAGCTTCATGAAGTACTCGTCCCAGCTGGGACGGCGATCGATCGGTTCCATTGCCGCTCCTCTTTTCAATCTGCGCAGCCGGACGGGCGGCGGTGCGGCGTCCAGTCGCTCGAGTCAACCTGTCCGCGGGCGGCGGTGCGACCACCCAGTCGCTCAAACAGCCCTCACTGCGCTGCGGAACTCGCTTGGTGGGCGGTTGCGCCGCCGCCCGCTGCTTCTTCGCTCTCGCGGAACTCGCTTGGTGGACGCTGCACCGCCGCCCGTCCTCCAAGGTTGCCACAAGGAGCGCCTTGGCCGATCTACACCTTCTCGCCAGCGTCCCCCGACTGGCGAGCCGATTCTCTCCTTAAGCCCTTTTTCAACCGAGACGTTCTACTTCGTGCCGAAGATGCGATCGCCGGCATCGCCCAGGCCGGGGACGATGTAGGCGTGGTCGTTCAGGCATTCGTCAATGGCGCAGGTGTATATCTGCACGTCCGGATCGGCCGCGAGCACGGCCTCGATGCCGACGGGCGCGGCCACCAGCACGACGAGCTTGACGTTCTTCACGCCTATCCTGCGCAGGTACTGGATGGCCGCGATGGCGGAGCCGCCGGTGGCCAGCATCGGGTCGACCACCATCACGTCGCGCTGGGCGATGCTGTCGGGCATCTTGGCGTAGTACTCGTGCGGCTCGTGCGTTTCGGGGTCGCGGTACATTCCCAAGTGCCCCACGAACGTGGAGGGCATGAGCTCCTGGATGCCTTCCACCATGCCCAGGCCGGCGCGCAAGATGGGAACGATGACCATCTTCTTGCCCGCCACCTGCTTGCACGTGGTCTTGCAGATGGGCGTTTCCACCTCCACGTCTTCCAGGGCCAGGTCGCGCGTGGCCTCGTAGCCTTCGAACATGGCCAGCTCGCGCACGAGGGCGCGGAAGTCCTTCGACGAGGTGTTCTTGTTGCGCAGCTTCGACAGCTTGTGCTGCACCATGGGGTGGTCGACCACCGTCACGCGATCGTAGCGCATATCAATACACCAGTTCCGGATAGAGGGGATGGGCGGCCAGCAGGGCGTCCACCTTCGTGCGGATGTCGGCGAGCTTGGCCTCGTCGCCGGCGTTAAACACCGTGGCGGCGATGAGCTGGCCCACCTCGTAGAAGTCGTCGGCCGTGAAGCCGCGTGTGGTGGCGGCGGCCGAGCCCACGCGGATGCCGCTCGTGACGAACGGGGAGCGCGTCTCGTTGGGGATGGAGTTCTTGTTCGTCGTCAGGCCCACGCTCTCCAGCAGCTTCTCGGCGTCCTTGCCGGTGACGTCGGCGGCCGTGAGGTCGACGAGGCACAGGTGGTTGTCGGTGCCGCCGGACACGAGGCGCAGGCCCCCGTCCATCATGCCCTGGCCCAGCGTGCGGGCGTTCTCCACCACGTGGTCGATGTACTCTTTGTAGGCGGGCTGCTGCGCCTCGCCGAACGCGACGGCCTTGCCGGCGATGACATGCATGAGCGGTCCGCCCTGCGCTCCGGGGAACACGGCCTTGTCCACCTTCTTGGCGATGTCCTCGTCGTTCGAGAGGATGAAGCCGCCGCGCGGGCCGCGCAGCGTCTTGTGGCTGGTGGACGTGACCACGTCGGCATGGGGCACGGGGCTGGGATGCGCGCCTGCGGCCACGAGGCCGGCGATATGCGCCATGTCCACCATGAAGTACGCGCCCACCTCGTGCGCGATGGCCGCCATGCGCTCGAAGTCGATGATGCGCGGGTAAGCCGACGCGCCGCCCACGATGAGCTTCGGACGGACCTCCTTGGCGATGCGCTCCACCTCGTCGTAGTCGATGGTCTCGGTTTCGGGGTCCACGCCGTAGCTGGCGAAGTTGTAGTAGCGGCCCGAGAAGTTCACCGGCGAGCCGTGCGTGAGGTGGCCGCCCTGGTCCAGGCTCATGCCCAGCACCGTGTCGCCCAGCTCGATGAGCGCCGCGTAAGCGGCGAAGTTGGCGTTCGCGCCGCAGTGGGGCTGCACGTTCGCGAAGCCCGCGCCGAACAGCTCGCAGGCGCGGTCGCGCGCCAGGTCTTCGACGATGTCCACCTTCTCGCAGCCGCCGTAGTAGCGCTTGCGCGGATAGCCCTCGGCGTACTTGTTCGTGAGCACGCTGCCCACGGCCTCCATGACGGCGCGGGACGTGAAGTTCTCCGATGCGATGAGCTCGACGGAATCGCGCTCGCGCGCGAGTTCCTGGCGCAGCGCGTCGGCGACGGCGGGATCGGTCTGGGGCAGGTAGGCCAAGGACATGGGCGGTTCCTTTCGACAAGGCGTTTTTCCGTATGCTAGCACAACCTGCGGGCCGGGAGCACCTGCCAAGCCGCGAAAACCGCGACAGCCGGCGCTACTCGGCTTCGAGGGCCCTGATCTTCTCGACGCGGCCCGCATGGCGGCCGCCGCCGAACCCGGTGGAGAGGAACGCGTCGAGGATCTCGCGGTTCACGGCCTCGTCGACGAAGCGGCCCGAGAGCGTGACGACGTTCGCGTCGTTGTGCTCTCGGCAGAGCACGGCGAAAGCCGGCGACACGATGTTCGCGGCGCGGATACCGGGCACCTTGTTGGCGGCGATGGCCATGCCGATGCCAGTGCCGCACACGAGCACGCCGCGCTCGGCTTCGCCGTCCGCCACGTCATGCGCGACCAGTTCGGCGAAGTCGGGGTAGTCCACGCGATCGTCGGAATCGGGGCCCCGGTCGACCACTTCGTGGCCGCGTTCCCGCAAATGCGCCGCGAGCGCCTGCTTCTGCTCGAATCCCGCGTGGTCGCTTGCAATGCTCAGTTTCACCGCAGAGCCTTTCTCTCGTCTACCCCATCGTCTTGCGGACGGCGCGCTTCCAGCCTTCCAACAGCGCCTCGCGCCGCGCATCGTCCATGGACGGCTCGAAGTGCTCGTCGGAGGACCGCAGCTCGCACAGAACCTCGGCGTCCTTCCAAAACCCCGTGGCCAGCCCGGCGAGGAACGCCGCGCCGAGCGCCGTCGTCTCCGTATTCTGGGGGCGGCGCAGCTCGCATCGCAAGAGATCGCTTTGGAACTGCATGAGAAAATCGTTCGCCGACGCGCCGCCGTCGACGTTGAGCGCGCGCAGGGGCACGCCCGCGTCGGCCTCCATAGCCACGGCCAGATCGTGCACCTGGTACGCCAGGGATTCCAGCGCGGCGCGCACCAGCTGCGCGCGGGTCGTGCCGCGGGTGAGACCGTAGACGGCGCCGCGCGCATCGGCGTCCCAGTACGGGGCACCCAGCCCGGTGAAGGCCGGCACGACGTACACGCCGTCGGTTCCTTCGACGCTGCGGGCCAGCGCGTCGGTCTCGTCGGCCGCGTCGATGAGGCCCAGCTCGTCGCGCAGCCATTGGATGAGCGCGCCGGCCACGAACACGCTGCCCTCCAGCGCGTATTCGGGAGCTTCAGTACCGGGCCTGGATGCGGCGACGGTCGTGACCAGGCCGTGGTTCGACCGACAGGCCTCGAATCCGGTGTGCATGAGCAAAAAGCAGCCGGTCCCGTACGTGTTCTTCGCCTGGCCCGCCTCGAAGCAGCATTGGCCGAACAGCGCCGCCTGCTGGTCACCCGCCACGCCGCAGATGGGCACGCCCGGCGCGATGCCGGGGTTCGCCGTGCGCCCGAACTCGCCCGACGACGGGCGCACTTCGGGCAGCATCGACGCGGGCACGTCGAACAGATCGAGCAGCCAGGGGTCCCAGCGCATGTCGTGGATGTTGAAGAGCATGGTGCGGCTGGCGTTGGTCACGTCGGTGGCATGCACCCGCCCCTGTGTGAGCGACCAGATGAGCCAGCTGTCAACCGTGCCGAACGCCAGTTTGCCGTCCTCCGCGTCTTGGCGCGCGCCCTCCACGTTGTCGAGAATCCACTTGACCTTGCTCGCGGAGAAATACGCGTCGGGCACGAGCCCCGTGCGGTCTGCGATCTCGCGCACAACGGCAGGATCGGCGGCGATCTGTTCGATGAGGGGCGCGGTGCGGCGGCACTGCCACACGATGGCGTTCATCACCGGCTCGCCCGTCTCGCGGTTCCACACGATCGTGGTCTCGCGCTGGTTGGTGATGCCGATGCCGTCGATGTCATCGGGCCCGAGGTTGCGCGCCACCAACAGCTCGGTGAGCGCGCCCAGCTGCGAGGACAGGATGTCGCGCGGATCGTGCTCCACCCAGCCGGGTTGGGGGTATATCTGCGGGAACGGGTTCTGCACCGCATCGACGACGCGACCGCGCGCATCGACGAGCATCGCGCGCGACGAGGTGGTTCCCTGGTCGAGCGCTACGACGTAGCGTTTCGGCATGCATGCTCCTCAATCCAATCGACCACATCAGTATAAACCTGGGCGCGGCCGGGCTCGTTGAGGATTTCATGGCGCATGCCCTCGTACAGCTTCATCTCGACGTCGCGCACCCCCGAGCGGCGCATGAGCTCGGCAGCGGACTCCACGCCCTTGCCGCACGCCCCCACCGGGTCCTCCGCGCCTGCCACGAACAGCAGCGGCAGGTCCTTCGGCACCTTGGCCGCGCATCGTGCCGTGGCGACCTCGCCCGTGAGGTCGGTGAGGGCGGCGTACCCGCCCACGGAGAACACGGCCCCGCACAGCTCGTCTGCAGCATACGCGTCCACCACGGCCGGGTCGGTGCATATCCAATCGTGCGGCGTGCGCGCGCCCTCGATCTGGCTCGCATACGCGCCCACCCCCATGCGATCGAGCAGGGCGCTGCGGTAGTCGGGCCCCTTGCTCCGGGCTATGGCGCGCGCGAGCATGTTGCCGGCCTTCGACAGCGCAAGCGGCTGCTGGCCGGTGCCGCACAGCACGGCGCCGGAGACGCCCTCGCCGTAGCGGGCCAAATAGGCGCGCACGATGAAGCTGCCCATGGAATGGCCGAACAGGATGTAAGGCGTCTGGCGCGAATAGCGCGCGGTCACGGTCTTGCGCAGCTCGTGGACGTCCTCGATGAGCACGTCCTTGCCGTCGACGGGCAGACAGCCCAGCTCTTCAGGCGATGAAACGCTTTTGCCGTGCCCGATGTGGTCGGCGGCGCACACCACGAAGCCGCGTTCCGCAAGGAAACGGGCGAACTCGTCGTAGCGCCCCACGTGCTCCACCATGCCGTGCACGATCTGCACCACCCCGCGCGGCGCGGCGCGCTTCCTGCCCCTCACCTCGGCGGGCTTCCATTCGAGACCCTTGATCTTCGACGCGCCGTCATGGGACAAGAAGCCCACCGGCGCGGCAGTGACCGCGACATCCATGACAATCCCCTCCCCAGGAGTTTCGCTCCATTATACTCCGAGGCGCCGAATGCGCGCCCGCGGGATCGGCCGAGAGGAAGGGCGGCGGGTGCCGCAGCCGCCGCGCGCCGAGGCTTGCGCCCGCGCCCAGCCGAAGGGCGGAAGACGGGCAGGTGGACGAAAATGCGGTCGAATGTGCAATCGCCGAGCGCGCGAACGGGCGCTCGGATTTTGCGACCAGGCGTTATGCGCGGCGTCCGCGCGCGAAAGCCGCAAAATGGATCCGCGGACTGCGCATTCGACCGCATTTTCGGTCGTTTCCGATTCTTGCGAAGGCGAGGCTGGACCGCGCATGGAAGCGGTCCCGCTCTTTGCGGCTGCGAGTACGCCTTGCGGCACATCGCCCCCGACGACGCTGGAACCGCGCGGTTGACGCCCGCGCGGCGCAGCATCTCTTCCGGAAAAGCCCGGAAACGCCCCCAAGCCTTGCAGGGCAAGCCGAAGCGCGAGGCTACGACAGCGACTGGATGTCGGCCACGGTGATGGCGCCTTCCCGCACCATCACCGGATGATCGTGCGTGCAGTCGAGGACGGTGGACGCCACGCCGCTCTTCCCGGAATCGTCGGGGTCGGCCAGAACGGCGCCGACGCGCTCCGCGAGGACGTCGTCGACGGCCTCGAACGAGCGCGGAGCCTTGAGGCCCGCCATGTTCGCCGACGTCGTGGCGAGAGGGCACCCGACCGAGCGGATGAGCTGGAGCGCCGTTCGGCTGTCGGGCATGCGCAGGCCGATGGTGCCCTCGGCCGAGCGGAACGCGGCGGGAACCGCCTCGGAGGCCTTCACGATGAGGGTGAGCGGCCCGGGCCAGAACGTGCGCGCGAGCACGCGGGCGAAGTCGGGGACGAGCCTGCCGTACCGATCGAGGTCGGCGGCGTCGGCCACGAGCCAGGAGATGGGCTTGCCCTGGTCGCGTCCCTTGAGGTCGAAGAGCAGCCGGGGGCTTTCCGCCGCATCAACGGCCACGCCCAGGCCGTACACCGTTTCCGTCGGGAACAGGGCCGCATCCCCGCGCTTGAGCGCCGCGACCGTCTCCTGCATCGTGCTTGTCAGCTTCGCCATAGGGGGCACTTCCTCGTTCGTCGCCCGCGGCGCGCGAGCCTCGGGCGGCATGCCGCAACCTGCCGCCGTTTGCCATCGATCCTGCGAATGGAACAGGGGATTCGCATTGTAGCACGACGGCGCTCGCGCGCAAGGCGCTCGCCCGGAAAGCGGCGCGCCGCACGTGCGGCGCACTGTGCGGAAAGCGTCGAGGAGCGCAGCGCTTCCGGCCGCAATCGATCTTCTCCGCCCGCACCGCCTTGGACGTCTTTGCCCTGTCAGAGAGGTGCATTTCTCGGGCACTTTGCAGCCGAGCATGCTGGGGCGGCGGCTAGCGCAGCCCCTCCCTCCTGCGAAGCCTCGCCGCACACAAAGCCGCAAGCGCTGCGGACAGGAGCGCCGCGCAGCCGAACGTCGCAGACGCGATCGGAGAAAGGGCATCGCTAGTCGGCGCAAGCGATGGCGCGCTTCCCTGGTGCGAGCCGGGCCCTGCGCCTGCTCCGGACTCCGGAACAGCATCCGGCGCCTGATGGGAGCCCGGAGGCACGAGCTCGAAGGCCAAGGAGTTCTTGCCGGTTTCGCCTGTGTCGATCCAAACGGAACCGTCGTACCGCTCAAGGCCGTAGGTGACCACCAGCTCGTGGCGCCCCAAAGCCATGCCCGCGGTGTCGAACTGCGCAACGTAAGGGCCTGCCGGGTCGAATACGCCTGACGGATTCACCTTCCAGCTGCGCGGAACCCAACGATAGTCGCCCGCGCTCGGAGCGTCGTTGTCCATGCCTGCGCCGATCGCAGCGAACGAAACGCTGACGCCCCGCTCCAGCAAGCTCCCGCCCCGAATGCCCTCGATGCGGTTTTCTTCGGGCTTCGGCGCTGCGAATCCCGTCACGGCGCACACGGCGTCGACTGGCGCGGAAATCCCGTCCACGACGATCGCGGAGCCCGACGAAGCGACGATGCCCGCGCCGCTCCACGCATATTCGTAGGAAGTCGCACCATGGCCTTCGGCCGTCAAAGCGACGGACGATCCCTTGAGCACCTCGGCGCCGCTTTGCAGGGGACTGTCGCCCACCGTGGCGGAAACGATGCTGCCAGACGCGCCGTCGCCGTCCTCGATGCGGAATGAAACCGTGTAGAAGTCGATGCGCGCTTCGGCGTCCGCTCCGGCCACCTGCACGTCCACGCCCGTGTCGATGCCGTCGACGCAAACATCGTAGCTGCCGTCGGGAACGTCCGCAAGATCGGCCAAAGAAGACCCGTTCGTCGCAAGCGAGATGGTCTTGCCATGGTCGGGCCAGAGCCTGTCGTTCAGGTACACGCTCGCGGTCACGGCATGGGACGAGGCGGATTCGACGATCCTCCACCGCTGCGGCAGCGCCGTCTCCCGGTTCGCAAGCACCAGGCCCCCGTCGCTGTAAGAGAACGTGCCGCCTCCGTCTGCAGCCACCGTCACGTACGATTCACCGAGCTGGGGCGTTCCGTCGATCTCGATCGCAGTGTCTCCCGAAGCCTTGCCTCCTATGGACAGCTCCTTGCCGGACAGCAGCCTCACGGTGCCGCCGCCCGTGAAATCGCCCGCGACCGCCTCCTGGTCAGCCGTGCTGTTCGCGTTCGTCAAAGCCAGGATGCCGCCGGAGGCGACGGAGAGCGTTTCAGCTCCCCAGAACAGCTTGTTCTTGTTCGCCCCACCGCCCGCGCCGACGCTTGCATGGGCAAGCGTCGCCTGATCGGTCACGACCACGTCGTCGACGGCGTATGCGTAGTAGAGGGGAACCTCGGTCGGCGCAACGCCGTCGCCGACCGTGAGCGACACCGCGCCCTGCACGTTCGACGAAGACTCGTCGGCCCCCACGCCCTCCAGCGAGACGGGCTTGCTCTGCGTCCCGGTGATGACGACGTCCGCATCGCCCAGGACGTCTGCATGCGCATCGCCGGCAACGTAGATGCTCGACGAAGACCCTGCACCGGAAAGCGCGATGGAAACGTTTCCTCCGACGTCCGCGTCGCATGAATCGTCCTCGGCCCTGCCGCCGCCATAGGTCTTCGCCAGCGTCGCTCCGTTCGCCTCAATCGACACGTTTCCGGCAACGCCGGCGCTCCCGCCGCTCGAAGCGCAGCCTCCGCCCAGAAGGCCGCCCCGCGTCGATCCCGGCCTCGCCGCGTTGCCGACCACGACGGCGGAGTCCTGCGCCGAAGCATCGCCGCGACCGAAAGCGAAGCCGCCGCCCATCACCGCATCGGGTACGACCACGCCAGCCTCCAATTCGACCCTGGTTGCTCGCAGCACGCGCGCCTGCGCGGCGCGCGCATCGGCGTACGACCCGCCGTCGTCCCAGGCAAGGCCGCCGCCCACCAGATTGACAGGGAAGTCGCCCGACTCCGCGCTCGACACCGAAGCGCCTTTCTTCACGACCAGCTCAGTGCCGCCGACGTTCGCAACGGACGCCTCTGGCGCCTGACCGGCTTGCAGGTTGCCGGCCAACGCGAAGCCTCCAGCAATGACCACCTGCGCGTTCGCGTAATCGTAGTCTTGGCCGCCGATCGACTGGATGGCCACGCGCACGGTTCCGTTCACGTTCGCCTGGGCGCCGTTGACGGCTCGACCGCCTCCGACGAGGCCATGCTGGTCGACGCTCGCTCGAGCAGTCGTGACGACGACGCCGCGAGCCACGTTCGCTTGGGCCCTCACGCCGTTCGCATAGCCGCCGCCCGTGAAAGCTCCGAACATTTGGCCATAGTCTTGGTAATCCGCGTTTTCGTCTTGGGTCGCGCTCACCGTCACGGCGCCCACGTCGGCCGTCGCCCGACTCTGCGCCGCATCGTCGGTGAACACGAGGGCCCGTCCACCGCCGACGAGGGGAAACTCGGACCAATCTTTCCCTTGAGCCGCCGCCCCTATGACGATGCTCGCCTCGCCCGCCACGCTCACGTCGCCGGAAACGGAGCCTCCCCTGATGTCCACCAGGCCGCCTCCGACGAGAGCAGGGTCGGAATAGCCTATGTGCCCCTCCACATCGATCGAGCAGTCGCCGGACACCTTTGCCGTCAGCGTGTCGACAGAGGAGGGGCTGCTCGCAAATCCAGCAGACGCGAGAATGCAGCCGCCGCCAATCACCGTGTTGGCAAAGCCGCCCTTGCCGACGACCACCGCCGTGCTGCCCGCGATGTCGGCGTGGGCCGTTTCCGCCGTGGCCTCGTCCAACGGCTGCGCGAAGCCGCCGCCCGCGACGTCGCCGTGCACCTCTCCGTTGACGACCACCTGCGGATCGCCCGTGACGACGCTGCGGTAGCCGCCTCCGCACACGTCGCCGTCCACCGTGCCGTCGATGGTCACGACGGGAGACCCGGTCACGTCCTGCTGGCAACCGCCTCCCAGTATCCTGGGCGAGTGGACGCCCGCATCGCTTCGCACCGTCACGTTCGCGCCGATGGTCAGGTTGCGCCCGTTGGCGAACAGCCAGCCGAGCTCCTCGTTGTCCAGGCCGTCCGCGAGAAGCCACTCGCACGACGAGTCCGATTGAATGGTGAGCGACGTGAACCGATCGGGCATCGAAAGCGGGCCCGAGCTCGCAGTCCGCCCAGGCTCGGTCACGTTTTCGGTCAGCTTCGCGACGACGTCGCCGGCAACGCCGGAGTCCTCGAACAGAGCTGTCACCGTCGTGTAGTCGCCGTTCGTTCCCACCGTCACCTCGGTCGCCGAGCGAAAGGATCCTTCAGCGGGGGAAGCGAACGCCTGCGAGCCGTCAATGCCTAGAGGGAAGCCCCCCCCCCGGCCCTCATCGACCGAAGATGCCTGCGGGGGCGCCGCATGCGCGATCGGGCACAGCGAGACAGCCAGCGCGCATGTCATCGCGCCTGCAAGCAATCGGGCCGCTCTGTGAGCCATGGGAGTTCCTTCCTTCGATATGCACGTTGCAAGACGACCATGCAAGCCACCGCATGCAGCAAGGAAAGAGCCCGGACGGCGGATCGGCTTACGCGCCCGACCGCTTCGAGAAGGACGGCAATCTCTCGGAGTCCGTTTCAGCTTCTGTTCTTGTCCCTGATCGCCACCCATATAGTATCCTCGCCCCACCGCAGTGTCAACCGCAGGTTAAGCCGTGGCGCGGCATCCCGGAGCAGGGCCTCGGCCGAACGCGCGCTCGCTTCGGGCCCATCACCTCGAAACGAGCGCGTGCTTGCGCTTGATGCGCTCGAGCTTGCGCCGCCACGGCGCGTACAGGATAAGCAGGAACGCCGCGGTGGCCGCACCGTGCACCGCGTCGAACGGCAGGGCGACCGCGTACGCCGCCACAACTGCGGGCCACGTGATGGGATGCACGAAGCCGACGATGTACCAGCTGTTCAGCAGCAGGCCGTACAGAAGCCCGGAGAGGAACCCGTACGAACACAGCACGGGCGTGCGCGCCAGCCAGCCGCGATCCGCCAGCACGCCGGCCAGGTAGCCCACGAGGCCCCACGCGTACATCTGCCAGGGCGTCCACGGGCCCTGCCCGAAGAAGAAGTTCGACACGAGCGCCGCCAGCGCGCCCACCATGAAGCCGCTGCGCCTCCCGAACACCGCCCCTGCCAGGATGCAGAGGGCGCTCACCGGCTTGAAGTCGGGAACGGGCGCGAACAGGATGCGCCCCGCCGCCGCCAGCGCGCCCAGCACGACGGTGGGCATGATCTGGCGCAGCGCGGGGCGCGACGATTCGAACCCCGCGAAGAACACGGCCACGGCCGCCGCGGCCACGGCCAGGGTGACGAGCGCCGTCTGATCGAACTCGAAGCGGGCGCACAGGACGAGCGTCGCCGGAACGGCCACGAGCACCGGGACTTCGGCCCGCTGCAGGAATCGCGCCATCATCGAGTCCTCCCCTCCTGCGCTCACGATTCGCCCTCCGCCGTCGAGCCGGCGCGCCCGCACGCGCCGTCCCCGGCCCCGTCGCAGCGCGCGGCAGGAGCGCGGCGCGCGTCCCACAGCTTCGAGAACCCGTCGGGCGCCGGCCGGTAGAACAGGTTGCGCTCGAAGAAGGCGGATGCACGCTCGGTGCACGCCGTCTCGCCGTCGAACAGCATGGACACGCGATCGGCCGCTCGGGAGGCGAACGAGAGGTCGTGCGTGACGAGCACCACGGTCGCCCCCTCGCGCGCGCATGCGGCGAGCGCGTCGGCGGCGGCCAGCTTGGAAGGGGCGTCCAGACCCTTGGTGGGCTCGTCGAGCAGCAGCAGCCGCGGGTTCGTGAGCAGCACCTTCGCAAGGGCAAGGTTCTGCTGCTGGCCGCCCGAAAGGTCGTAGGGATGCCGGTCGCGCAGCGCTCCAAGGCCGAAGCGGCGCACGGCCCCCTCCACCGCCGCGTCGTCGTAGCCGCAGCGCACCTGCCATTCGGCAAGCTCTTCGGCGACCGAATCGCATACGAACAGCGCCTTGGGATCCTGAGGCAGCAGGGCCTGGGCGCTCGCGCAGGCGTTGCGCACGCGGCCCCGCTCGTGCTTGAGGGCCCCGGCCAGCACGCGCAGCAGCGTGGACTTCCCGCATCCGTTGCCGCCCACGACGGCGTGGACGGTGCCCGGCTCCACCGCGAGGTCCGCGCCGCGCAGCACCCAGCCGCCGTCGCGCGCGTAGCGGAAGTGCACGTCGCGCGCCTCGAGGACGGGAGGCGCGCCGTCGGCGCGGACGGAGCGACCGCGAGACGGGCGCGAGTCCTCCCCGTCATCCTGAGCGGAGCACCGAAGGTGCGGAGTCGAAGGATCCCGCGCGGTGCCAACCGAAGGCGCCACGGCTAACGCCGCTCGGGATCCTTCGACTCCGCGCTGCGCGTCATCGCTTCGCGACGCCTCCCTGCGTTCGCTTCGCGTGCTCGGGAGTTCGACAGTCCACTGGACTGTCGAATGCTCAGGATGACAAGGAGGGCACGAGAAGCGCTCGAGCGGCACGGCTTCCACGCGACCGTCGGCCAGCTCGAAGGCGGCGGTGGCGTAGGCGACCATGGCCTCGGGCGCGTGGGTGGCCACCACCACGGCGATGCCCAGCTCGCGGTTGATGCGGAACAGCGCGTGGAGGAAGCTCTTCTCGGCCACCGGGTCCAGCTGCGCCGTGGGCTCGTCCAGCAGCAGCAAACGGGGCTGCATGGCCAGCACGGCCGCCAGGTTCACCATCTGCTTCTGCCCGCCTGAAAGCGCAGCGGTCGAAGCGCGCACCCACGGCTCGATGCCGAAGAAGTGCGCCACCTCGGCCACGCGCCGCCGCATGGCGTCGGGCGGCACTCCCAGGTTCTCCAGCCCGAACGCCAACTCGTGCCACACGACGTCGCACGCGATCTGGTTCTCGGGACTCTGCGCCACGTAGCCCGCGCACGCTGCCGAGCCGCGCTCTCGCCACGCCTCGTACGGCTCGCCGAAGAGCTCGAGTGCGCCGCTGCGGGCGCCAACGGGCGCGATCTCGGGCTTGAGCGAGCGCAAAAGCGTGGTCTTCCCGCTGCCGGTGCCGCCCACGAGCAGCGCGAACGAACCGGCTTCCACGCGCCAGGAGACGTCCGCAAGCACGGGTTGCCCGTCGGGGTACGAGAACCCGAAGCCCGCCAGCCGCACGGCCGGCGGCGAAGCTGCCGCGCACGCGGCGGCCGGGACGGCCGCACAGCGTCCCCTCACCGCCGAATCCCTCATCTCTTCCATCGAACGTCCTCCGCAATCTGCAGAACCAGGGGCAGGAACACGAACACAACATAGGGGGCGTAGCCCCACCACAACGCGAGCCGGCTCATCGTTGGGTAGAACGAGAACTGCCCGCACGCCGTCCATGCCAGAAACGCGTTCGCACCCACGAGCAGCGCGAGCGCCGCCAACGCCGCGGCGTCGCGCGCGCGAAAGCGAAAGCGCCGGTACGCGGTGCGCTTGGGCGCCGCGCCCCATCCGCGCGCCCGCATGGCATCGGCTGTCTCGAGCGAATCCTCCATGCTCCAGCCCATGAGCACCGACACCTGGCGCAGGCGAAACGCGCCCCTTTCCTTGGCCGAGCGCGGACGCGCGGCGCTCGTGGCGTGCTGGACGGCCTCGATCTCGGCGCCTCGGCGCACATACTGCGGCACGAGCCGCGCCGCGAACGACAGCATGAGCGCGACCACCGGCGCCACGTTGCCGAACAGCGCCATGACTTTGTCGATGGAAAGCACGTGGGACGCGTTCGAGAACCAGAGCACGACCGACACCAGCATGACGCCCATGCACAAACCGAACTCCAGGCTCTCCAGGTAGACGGCCCGCAGGCCGATGCGGAACAGCTCCGTGGACCCCGACGCCGAGAACAGCGGGTTCGCCACCGCCACGATCAACAGCAGCGGAAGCTGCCAGGCTGCACTGCGCGCCGCCGCCCGCCAACCGTGCAGGCGGGCGCTGTAGGCGAACCCCGAGACGAGCGCAAGCCCCAGGTACACCGGCTGGAACGCCGCCATGCAGAACACGAGCACGGCCGCGAAGTACGCCAGCGCCACGCCGGGATGGTAGAGGTCGAACACCGTGTTCTTCATGCCGGGCTCCGCATCGCTCGCGCTAGCCCGTCACGTAGAACCACGACACGGAATCGCCGTCCCGCAGAACGCATGCACTGCAGGACACGCCGGGATCCGAGCCGTTGACGGTGTACACCCAGCCGCTCTTGCCGCCGTGCTCCTTCTCCGCCAGCCCGCCGATAGCGCTCACGTACACGCCGTATTGGCCGCCGGATGCGTTCACGGACAACCCGCATGCCATGAGCGCGTCGTAGGCCGTGGCCCCCTGCGCGAACGTCGCCGTCGTGCCGCCCGAAACGGCGCCGCCGGCAGCCGACGAGTCCACCGTCACGCTCACGGTGACGGTGGCGTTCTGCGCGGGAGGCCGGGAATCCGACGAAGAGCCGCCCGAGAGCTCGGCCGACCCAGAAGACGAGGGCCCCCCGCCGCCTGAAGCCGATGAGCCCGCGTCGGAAACTCCGGCCGAGGCGCCGGCGGAATCAGCATCCTCCGCAGCGGCCTCATCGCCCTCCGCCTTGGGAGACGCGTTCTCGCCGTCGGCTTCTTGGGCGCCGGCGCCTTGCGAATCGCCGGCTTCGCCAGACAGCTGCACCGTGGTCCGCAGCGCATCGTTTCCCGCCGCTTCGGGGGCGACGGCCGGCGCCAGGAAGAACGCCGATACGGCGATGAGGGCGACCGAACATGCTGCGGCAACCGCCACGCCCACCTTCTGCCCCGTGCGAAGGGGCGCCCGCCCGCCACTCGGCTGCGCTGCCGGAGCGCTCGGGGCGCCGGGCGCTATGCGCTCGTCGGGCTCGGTTGCAGGAAGAGGGTGCGTGCGCGAACCGCCATCGCAAACGCCCCCGCCATCGGCCGTTCGATCCGTTCCGCCGCCGCACCCCTCGCCTTCGCCATTCGCCCGGTCCATTTCGCCGTTCCCATCTTCCGTCACGATGCCTCCCCTCCGCGGCGGCGCACGCGCATGACGTACGCCGCGGCGCCCGCCAGCCCGGCGATGCCGACGGCGATGCCACCCACGGCCCACGGGTTCACGCCGCCAGCGAGTCCGACCGAGGCGGCACCGTCCTCCGCGCTCTCCGACGCCGCACGGGCGGCTCCAGCCCCAGCGTCGGCCACCGTCGCAGCCGAAGCCCTGGCCGCTTCGCCCTGCACCGAACCGTCCTGGGCATCGCCCGCCTTCGCCTCCGCTTGCGGAAGCGGTTTGTAGGCAGCGGGAACAGAGCCGGCGCCGCCCACGCCGCTTGACGGGCCCGCGCCTCCCTTGTTGCCTGCATCGCCGTTGCCGCCGCCTCCCGAGCCGTTGCCGTCGTTCGGGCCGCCATCCGGGCCGCCGTCCGTTTTCGCTCTGAGGGCGAACAGGTGCCCGGAGTCGTTCGTGTAGTACAGCGTTCCGTCAGGCCCGGCTATCACCGAAGCCATGCAGTAGTTCGCAAGGTCGCCCGTCGGATCGTAGAGAAGAGAAGCCTGCGCGTCGCCCGCCCGGTAGACGTACACGCCGCCGCCTGAGGCGTAAGCGGACCGCGAAGCCGTCGCCCCGTTGTACGTGAAGTACACGTACGTTCGGCCGCCTTGCATCGACACGAGCGGGGTGCTTTGGATCGCGGCGGGCAAATCGACCCCGTCCGCCTTCGTCACCTGCGTCGCGGTCATCGTGTCCAAATCGATCACCGCCAGCACGCCCTTGTAGTTCGACAGGCTGCCGCCCACGTACGCCTTGCCGCCCGCTATCGTGGGCGTGGAGGTGGAGTGAGCCGCAAAGGGGGCCTCTCCAACCTCGGCGAGCGCGCCGTCTTCGCCTACGGACAGCTTGTGCAGCACGCCGTCGGAAGACGCAGCGTACACGAAGCCGCCTTCGACCACGAGCGATGATCGAATGCCCTTGTCGCCCACCTGCACGCTGCCGATCATGGTGGACAGATCGGCAGCGTACGACGTGATCTTCCCCGAATCGTCGGGAACGAGGAACCATCCGTTCGCCATCACGCCGCCTGCCCAGTAATACCCGGACTCGTCGTTTGACGCCGAGCCCGCCAAGGCCCCCGTGCGCAGGTTGATGCGGCGGATCGTGCCCGATGACGCATTCCATGAGTCGTTGAGCGAATCCGCCGTGGACACGTACACGTACCCGTCCGAAACGGTCAGCGTCGAAAGCGACTGCGCGCCGGAAACGCCCTCGACCACCCACAGCGTTTCCAACGTGGCTGCGGAAACCGCCTGCAGGCAGCCGCCGGAAAGCGGGATGACGATGATGCCGTCTGCGTACACGGGACGGCACACGCTGTCCATCGAGGTTGCCAGCGCTTGCCGTTTCTCCACGGTGCCGGTCGACGGATCGATGACGTCGATCCTCGCGAGACTCGAGACGGATGCCCACGTCTCGGGATCGTACGAGGTCGAGCAAGACACTACGTACAGCTTGCCGCCGACGATAAGCGGCTCGGATGCGGACGCGTAGGCGCCGGCGGCCCGCTCCTCGTCGGTGAGCAGCGAGCTCGTCCACGCGGCATCGGCCTTGCCCGTCGGCGTTGCCGCATCCTGCACGACCGAGCCCGCGCCGCCGTTGGCGAAGCCGCCCCAGCCAACTTCCAGGGCAGGATGGTCGGCGCCGGGGTTGACGGCCACGCCGCCCGACGGCTTCTCGATGCCCGCCGCATCAATGTAGCGCAGCTCGATGGCATCGCCGTCTTGGAGCACGTAGCCGTTCGCCGCAACGCTTGCGTATGCTCCGTTCACGAAGAACGCCCAGTAGCTCCACGGCGCGCTCGCGCTCATGGCGAGCGTGTACGTTTTATCGGGCGTGGTGATGGAATACGGCGTGCCGCCCGCAAGGTCGTAGCAGTAGCCGGCTTTGTCGAGCAGCTTCGCGAACACGTCCCATGCGGTCGTCCTCACTTCGCTCGACCAGGCGTATTCGGTGAGAGGCACCCACGCCTCGGCGCGATACTCCCCACCTGCTTCATGCTTCGTCGTGCCGACGACCTTGGCACCGACGGTCAGCGTCCGAACGGCAGAGCCCTCCACCAAGAAGGGTTCGCTGCGCACCGTGTTCGAACCGGCATTCGCCTCCACGTACGCGTACATGCCCTGCAGGTCGTCCGTGAGCGCGAGTTCTCCGGTTGCCGCATCGAACCCTCCAAGCGCACGTGCGTTCGTACCGGCCGCGTCGTCCGCGACGTACCAGACGTATGCCATCTCGGCATCGCTCGGCACGTCCGATTCATATCCTTGCAGCAGACGCTTGGGGTGCGGGATGGCGGTGTTGCCCGCCTGCAGAAGCTGCCCGCTGCTCGCGACGTCAACCGAACTCAACTCATAGGTTGTCTTGGCAGGCGCTGATGCCGATGGAGCGCCTGCGGCATCCGGTTCGATCGCGTTCGGCAGCCCGCCGCCCTCCGAACCGTCTCCCATCGCTTTCGAATCCGCCTTGTCGCTCGGCTGGATGATTCCATCTTTGCCAGCGGGAGCTTCGAGCTCCGTTGTGGAAGCGGCCGGCTCCTTCGGAACGGCAGGCTTCTCAGCGGGGCCGTCTTCCGCAGATTCGACCTGCGCCGCCGTTGGCACGGCCCCTTCCGTCGCATCCGCCCAGGCGAGGCCGGGAACCATCGACAGGGCCAGCGCGAGCGCAACCAACAGGGACAACAGCTTTTGGGGGCATCCGGCGCGCCCGGAATCGGGGCGTGCGGATTGGGAACCGATGGTCATCGGAACCTCGCTTTCCAGGGCTTCGAGGTATGATGGGCAGGTGTTCCGACTTTGCCTCACCTGAGACGGGACAGCGCTGCCGCGCGCTGCCTGGTTCCGCTCATCGGCGTTTACGGTTACTGGTATAGCGCGGGATTTCCACCCGCATTCCCCTCGGATCCGCCTTCCGGCGGCCCGGCGCCGCGCCCGGCGCTCCCATCGTAGCCAATCAACTTGTACCGATGCATTCTAGCACCTATTCGATCGCAGACCGACGCGAATGGCCGGATCGGACCGCACGACCGGGACGCAAGCACGCACGCGCGAGCCGCACCCGCGTCCCTACTGGTAGCGCAGCGACTCCACCGGATCGAGCTTGGCGGCGCGGCGCGCGGGGTAGGAGCCGAACACGACGCCGATGAGCACGCACACGCCCACGGCGCCGAACACGACCTCTGGCGCCAGCACCGGCGTGACGGCCATGCCAGGCTGCACCATGCCCACCACCTGGCCCAAGCCGAACGCAGCCAGAAAACCGAACACGATGCCGAAGGCACCGCCCGCCACGCACAGCATGATGGATTCCAGCAGAAACTGCTTCGTGATGTCGCGGCGACGCGCGCCAAGCGACTTGCGCAGGCCGATCTCGCGGATGCGCTCGGTAACGTTCGTCAGCATCATGTTCATGATGCCGATGCCGCCCACGAACAGCGAGATGGACGCAACCGACCCCATGAGCAGCGAGAACGCACCCATCATGGTTTCCATCTGCTTGATCACCGCATCGAGCGACTGCACGTACACCTCTTCGGGTTGCAGGTTGAAGTACTGCGCCACGTAGGCCTGCGTCGTTTCGACCAGACGATCCATGTCGGTGCCCTCGCGCGCGAACCCGACGATCTGCTGGATGCCGCCCGTGCCGCCCAGCCGCGTCTGCACGGTGGTATAGGGCACGTAGAGCGGCGCGCCGCCCATGAACGAGGCGGATTCGAGCACGCCGACCACCGTGTAGTCGTCGTTGCCCAGGCGGATGGCGGAGCCCACCGCCTGCGCGTCGGCGCTGCCGAAGAACTGCATGACCGAGTTGGCGTCGATGACCACAAGCCGCGCCGCACCCTCGTTCTCGGCATCCGTGAAGAAGCGCCCCTCCTTGAGCTTCGAGCCCATCACCGCGAAGTAGTCGGGGCGCACGCCGGTAATGCCCACGTAGTTCGTCTGGCCGCCGGCTTCGGCGACTTCGGCTGATCCGAACGACGCGCCGGTGATCGATTCGTACTCCGGCAGGCCCTGCTCCAGCTTGTCCAGATCGTCGAACGTGATGCCGGACGGCGAGTATGCGTTGATGGAAACCTGGCGCGCCTGCTCGAAGCCCATCTCGCCCATGAGCGTGTTCTGAATGCCCGCGATGAGCGAGGTCATGGCGATGACGGCTGCGATGCCGATGACGATGCCCAGGATGGTGAGCAGCGAGCGGCCCTTGTTGGCGGACAGCGCGTGCCACGTCTCGTAGAACAGATCGCCGATCTTCATGGCCGCGCCCCTTCCCCGGCGCCACTCGCGCCGTGCGGGCCGTCGTAGAGCCGGCCGTCGCGGATGTGCACCACGCGGTCGGCGTGGGCCGCCACGTCGGGCTCGTGGGTGATGAGCACGATGGTCTTGCCCGCGTCGCGCAGCCGCTTGAACGTGTTCAACACCATGTCGCCCGTAGCGGTGTCCAGGTTGCCGGTGGGCTCGTCGGCCAGGATGAGCGCCGGGTCGTTCACCAGGGCGCGCGCGATGGCCACGCGCTGCATCTGGCCGCCGGACAGCTCGTTGCTGTTGTGGTCGTACAGCCGCTCGTCGATGGACACGCTGCGCAACGCCGCGTGCGCCCGCAGCTCGCGCTCCTTGCGCGGGCAGGCCGTGTAGATGAGCGGCAGCACCACGTTGCGCAGCACGGTTGCGCGTGGCAGCAGGTTGAACGACTGGAACACGAAGCCCAGGCGCGTGGCGCGGATCTCGGCCAGCTCGTCCTCTTTGTAGGCGGCCACGTCGACGCCTTCCAGCAGGTAGCGCCCGCGCGTGGGCGTGTCCAAGCAGCCGAGCAGGTTCATGAGCGTCGACTTCCCCGAGCCTGACGGGCCCATGATGGCCAAAAACTCGCCCCGCTCCACCGTGAGCGACACGCCGCGCAGAGCATGGGTAAGACCTGAGGCGCTCTCGTAGATGCGGTGCAGGTCGACGGCTTCAACGACGGGGGCCATGCGCTACCCCACCATGACGCTGTCGGCGTCAACCGCGGCCGCGCCGTCGCCCATGGCCGTGCCGACGTCCATCCCCACGCCTCCCACCACCACTTCATCCCCGACCTTCACCTGGCCCTTCACCACCGTCGTGAGCCCGTCGGACGCAACCACCTCGACGGTGCGCATCTCCGTTTCCTGCGTCTCGGGGTCGGTGAGCACCATGACGAAGCTGCGGCCCGAACCGTCGGACTGCACGGCCGAGATGGGCACCATGAGGGCGTTCTCGATGGTCGTGGTGGTGATGTCGGCTTTCGCGGTCATGCCTGGTTTGAGGCGCGGATCCGGCTCGGCGATGAGCAGCTTCACCGCATAGGTGACGGCACCGCCCATGCCGCCGTACTGGGCGGTGCCCAAGTCGTCCGAGCCGGCGGACGTGGTGGCAATGCTGATTACGGTGGCGGACAGCGTAAGGTCGGGCGCGGCGGTGAACGTGACCTCGGCGGTCTGGTCGGGGGCGACCTTGAGGATGTCCATCTCGTTCACGTTGATGGACACAGTCATCTGCGACAAATCGGCGATCTGCACGGGCGAGGCGGCAGCGCCGGCCGAAGCCCCCAGCGCCTTGCCAGGCTCGATGTTGACCGCGACCACGCTACCGGCGATGGACGATGCGACCGTGCGCTTGGCAGCGCGTGCGACCGCCTCGTCGTAGGCGGCCTGCGCGTTCTGCAGGGCCAGGTTCGCGCTGCTCAAACCCAGCTCAGCCGACCTGATTGCGGAGTCCGCGCTCGCTTCGTCGAAAGTCGCCTGCTCGCCGCCGAACGACTCGGGCGCCGCTTCCCCGGCCTCTTTGGCGGCCGCTGCGGCCGTCTGCGCTTGGGCTTGGGCGTTCGCCACGGCCTGCTGACCGGTCGCCTTGGCGCGGTAGGCGTCGTCCACGGCGTTCTGGGCCTGGGCAACGCCGTTTCTGGCCTCTTCGATGCCCTGGGCGGCTTGGTTCACCGCCTTGTCCAACTCGTCGTTGACCACGGTGAACAGCGCCTGGCCCTCCTCGACGCGATCGCCCTCGGCCACGAGCACCTCGCCCACGATGCCGTCCACCTCGGACGTGGCGCTCACCGACGCCACGGGCTGCAGGTTGCCGGAAGCCGACACCGTCTCGACGAAGGTTCCCCGCTCGACAGGCGCCGTCTGCGGAGCCATGTCCTGCAGCGCCTTGGCCGCCTGATCGGCCGCGTACCAGGCGAACGCGCCGCCCGCAAGCGCGATCACGGCTGCGGCCGAGACGACGCCGACGATGATCTTGCGCTTGCGTTGCTTCTTGCGCTTCGCCTTGAGGTCGTTGAACGCCTGCATGTCGGCAAGGGCCTCGGCGTCAACCAGGTCCGCAGGGTACAGCGGCTCGGTTGCCGGGGAGCTTCCGGGAAGCGGAACGCCGGCGAGCGCGGCGGAGGTTGCGGGGACGATGCGCGCGGTGGCGTCCCCGCCCGCCGCAGCCCCGATGGGATGCACGGACGCATGAGCCGCTCCCCCGCCGGCTTCGTTCCAGGATGCGCGGTCGTCCGCGCCGTCGCCTTGCCGGTTGCGCTGTGATGCCATCGTGAACCTCCCGTGTGAAGAAGCGACCAGTCCCCTTGGTATCGCACGTTCGTCTCCGTTCAAGCATAGGGTGCGGGAACGGAAAAGGGAAGCCGAATCGCCCGAGTATGCAGCGGGCCTTCGAAACCACATATTCCTCAAAGAACCGTTGAAGGTCGCAGCGAGCAGGCGGAGCCGCTCGCGGGGCGGAGGTGAAGCCCTCACGGCGACGGTTGGCGACGGGGTCCGCAGCGCGAGCCGCCCCCGCAACGCCGTCCCCGGCCTTTGCGCGTCCGCCCGCGATACGGTACCCTTGCAGGGAAGACGGCTGCGAGCAGGAGGCGGAGCGAAGGCCATGGGCGATTTCTCGGACCGGGTGTATCGGGTGGTGCGCGAGGTGCCGTGCGGCAAGGTGGCCTCGTACGGCCAGGTTGCCCGCCTGGTGGGAGCGCCGCGCTCGGCCCGCTACGTGGGCTATGCGCTGCGCGCGAACCCCGACCCGGGCGCCGAGGCGAACCGCATCCCCTGCCATCGCATCGTGTTCAAGGACGGCGGCCTGTGCAAGGGCTACGCGTTCGGCGGCCCCGAGGTGCAGCGCGAGATGCTGGAAGAGGAGGGCGTCACGTTCGCCGACGACGAGCACGTGGACATGGGCGCCTGCCAATGGGACGGGCGGATCGACGGCGCGGCGGCCGGCGAAGACGTGCCCTTGGCGCCCCCGCCCGGCTTCGACTGGGAACGCGAGCTGGGCGACTGATATTCACGTCAGGCCCCGCACGACGCGAATCCTCGCTCGTCCACAGGCGCTGCTCAACGGCCGTGCCGCTCCGATGCGGCCAGCGGGCCGTCGAATGAAACATGTTCCAGGATGTCGCCGGGCTGGCAGCCCAGCGTTTCGCACAGGGCCTCGAGCGTCGAGAACCGTATCGATCGGATCCTGCCCGTTTTGATGCGCGACAGGTTCACCGCAGTGATGCCCACTTCGTCGGCAAGATCGCACAGGCCGACCCCCCGATCCGCCATCACATCGCCAAGACGAGAAACTATGGGCACCGAGGGCCTCCTTTCGACCGCTTCCGCATTGCCTGCAAGTCGCAAGGCGACAACGCGATGCAAATGGATACCCACCAGTATCCAATGAAGATAGTTTAGCGCATAACCTCTGAAGCATGGCCGAGAACATGGACAGCAGATATGCGCAACTGGGAGAAGCGATCCGCACTGCGAGGACGGATCGCGGCTACTCGCAGAGAGACCTTGCGCTCATGATCGGCCATTCCTCCTCGCATTCTTACATCTATCGCGTCGAGAACGGCCGCGTCAAAATCAGTCTCGAACAATTGATGAAGATAGCCGACGCGCTGGACGTTCGAGTGGTCGATCTGATCGATTTCTAACAATACCGGCGACACCCCAAGCACCTTCGACGGACACCGTGCGCCGAGCGCATCCGTCGGACCAGAATGACCGGCTTCACCGTCGAAAAAGGACGATTGCATGGACGAAGGCAAGGTGCACGTGTACACGGGCGACGGGAAGGGCAAGACGACCGCCGCCGTCGGGCTTGCCGTGCGGGCTGCGGGCGCGGGACGGCGCGTGTACTTCGGGCAGTTCATGAAGAACGGCGAGTCGGGAGAGCTCGACGTGCTGCGCGCGATGGACGAGCGGGTCAAGGCCGAGCAGTACGGCACGGGCAACGAGCTGGCGTCGCTTGACGAGGAAGCTGACGCGGCCGCGGCGCGGGCAGGGCTGGCGCAGGCCCGCGAGGCGCTGCTCAGCAAAGACTACGACGTCGTGGTGCTGGACGAGGCGAACGTGGCCGACTCGCTGGGATACCTCGAAGCGGGCGCCCTTTTGGAACTCGTGGCCGCGCGGCCCTGCGGCGTGGAACTCGTGCTCACGGGACGCGACGCCAGCGACGAGCTCATCGAAGCCGCCGACCTGGTAACCGAGATGCGCGAGGTGAAGCACTACTTCCGCAACGGAACGCTTGCGCGGCGCGGCATCGAATTCTAGCTGCCGAACGCGTCGGCGACCACTTGGGCCACGCGCAAGCCGTCGCATGCGGCGCTCATGATGCCGCCGGCGTAGCCTGCTCCCTCGCCGCACGGGTACAGGCCGGTTCCCGGTGCGCCGCCGCCCAGCCGCGCACCTGCATCGGTGCCCGCCCCGTCCCGATCGCCCGAGGCGTTCGATCCTTTCGCAAGCTGCGCTTGCAGCCCTTCGTCGCGCACGATGCGCACGGGACTCGAGCTGCGCGTCTCGACGCCGGTCATCACAGCTCCCGGATCGGCGAAGCCATGCAGCCTGCGGTCGAGCAGGGGCAGCGCCTCGGCCAGCGCGTCGACGACGAATCCCGGCAGGCATTCCCGCATATCGCACCAGGCCACTCCGCGCGCGTAAGTGGGCCGCACCGTGTCGCTCGCACCTTTTGCACGACCTGCCAGAAAATCCCCCACCGTCTGGGCCGGAGCCGCATAGGGCGCGCCGCCGGCTGCACGGGCCGCACGGTAGGCCGCCTGCTCCATCCTCCGCTGCAGCTCGACGCCCGCCAGCGGGTGGTCGCCGCCGAAGTCCTCGGGGCCGACGCCCACCAGAAGCGCGCTGTTCGCGTTCTCGCCGTCGCGCGCGAACCGGCTCATGCCGTTCACCACCACGCCACCCGGCTCGCTGGCCGCGCACACCACCTGTCCGCCCGGGCACATGCAGAACGTGTAGACGCTCCGACCACCTGGCAGGTGCACGGCCAGCTTGTAGTCGGCCGCGCCGAGCGCCGGATGGACCGCAGCCTCGCCGTACTGGGCGCGATCGATCGCGTGCTGGCCATGCTCGATGCGCACGCCCACCGAGAACGGCTTCTGCTCCATGCGCACCCCCGCCTCGTGCACGAGCGCGAACGTGTCGCGCGCGGAGTGGCCGCACGCCAACACGACGCGCCGGGCCGCGATGCGCTCCTGGGCCCCGTCGCGCGCATCGCGCACATCCACGGAGGAAAGCGAGCCATCCCCGTCGAACCCAAGTCCGACCAGCTGCGCATGGAAGCGCACCTCACCGCCGGCATCCACGATCTGGCGGCGCAGCGCGCGCACCACCTCCACCAAGAGGTCGGTGCCGATGTGGGGCTTCGCCTGCCAGAGGATCTCCTCCGGCGCGCCCGCGTCCGCGAACCAGCGCAGCACGTGACGCGCCATCGGGTTCTTGATGTTCGTGGTCAGCTTCCCGTCAGAGAACGTCCCCGCCCCGCCTTCGCCGAACTGGATGTTCGTCTGCGGGTCAAGCTCCGCGCCCGCATCGAAGGCCGCAACGGCGGCAAGGCGCTCGTCCACGTCTCCGCCGCGCTCCACCACGAGAGGCCTCAGCCCAGATCGCGCAAGGTAGAGCGCGCAGAACAGGCCGGCGGGGCCTGCGCCCACCACGATCGGGCGGGGCTCCCCGCTCGCCTCGAAGGCCGCTGCGCGCACCGGCGGCACCAGCGGCTCGTACGGCGCATGCCGCTTCACCCGCGTTCCCGCCGCCGCGCCGGCCCCGTCGCGCCCCGCCGCCGCAGCAAGGGCCTCCTCTTCGAGCGCCGCATCGCGCAGCTCCACCCCGAGCGCAGCCGCGAAATGCACGTCGCGCTTCTTGCGGGCGTCCACGCTGCGCTTAAGCACGCGGACCGACGCCACGTCGCACCGCTGCACGCCGAGCGCGTCGGCAGCCGCGGCGCGCGCAAGCGACGCGCCGGCCTCGCCCGGCAGCCCCGCGTCGAGCGGGAGCCGTATGTTCGAAACCTCAAGCACGGGCGGCCTTCTTCGCGCGCGCTCCGCCGGCTGCAAGCCGCGAAGCGGCGGCGCGGCCGGCCAGGATGCCGCTCGCCCAGGCCCAATGCAGGTTGTACCCGCCGCAGGGCGCGTCCACGTCAAGCGCCTCCCCCGCCGCGAACAGCCCGGGAGCCGCGAAAGCCTCCAAGGTGCGCGCGTCGAACGCACCCGTTTCGAAGCCGCCCCGCATCACCTGGCACTGGCGCGCGTCGCCGATGCCGTGCACGGAGAGCGCCATGCCCTTGAGCACGCGCGCCAGCGCCGGCGCATCGGCCTTTCCAAACGGGGCGTCGGGGCGCAGGCCCGCTTCCTTCAGCGCCGCATGCGCCACCGCAGGCAACAGCGCTCCGCGCAGGACGGCCTCGCCGCTACACGGACGCCCCGCCAAGGCCAAGCGCTTGCGCCGCGCTCGCAGAAACCCTTCCGCCTTGTCAAACGGCACCTGCGGAAGCAGATCGATGCGCAGCTCGTCGCCCGGATCGGCGAATCGCGACAAGTTGAACACGGCGATGCCCGACACGCCGTAGTCGCGGAACAGCACCTCGCCGCGCTCGCGCGCCTTCAGGCCGCCCTCGGCGTCCACGAGCGAAACGTCGCAGCGCACGCGGATGTTGTTGAGCTGCCGCACCAGCGCCGCATCGGTGCGCAAGGGGCCGAGCACCGGGCGCCCCTTCTCGCAGGCGAGCGGGCAGGGAAGCTCCAGCTGACCGGCCGCGCGCCCCCCGACGGCCACGACGACGGCGTCGGCGTGCTCCACCGCCCCGTCGGCGAACCTGACATGGAAGCGCTCGCCCTCCCGCGAAGGCTCGTCGACGCACACGGCCGCCCGGCCGCACGATTCGCGCGCGCCCGCATCGGCTGCGGCGGCGCGCAGGACGTCGAGCACGCTCGTCGCCTTGTTGGCCAGCGGATAGAGGCGCCCCTCGCCTTCCTCGCGCCACATGAGGCCCAGGTCGGCGAAGAACGCATGGACGGGGTCGGCCGGCGCATCGGAGCCCGGCGCCCGCACGCATCCGAGCTCCGATGCCGCGAGCGCCTCAAGGGCCTCAAGGACCTCCCCCACGAACGGCGCATTGCGGTAGACCGCCGCGTCCACCCGCGCGTTCGAGAAGTTGCAGCGCCCGTTGCCCGTGGCCAAGATGGAGCGCCCCACCCGGTCGTCGGCCTCGTGCACCACGACTTCCACCCCGTCCGCCCCGGGCGAGGCCGCCCCGCCCTGCGTCGACGGCCGCACGCACAGCCCGAGGCGCCGCAGCTCGCTCGCGGCCGCCACGGCGGCCGCGAGCCCTGCCGCGCCGCCTCCTATGATCGCCAATTTCTTCATGCCCGCCATCATACCGCAAAGCGGGAAGGCGCCGCGCGGCCCGATGTCCCAACCGGCTCGAGCCGGCGGAATCTCCCGAAACCGCACGCGGCCTCATCTCCCGCGGGAATGAGGGATCCGCTTTGCAACGGCTTCGAGCCACCTTCGTCTCGTCTTTCTTTCCCAATGGCCGCACGGACGCACCTCTGTGGTTTAATGGTCGAAGCATTTGGACCATTAGAGAAAAAAGGGAGGGGGCACCATGGACGACGACATCGCCGCATGCCTGGGCGCGTCCAGCGAGGCCTGGCTGCAGCAGCGCCTCCAGCTGTCCCGGGAGTTCGACGCCTGCCGCACGACGTTCGTCGCGCTGGGCGACGAGACGCGCCAGCTCATCTTCACCGCGCTCCTGGAGAACCCGCGCCTGGGCATGCGCGTGGGCGAGATAACCGAGCGCACGAACCTGTCGAGGCCGGCCGTCTCCCACCATCTTCGAATACTGAAGGATGCGGGCCTGATCGGCATGCACCGCCAGGGAACCATGAACTACTACTACGTCGACGCGGGCAGAAGCGAGCTTCTGCACGTCAAGGCGCTCGCGGACCATATCTGCGCCGTCATGGCGCAGGCGGCCGCCGAGGGCTGCCCCCTGCTGGAGAGCGCCCGCTCCCGATGAGCATCGGCGCGATCCCCAAAGCCTCCCGCATCCGCATCTCCCCCCCATGCGAAAGGAACGCACCATGGACATCCAAGAAGCCATCCGCACGCGCCATTCCGTGAGGAGCTACACCGACCGGCCGCTCGATCCCGAAAGCGTCGCCACCCTGCAAGCCGAGATCGACGCCGCCAACGCTGAGGGCGGCCTGAGCATCCGATTGGTCGCCGGCGAGGACCGGGCGTTCACCGGACTCATGTCCCGCTTGGGCGGGGCGCGCTGGAACGTGCGCAACTACCTGGTGCTGGCCGGTCCGGAAAGCGACGACCTGGAAGAGCGCATCGGCTACTGCGGCGAACGCGTGGTGCTGCGCGCAAAGACGCTGGGCATCGATTCGTGCTGGGCGGCCCTCACGTTCCGCAAGGGCGAAGCGCGCCGGGCGGTGGACCCGGACGACAAGCTGGTATGCGTGGTGGCGCTGGGATACGCCGCAGCGCCGGGCGCGCCGCACAAGAGCAGGCCCCTGTCGGAGGTGTGCCGCGCCGACGGCCCGCTGCCCGATTGGTTCGAGCGGGGCATGGAGGCCGCGCTGCTCGCCCCCACCGCGCTCAACCAGCAAAAGTTCCTTTTCACGCTCGTCGGCGAGAACCAGGTGCGAGCCGAAGCGTTGAAGGGCTCGCACACGCAGATTGACTTGGGCATCGCCAAGTACCACTTCGAAGTCGGCGCCGGCAAGAACAGCTTCCGCTGGGTCTAGGGAGGCGTGCAGAGCATCGAGAGCCCTCGAGGCAGCAGTAAGCCCAAGCAAAAGCGGGCATCGGCGACCCTTCGGCCGCCGATGCCCGCTTCAAGAATAGCCATTCGATCCTCGGGGCTTCCAACCGCCCCGTTCGCTGCGCGTCCCCTGCTGAAGCGCTACTTCGATTCCAGCACGGGTATGGGAGTGTCGTCCGTCTCTTCGAGGTTCTTGTCCCACACGTAATGCTTCGTCTCTTTCGCGATCAGGCCCGACAGCAGCAGCACCACGATGATGTTCGGAACCGCCATGAGGGCGTTCGTGATGTCGGAGATGGTCCACACCAAATCGCCGATGCCGATGGCGCCCAGGAAGGCTATCACCACGTAGAGCACCTGGTACGGACGCACCGCATGCTTGCCCAGCAGGTAGGTGATGCAGCGGTTGCCGTAGTAGGACCAGCCCAGGATGGTGGAGTACGCGAACAGGATCATGCCGATGACCAGGATGGGCGTGCCGATGTAGGGAATGCACGCGAACGCCGCGCTGGTGAGGTCGGCGCCGGCCGCGATCTGGCCGGACTCCATGATGCCCGGATTGGCGAGCATGGTGGACACGAGCACGATGCCCGTGAGCGCGCAGATGATGACGGTGTCCCAGAACGTGCCCGTCATGGAGACGAGCGCCTGGCGGGCCGGGTTGCGGGTGGAGGCGGCCGAAGCCACGATGGGCGCCGAGCCCAGGCCGGACTCGTTGGAGAACAGGCCGCGCGCGCAGCCGAACTGCAGCGCCATCATGAGGCCGCTGCCCACCGCGCCGCCGAACGCGGCCTTGGGCGTGAAGGCGCACTCGCAGATGAGGCAGATGGCCGGCCACACGAACTCCCAGTTGATGCCGATGATCATGATGCAGCCCCACGCATAGGCGATGGCCATGAACGGGACCAGCTTCTCGCACACCTTCGAAATGGACTTGATGCCGCCGAAGATGACGAGCGACACCATGATGACGATGCCCAGGCCGATGCCCCACGTGGGGATGCCGGGGAAGTTCGACGTGATGATGCCCGTCATGGCGCTGGACTGCACCGCCGAGCCGATGCCGAACGAGGCGACGGCCGCGAACAGCGCGAACGCGCCGGCGCCGAGCATGGCCCACCAGGGGGTCTTGCCGTTCTTCTCGAACGCGCGCTTCCAGGCGTACATGGCCCCGCCCAGCATGTTGCCCTTGTGGTCCTTCACGCGGTACTTCACCGCAGCGTAGGTCTCGGAGTACTTGGTGGCGATGCCGAAGACGCCCGTGAGCCACATCCACAAAACGGCGCCCGGGCCGCCCGCCAGGATGGCCGTGGCCACGCCCACGATGTTGCCCGTGCCGATGGTGGCCGACAGCGCCGTGGTCAGCGCGCCGAACTGGCTGATGTCACCGGGCGCGTCAGGGTCCTTCGTCACGGACAGCTTGATGGCCGTCGGAATCTTGCGCTGGATGACGCCCGTCCGAAACGTCAGGAACAGGTGCGACCCTAGCAGGATCACGATCATCGGCGGCCCCCATACGAAACCGTCGATGTCGTTGATGATCTGGACGATATCCATGCCAACCTCTTTTCTGCTTTATGGAACCCCCTCGCGCAGAGCCGCTGCCGAAGCAGATTCCGCCGGCTGCCCCCCTGGGAAGCCCCCGAGAACCCGGAAAAGCCGTTTCGGCACAGGCACTTTCGCGCACTAAAGTGATTGAATTATAGACGCAGCCCGTTTTGCGTTTTGTTAACAATTGAAGAATAATCAGCGAGCGGAGCCGTGCTGGTCGGACACGGCGCGCGCGAGACGCCGCGAGAACCCTGCGGGCGCCGAGGACGCGCAGGTCGTCAGCCTCCCGCGCGCGCCCTGCGCCCCCTCGTATGCGCTAGCCCCGTCCCGTGACGTCCATGACGTTCACCATGACGGCCGTCCGCTCGTCCTTCCACGCTATCCGCTTCACCGACGAGATCATCTTCATGCCGTTGTCCATAAGCTCAAGAGGCGGCATGTCGTCACGCTCGCCCATCGCGGGCAGCGGGCAGTTGTCGCATGGGGCGTCTTTGCGCCGCACCGCGCGATAGCACTTCTCGCCGACGCACGCCAAGGGCGTTTGGTCCCGCAGCCGCTTGTTGGCGTACAGCACGTCGTGCGTCGCGGGATCGACCACGTAGGTGAACGTGTCCGAACCCTCCAGCACGTACTCGAGCGTGGCGTAGGAATCCCCCAGCTCCTCGGCCTTCTTAATGAGCGCGCTGTTGCGCTGCTCGCCCACCAGGAACGTGAAGAGAATCTTCGACGCGTAGAGCATCGAGTTGATCTCCTTCTCGCTCCACACCCGTGCCCGCCGGCAGTCGTCGGCGCCCAGGATGGTGGCGACGACGCCCTTGGCGCTCACCTGCGCATGCAGAAACGACCGGATGCCCTGCACGCGCATGATCTCGAACGCCTCGGCGTTCTTGAGCGCCGACAGGTCGTTGCAGTACACGATGCCGTTGGGATCCGCCTGCTCGAAGAAGTCCGACCATGTCTCCCGGGGAATGCCTTGCAAGCCGTCGATTTCCGGTTCGATGCCGACGTCACACCATTCGTAGGTGTTGCTGTACGTCGCTCCCCCGTCGGCGGATTCGAACAGATAGCAGCGATCAGCTTCGAGGCGCATGCCCAGGAACTTGAGCACGGCGTTGACCGAGGCGTGCATGTCGCTGGTCTCGTACAGCAGGCTGAACACCGTGGAAACGAGGTCGGCATCGAAGTACTCGTTCGCCATGCGGGATGCGTTGTCCAAGATCGTGCGGTTCACCATGGTGCCGCATGCCAGTTCGGGCGAATAGAGCGTGAAGCGGTTCTTGCCTTCCCGCTTGGACTGGTACAGCGCCTTGTCGGAAGCCTGGTACAGCTCGTCGTACGAGCGGCCGTCCCTCGGAAAGAGCGCAACGCCGACGCTCACCGAGATGCGCCGCCCGGCCATCGTCGACGCGTCCATGTCCGCCACGACTTCGACAAGGGCGCGGGCCCGCTCTCGAATCCGATCGCGTCCCGTCAGGCCGGGGGCGAACACGACGAACTCGTCGCCGCCGATGCGGCCGATGACGGCTTCAGCCTCGAAGCACAGGCGCAGACGCGCCGCCACGTCCACGAGCACGAGATCTCCGTAGTGATGCCCGAGCAAGTCGTTCACGGCTTTGAAATCGTCTATGTCCACGATGAAGAGCGCATGCTCGTCGTCGGGCTCCGTTCGCGCAAGGGTCCCGCGGACCTCTTCTTCGAACGTCACCTTGTTGACGCAGTGCGTGAGCAAATCGACGCGCGACCGCTGCTCGAAGTCCTTCTCCGCCTGGATGTCGATGGCCTTGCCGGCAGCCATGACGGGCGCTCCATGCTCGTCGTACATGCAATCGTACACGATGCGGAACCAGTGGCAACCGCCGCCTTTCATCACGAAACGCAGGTCGACGGGCCTGACGATACCAGCCTTCATGTTCCGAGCCAGTTCGAGGAACGCCGGCACATCGTCGGGATGGATGTTGCCCCGTTCGACGACGCTGTTCGGAAAGTCTTCCATGCGCGGTTCGATGTCGAACGAGTCTCGCAGACGACCCAGGTACTCGATGGTGGACGTGCGCGCCATAAGGCGGAACAGCAGCTCGTCGGACACGTCGGACACGATGTCCCAGAACACGGCGTCTATGCGCAGCTCGTCGATGAGCTGCTGGTTGTCGGACGCGTCCACGAGGTTGCGGAACACCTCGCCTGCGCCCAAGCCGCCCGAGCGCCGCGGGCCGTCGAACACGCGCAGATCCCGGGTGAAGCCCGCCACCAGGTCGAAGCCGTCCTCGTCTTGGATGTCGATCTTGGCAAGCGTGATCTCGGCCGGTATATCCTCGCCGTCAGGCCTGCGGTGCAGCCATGAGAACGTGCATCCGCCCGTGCGGAACGCCTCCTCGATCTTGGCCCGGGCCTTCTCCTTGCTCGACGCGCCGTCGGGCTGGAACTCCGGCGACAGCGCATCGAAGCCGTTCAGGTAGTCCTGCTCGTTTTCCAGGCCGAACAGCTCCACGGCCTCCTTGTTGCACATGACGTTCTCGAAGCGGTGGTTCCAGAGGTTGAGGCACAACGGCGTGGCGTCGATGATGGCCTTGAGCTTGCGGTTGAACTGGCGGTCTCGTTCCTCGCTCTCGCGTTGGGGGCGCAAATCGCGCAGGAAGCACGCGATCATGTCCTCGCCGTATTCGTCTATGACGTCGAGCACGATGATGGTGACTTCCACGGGCAGCTGCCCGCCGGCCACGTCGAGGTGGAGCCATTCGAAGGTTTCGCGGCCCGTCTCGCGCGCACGGGCGACGAGGTCTTCCGCCTTCTTGAGGCTGGGCGTTCCGTCGGGCTGCAGCGCGGGCAGCAATTCGCCGAACACGTCGACGCGGTCGACGTCGGGCGGATAGCCGAACAGGGCGAGCGTGGCGTCGTTCCACATGACCACTTCGCAGCGGCTGTCCATGAGGTGCATGCTGACGGGCATGGCCTTCACCATGGACAGCAGCAGGTCGCGGTTGTACGCAAGCTGCATACGGCGAAACGCTGCGTCCGGCGTGAACCGCAGCACGTCCCCGCCGAAATCGCCCTCCACGAACGTGCGCTCGAATTCTTCCTTTTCAACGGGCCGGGAAACGTAGAAGCCCTGCACGATGTCGGCATGGACGGCGTTGACGGCCTGCAGTTCTTCGATATCCTCCACGCCCTCGGCGCACACCTTCTTGCCGTAGCGGTGGCACAGCTCCACCACCGAGCGCACGAATTCGTTGTTCGCGCTGTTCGCGCTGAGCATCTGCACGAACGCGCGGTCGATCTTCACAAGATCGCAATCGAAGGTCATGAGCCTCGACAGCGACGAGTAGCCCATGCCGAAGTCGTCCACGGCGAACCCGAAACCGCGCTTCCTGAGCGTCTCGATGTTCGCGGCGACGTCCTTCTCCTCGTTCATGTACAGGCTCTCGGTCAGCTCCAGCACGATATGCTCCGCGCCCAGTCCACTCTGGTCGATCCGCCGTATCACCTCGGAGCCGAACGCAGGGTCGTCCAGCTGCACGACGGATATGTTCACGTCCATGCGGAACTCGGGAATGAGGTCCACCCACTTCTTGCAGTCGGCGACGGCCTGGTCGAACACCCACAGCCCCACGGGCTTTATCAGGCCGCTCGACTCCAGGACGGGAACGAGCTCGACCGGGCTGATGGCCACGCCGGAAGGCGTGTTGTAGCGCAACAGCGCCTCCGCGCCGCAAACGCGCAGCGCAGCGCTGTCGCACAAAGGCTGGTGCACGACGCGGAATCCGCGGAATCCCGTCTCCACGTCGCGCGCGAGCTGCGCCATGAGCCCCTGCTCGTAGAGCCGCTCGCCCAAAAGCGAGCTTGTGAACAAAACGACCCGGTCGCCACCGTCTCGCTTGGCCCTGCGCAGCGCTACGGACAGGCCCTTTTCGATGCTGTCCCAATCCTGGGCGTCCCCGGGGTAGGCGACGATGGCGGCCGACAGCGCGAACCGGTAGCGCACGCCGTCAAGCTCATGCTCGGCGCGGGCGTAATGCGACAAGCGCCGGAAAACGGTGCGCATGTCAGAGACGCCGCACCCGTAGCCCGCGATGAGCAGCTGGTCCACGCCATAGCGGCACGCCTCGTACCCATCGGGGAGCAGATCGAGCATGTCGCGATCGCTCCGCTCCAAAAAGCGATCGCCGAAGCTGTGGCTGTACATGACGTTGAACCTGCTGAAGTCATCAACGTCCACGAGCAGAAACGCGACGCGGTCGACGTTTCCCGCGCCCGTGCGCTCCAAGAAGGCCCTTCGACACTCCCCGCGCGCGGGAAGGCCGATGCTGTCCTCGCCCTCCATATCCGCCACCTCGATCTCAGGCTTTGCCAAATAGCGCCCATCATACTACAAAAGACTCGGCAAAGCTCCCACGAACGCAAGCGGCGCGCACTTCCAGAACGTCTCTGCTCGCAGGCGCGCCGGCGCGTGGCGCCAGGACGCAAAAGCCGCCCCCTCTTGGCGGTCGGGCGCGAAGCGCGAACCGGCCAGACGCGGTGCGGCTCACTTGCCTTCAATGACGGGAATGGAGCCCTCGTCCACCTCGTCCAGGTTGCCGTCGTACACGTAATGGCGCGTTTCGCGGGCGATCATGCCCGACAGCGCCAGCACCACGACGATGTTGGGGATGGCCATGAGGGCGTTGCCGATGTCGGAGATGGTCCACACCACATCGCCCACGCCGATGGCCCCGAGAAACGCCACGGCCACGTAGACGATCTGGTACGGACGGATGGCGTAGCGGCCGAACAGGTACGTGATGCAGCGGTTGCCGTAGTAGGACCAGCCCAAGATGGTGGTGTAGCTGAACGCCACCATGCCCAGCACGAGGATGGGCGTGCCGATGTAGGGTATCTTCGAGAACGCCTCGCTGGCCAGCTGCGCCCCGGAGTAGAACGTGGGGTTCGCCAGGATGTCAGAGGCGATGCCCGGGTTCGCCAGCATCGTTGACACCAGCACGATACCCGTGAGCGCGCAGATGACCACCGTGGACCAGAACGTGCCGGTCATGGCCACGAGCGCCTGCTGCGCAGGATTGCGCGTTGACGCAGCGGCGGCGACGATGGACGCCGAGCCGAGCCCCGATTCGTTCGAGAACAGGCCGCGCGCGCAGCCGAACTGCAGCGCCATCATCAGCCCCGAGCCCACCGCGCCGCCGAACGCGGCCTTCGCCGTGAAGGCGCATTCGAAGATGAGGCCCACCGCCTCGCCCAGAAGAGGACCGTTCAGCGCGAGGATGACGACGCAGCCCAGCGCGTACGCCACCGCCATGAACGGAACCAGCTTCTCGCACACCTTCGAGATGGACTGCACGCCGCCGAATATGACCACCGAGACCAGCACCACGATGGCCGCCCCGACGGCCCAGGCGGGCACGTCCGCGTTCGACGTGATGATGCCCGACATGGCCGACGCCTGCACGGCCGAGCCGGTGCCGATGGCCGCGATGGCGGCGAACGCCGCGAAGGCCACGGCGCCCAGCTTCGCCCACCAGGGGGTGCGGCCGCCCGGCCTGGGGTCGCGCTCCCCTTCGGCGTTGCGCCGGAACGCGCGTTCCCAAATGTACATGGCGCCGCCCAGCATGGCGCCGTTGTGGTCGCGCACGCGGTACTTCACCGCGGCGTACACCTCGGAGTACTTCGTGGCGATACCGAACACGCCGGTGATCCACATCCAGAACACCGCGCCCGGGCCGCCCGCCAGGATGGCCGTGGCCACGCCCACGATGGAGCCGGTGCCGATGGTGGCCGCCAGCGCCGTGGCCAGCGCGCCGAAGTGGCTGATGTCGCCCTTGCCCTCGGGATCGGACGTGAGCGAGAGCTTGATGGCCTTCGGCAGCTTGCGCTGGATGAACCCCGTCCTGAACGTGAGAAACACGTGCGAGCCCAGCAAAAGCGCGATCATGGCCGGGCCCCAGACGAAGGCGTCGATGGTTTCGAGGATTTCAATCATAATGACCCGATATTGTACCGCATGCGACCGGCGCGCAATCGAACTGCAATCGAGGCACACAATCCGCTTCGGACGCTGCGGCGCCGGAGCCGCCGGTCGAACCGTTCGCCACAGGCGAGCGCCGCTCGCGCCTGCATGCGCACAGGCGAACGTGCACGACGGTTGCCATACGGCGACAAGATGGCTACAATGTCCCGCGATGGATTCTGTTTCAGGGCGAGGTGCAATTCCTCACTGGCGGTAATCGGACGGGCTGCGATACGCGGCCGCCCACGATCCGAAAGTCCGCGACCCCGATGTTCCGCACAGCGGCGCATCGGGCTGATCCGGTGAAATTCCGGGACCAACGGTTAAAGTCCGGATGGAAGAGGCAGAGTTCGCCATCGTCGGCGCATGGCGCCGGCGCGCTTGGCGAATCACAAGCCCGTATGGAATGAGCGGAATTCGTACGGGCTTGTTTCTTTTTGCGAGACGAGAAGCGAACCCGCATCAGACGCAGTCTCGCGAAAGGAAGGTGGTGCTCCATGGCCGCAGATGCGCGCAAGGACGACAACCCCGAATTCACCAACACGAACACTTGGGACACGCGGCAGCTGGTCACGATGGCGCTCATGTGCGCGATAGCCGCCCTGCTGTCGTTCGCCCAGATCCCGCTTCCCTTTGTGCCACCGTTCCTCACCTACGACCCTTCGCTCATGCCCGCCATGGTATGCGGCTTCGCCTTCGGGCCGGGCGCGGGCATCGCGGTGGGCGCCATCGCAGCGGTCATCCACGGGCTCATCCTGGGCGAATGGGTGGGCTCGCTCATGAACATCGTGGCCACGCTGTGCTTCGTGTGGCCGGCGGCCGCCATCTACCGCCGCAGCCGCACGTTCAGAAGCGGCGTCGTCGGCCTGATCGTGGGCGTGCTGGCCGCCACCGCCGGCGCCGTCGTGTCCAACCTCACCATCGGCGTGGCGTTCTGGTACGGCAGCGTCGACGTCATCCTGCCGATGCTGCTGCCCGCCATCCTTCCGTTCAACCTGGTGAAGGGCATTGCGAACGCCGTGCTGACGTTGATCGTCTACAAGGCCGTCTCGAACTTGATCACCCCCAAGAAAGCCCAAGTCAAAGGCCGTCGCGGCGCTTAGGCGGACGCACGAAGGCCCTCGGACAGTAAGGACGCGCGCACTATGATCGACTGCAAGGAGATCGAATTCACCTACGATGGGGAGCGCCTTGCGCTCGCCGGCGTCGACCTGCACGTGGACGCCGGCGAGTTCGTCTGCATCCTGGGAGGCAACGGCAGCGGGAAGAGCACGCTGGCAAAGCACCTGAACGCCCTGCTCGTTCCCGACAAGGGCAGCGTGACGGTGGACGGTTGCGACACCGCCGAGCCCCGCGACGTCTACCGCATCCGCTCCACTGCCGGCATGGTGTTCCAGAACCCCGACGACCAGCTGGTGGCATCGCTCGTGGAAGACGACGTGGCCTTCGGCCCCGAGAACCTGGGCGTGGAAACCGCCGAGCTGGCGCGTCGCGTGCGCGAGGCTTTGCAGGAAGTGGGGCTCGTCGGGTTCGAGAAGCACGAGACGTTCGCGCTGTCCGGCGGGCAGAAGCAACGCGTCGCCATCGCCGGCGTGCTCACCATGCAGCCGAAGATCCTCATACTGGACGAGGCGTCCGCCATGCTGGACCCGCGCGGGCGCAAGGGCCTCATGCGCGTGTGCAAGAAGCTCAACGAGCGCGGCATGACCGTGGTCATGATCACCCACTTCATGGAAGAAGCCGCCGAAGCAGACCGCGTGGTCGTGCTCGACCGCGGCACCGTGGCCCTGAGCGGCGCGCCCCAGGACGTGCTCGTGCGCACCGACGTGCTGTCCGGCCTGAACCTGGAAGTGCCGTTCGCCTGCGACCTGTCGCTCAGATTGCAGCGCCTGGGCGTGGACGTGCCTGCTTACGTGCGGGAAGAGCAGCTCGTCGAGGCGCTGCCCCGTCTGCTGGAGGCCTCAGTCGCGCAAAGCGCCTCGGGCGACGAGCCTCAGGCGAGTCCAGCAGCGGCGCAGGAACCGCAGCGCGGCCCGAAGGCGGAAAGCGAACCGCCGAGCGCGCCGCCTGCGGCCCCGTCGGACGGCGCCGTCATCCAGTTGGAAGCCGTCTCGTTCACCTACAGCCCCCCGAGCAAGCGCAAGCGCGCCAAGAAGGGCGGATCCAGCGCGGGCAAGCAGGCGAAGTGGGGCAACGACCCCGACGCCGTCTGGGCCCTGCGCAACATCGGCTTTTCCGTTCGCCGCGGCGAGTTCTTCGGCATCGCCGGCCATACCGGATCCGGCAAATCCACCCTCATCCAGCACATGAACGGCATCCTGCACCCCACCGAAGGGCGCGTGCTCGTGGAGGGCAAGGACGTAGCCGACAAGAAGCAGGCCGCCAGCGTTCGCGCCGACGTGGGCGTGGTGTTCCAATACCCCGAGAACCAGCTGTTCGCCGACACCGTCTACAACGACGTGGCGTTCGGCCCCCGCAACCTGAAGCTTTCAGAGGACGAGGTGGACGCCCGCGTGCGCGAGTCGCTCGGGCTCGTGCGGCTCGACTTCGACGAGCTGCGCGACCTGAGCCCCTTCGAGCTGTCGGGAGGCCAGCAGCGCCGCGTGGCGTTCGCGGGCGTGCTGGCCATGCGCCCGAGCATCCTCGTGCTGGACGAGCCCGTGGCGGGGCTCGACCCCGCGGCCAGGCGGGAGTTCTTGGCGCTCATCGCCGAGCTGCACGAAGCGGGCCGCACCGTGGTCATGATCTCCCACAGCATGGACGACCTTGCCGAGCGCTGCGATCGCGTGCTGGTGCTGAACGAGGGCGAGGCGTTCGCGCTCGGCACGCCCCGCGAGGTGTTCTTGCAGGCCCGCGCGCTCAACGACGTCGGGCTGGGCATCCCCGCCGCGCAGCGCGTGGCGAACAGCCTGCGCGAACAGGGCGTCCCCTTGCCCGCCGACGTCCTGTTCGACAGCGGATCGCTGGCGCTCGCCCTCGCCCGGCTGGCAGGAGCCGCCCGATGAACGTCTTCTCCTTCGGCAGCTACTACCCCGGCGACAGCCCCCTGCACCGCATGGATCCCCGCGCCAAGCTCCTGCTGGGATGCGCGTTCATCATCGCCGCGCTGTGCGCCCGCAACGCCGCCGCGCTCGGGGTGATTGCCCTGTTCGTGGCGGGATTCTACCTGCTGGCCCGCATCCCGCTGGCCAATGCGGCGAAATCGCTCGCTCCGCTCATGTTCATCGTCGTGGTGGCGTCGCTGCTGAACCTGTTCGTCGTGCAGGGCGGCGCCGTGTTCTTCGAATGGGGCTTCGTCCGCATTTCCGAAGCCGGCGTGAGCTCGTGTCTGTTCATCGCCGCCCGCCTCGTGCTCATGATGATGGGCATGAGCCTCATCACCATGACCACCATGACGCTCGATTTGACCGAAGCGTTCGAGCGGCTGTTCTCTCCCTTCGCGCGCTTCGGGCTGCCGGCCCACGAGCTGGGCATGATCATGGGCATCGCCCTGCGCTTCCTGCCCCAGTTCGCAAGCGAGCTGGTGACCATCTACCACGCGCAGATCAGCCGCGGAGCGGGCATGGCCACAAGCCCCGTCAAGGGCATGCGCATGCTCTCGTCGCTCATGGTCCCGCTTTTCACCAGCGCGTTTCGGCATGCCGAAACGCTCTCGGCCGCCATGGAAGCCCGCTGCTACCATGGCGGCAAGGGCCGCACCCGCCTGCACCCCTTGCGCTTCTCGGCCTTGGATGCTGCGGGCACGGCCGTGCTCGCAGCCATGGCAGCGGGCATCGCCTTGGCGAACCTGCTGCTGTGACCGACCGCCCCCTCGATGCAAGCAAGCAACCGAACCACGTAGTAAGGAGCCCTGCATGACCGGAAACGAAACCATCCTCCAGTACCTCACGAGCGTTCCCGCCTGGTACCTGGCCACCAGCGTCGACGACCAGCCGCACGTGCGCCCCTTCAGCTTCGCGGCCGAACAGGACGGGTCGCTGTGGTTCTGCACGGCCACCACGAAGGACGTGTGGCACGAGCTGCTGGCCAACCGGAAGATCGAGGCCACGTCCTGGTGGCCGGGCCACGGATGGCTCATCCTGCGCGGAGAAGCGGGCTTGGAAGACCGGGTGGGAGACGACATCCGCCAGGCGGGCTACGACCACCTGACCGGGCTGGGCGAGCACTACGACGGGCCGGACGATCCCACCCTCGTGTTCTTCTCGGTGGAGAACCCGCAAGCATGGATATGCAACCACGACGAGTGGAAGCCCATCGCCCTCTAGCCCGGCGCACCGTGCCGCAGTCAAACCGAAGAAAGGGAGTTCTCCATGAACGGATCGGAAGCCATCGTCGAATACCTTTCGAGCGTGCCGGCCTGGTACCTGGCAACCTGCGAGGGCGACCAGCCGCACGTGCGCCCTTTCAGCTTCGCGGCCGAGCAGGACGGATCGCTGTGGTTCTGCACGGCCACCACGAAAGACGTCTACCGCGAGCTGGAAGCGAATCCCAAGTTCGAGCTGAGCGCCTGGAAGCCGGGACACGGCTGGGTCGTCTTGCGCGGGCGCGCGAACCTGGACGACCGTGCGGGCGAAGAGGTGCGCCGCGCGGGCTTCGAGCACATGACGGGATTGGGGGAAAGCTACGACGGCCCGCAGGACGAGACGCTCACGTTCTTCACCGTGGACGAGCCGAAGGCGTGGATGTGCGATATCGACGGCAGCTGGAATCCCATCGACCTGGGATGACGCTTCAGCTTCAAGAGCTTGGCCTGCCGCAGCGTTCAAGCTCCTTCGAACAGGGCGCTCACCGGCGTGTCCAACCCGCCCGCGATGCGCTCCAGCATGTCGACCGTGGGGTTGGCGCGCCCGTTCTCGATGTCGATCAAGTATTGGCGGCTCACCCCAACCATCAGCGCAAAGGAACCTTGCGTGATGCCGGCCTCCGCCCGCAGCTTCGCAATATTTTCTCCGAGCTGAGTTTTTAATGAAGTGTTCTCCATGCCCGTTAAAGGCTAGTCCCGCCTGGAGGAAAAGTCGTAAACTATAGTTTACAGACCGCCAATAAAACAAGAGGTTTGCAGTCGGGGATATTCGAGAACGTCAACATTCGAAACGAGGGTCGAACATGGAAAGCGCGCACGGCAGCGAGTACGAACAGCTGATGGCCATGATCAAGCAGGCAGCATCCCGCATATTCGAGTTCGCGGACACCGAAGAGGAGGTTTGCCGGCTCGAGCAGTCGATCAACCACGAGATCATGTACCTGGCCGCCATCGCCCAGTCCGAACGGGTCAAGCCGCCAGCCGGATGGGATCCGCTCGGACGCTAGCCCTCTCTGACCAGCCGAGCCCTGTCGCCTCCGCCGCAGGCGGACCGGCGCGAGGGCTCGGCCCCTTCAGCGCTCAATCCGAAAAATCGTAGAGATCCTTGGTGGCCTCGCGGAAATCCGTATACACCTCTTCCGCAACGGCCTCATCTTCGACGAGTTCGAATGCCGACGGCTGTCCCTCGTCGTCAAGCTCCGTCACTTCCAACAGGACCACCTCGCCCGACGAACCCGCCGGCTCGTCTTCCGACAAGGGGAAGAAGAAGCCGTAGCGGCGCTCCTGATGCAGAATGAGCCCCAGGAACTCGAGCTCGACGCGTTCGCCGTCCTCGTCTTCAAGCACGATGGCGATGCCCTCCTCGACGGGCGGGCAGAAATTGGGCGCACTCCCTTCGCGCATGGCCGTCGCTCCTTCCTCGCGTTCGTTTTCTTTCAAGCGGTAGCGTACCACATGCACCGGGCGGCAACCGCCTCTCAAACCCTTTTCATATCAAGTCGGCGAGCTCCTCCTTCCCTCCTGCACGCGCATCCTTCTCACGCGAAAGAGCCCTTTTCCACGCCAATCGCCATGGTCTTCCACCCGAAACCACGGCGCGCGGAAGGGGCGTCTCGAGGGGTCGACGGGATGGCACCTGACGGGAGGATGACGGGACGGTGCCATCTTGAAATTCGAGTTGACGCAACGGGAACAGCTCAAGAGGAAGTGGAAGACTATGGAATACTCAACCTGCATTGCACTGGCAGCAAAAGAGAAGCATTCGAGCAGAAAAGATCAGGAGCATCGAAGCAGAGGAGACCCCCATGCACACCATCAGGACCTTGCCATCCAAAGCCCCAGCACGCAGCGCGTTGGCGCTCGCCCTCGCGCTGCTGCTGGGGCTGTCGGCGCTCGCTCCGGCCGCGTACGCCGACCCGTCCGTCAACCCCCCGTTCAACGTGCGGGCAGACGCCGTTTCATCAAACGAAATCGCCGTGAGCTGGGATGCCGCCGCCGGCGCCGACGGCTACGTGCTCTATCGCAGCACGACTGAAAACGGCCCATACGAAGAAGTTGCGAGAATGTCGCAGACGCAGTTCATAGATGCTGCATTGAATCCGGACACGACCTACTATTATCGCGTCGCCTCGACGAGCGGCGGCGATGTGGGCAGCCTGAGCGGTCCCGTGAGCGCAACGACGCCCGGCCTGAAGTACCAGCTAACCTATGACGGCAACGGCGCAGACGGCGGCATAGTGCCCAATCCGCGCAATTACTCCGCCGGAGAGACCGTGACCGTGGCGTCCGACACGCCCACGAGGTCCGGGCACCAGTTCCGCGGCTGGATGAGCGACTACGACGGTCAAACCTACCTCCCCAGCGAGACGTTCCCCATGCCCCGCAGCAACGTGACGCTGTCCGCCGTCTGGGCCGAGATGCACACGGTGACCTACGACGGCAACGGCAATGACGGCGGAACCGTGCCCTCTTCCTCGCTGCATTCCGAGGCTGACATCGTGACCGTGGCCCAGGGCGAGCCCACGAAGGCAGGTTACGCCTTCCGCGGCTGGAAGAGCAGCGAAGACGGCATCGTGTACCGCGCCGGCCAGACGTTCGCCATGCCCAGCGGAGACGTGGCCCTGTCCGCGGTGTGGGCCCCGCAGGCCGACGCGCACCAGAATGCGCTCGCGATCGACGACGACTCCGTCTACGAGGGCGACCCGGTCTCGTTCCTTGCCACGGGGCACCGCCAGGACGAGCCCGGCAGCGTGGACGGCGAGACGCGCTACCTCCCCGTCTCATGGACCGTGGCGCCCGGCACGGCCTCCGGCGGCTTCCCCGCCGCCTCGCCCCACCGCTCCAGCACCGTCGCGGGCTCCGCCGGCGCCTACACCCTCACGGCGACCTACGCCGAGGAGTCCTACGACGCAGACGCGGGAGCCTGGGTTCCCACGGGCAACACCGAGGAGCTGTCGCTGCCCTTCACCGTGAAGACACGCGCCGTCGACCCGGTCGATCCCGTCGACCCGGTCGATCCCGACGATCCCGCCGGCCCGGTTGAGCCCGCGCCCGGCCAGGCGGCGCCGCACGCCTCCGCGAGGGACAAGGCGCTGCCAAGGACCGGAGACTCGGCACCGCTTGCAGCCCTGGCCGCCCTGGGCATCCTTGGAGCCTCCGGCGCGATTCTGGCCAGGAGAAGGGGCAAGTAGGACCCGGACGCAGGCGGGATCGGGGCTCTTCCGAAGCGCCGTCTCGCACGCCCCAGGAACCGAAGAGCGTTCCACGAAAACGAGCGCCGGCGACCGAAAGGCCGCCGACGCTCGTTGCAATGCGCACGCATGCGGATCGAAGGGCTTCGACCCCCCTTGCCCCGCTACTTCTTGTCGGGACGCTTCTTGCGCTTGGCCTTCGAGGGCTTGGCCGGCCCCTTGGGCGCGCTCGCGCCGTGCGGGCGGGCGCTCTGGCCGCCCGGCGAAGCAGCCTCTGCCGCGCCGCCCGAATCGGCCGTCGCGTCCGAAGATGGAGCGGCGGAAGATCCGGCTGCACCGCTAGTCCCCGCACCGGCGACGGAGGCCTTCGCCGCCTTCTTCGGCGACGCCGCGCCCACGAGCGCGTTCGGATTCCCGAACTCGAAGCGGCCGACCTCCGGCCCGAACTTCTTCGCAAGCTTCGCGTAGCGCGGCTCGCGCGTTTTCCAGATCGCGTACAGCGGCGTGGCCACCGCAATGGACGAGTACGATCCGCACACGAGCCCGATGACCATGGCGAACGCGAAGTCCTTCAGCGTCTCGCCGCCGAACAGCAGCATGGCGAGCACCGGGATGAGCGAGGTCAGCGTCGTGTTGATGGTGCGGATGAACACCTGGTTGATGGAGTGGTTCGCCATCGTCATGAACGTGCACTTCACGTCGTCGGCCTTCATGTTGTCGTTGACGCGGTGGAACACGACCACCGTGTCGTAGAGCGAGTAGCCCAGGATGGTGAGAAGCGCGGCGATGGTGTTCGGGTTCACCTCGCGTCCCACCAGCGCATACACGCCCATGACCAGGATGAGGTCGTGCAGCAGCGCAACGATGGCCGTGACGCCCATCTTGTACTCGAAGCGGATGGCGATGTAGATGATGATGAGCACGATGGACACCAGAAACGCGATCAGCGACGACTGGATGACGCTGGCGCCCCAGTCGGGACCGATGGTGGTGACCTCGAAGCTCTCCGTTGAAAGCCCCAGCTCGCCGGCCACCTGGTTGGCGCGCTGCGTGGCCTCTTCGGCGCTCGTGGTGGTGGTGCGCACGAGGAAGCCCGTCTCCCCGTCGGACTCCGTCGTCTGGATGACCGCATCGGGCTCGCCCGCATCGTAGAAGGCCGTGCGCATCTGCTCGGTGGTGACGTCGCCTGTGCCGTGGAAGGCCACCGACGTGCCGCCGATGAACTCGATGCCGAAGTTCAGGCCCCGCACGCCCACGATGGCGAACGCCGCCACCACCAACACGGCGGCGGCCGTCAGGAACACGCGGCGATAGCCGAGGAAGTTGATGTCGCGCTTGATGAACTTGCCGCGCGGCTTGCGCGCGGCTTGCGCCGCCGCCTCGCCCGCAGCGCCCGCCCGCCTCTCTGCCGCCTGCTCGGACGCCGCAGGGTCGATGGCCTCGCCCGTTTCCGCCGCGGCCACGCTCGTGCCCTCGGCGGCCGCGAGCGCCTGGTAGCCGTCCGCGGCCTCCTCGGCGTCGCGCACGCCCCAGAACCCGGGGTGCTTCGCGATGGTGCCCGGAGCCAACAGGCGGATGAGCGGCGCCTTGAACAGCAGCATCATGGCGATGTCGCAGAAGATGCCCAGCGCCAGCGTCAAGCCGAAGCCCTTGACCGAGGCGCTGGCCAGGAAGAACAGGGACAAGGCGCTGACCAGCGTGACCAGGTCGGCGTCGATGGACGTGACGATGGCGTGCTTGACGCCCGTGATGGACGCCGCGCGCACGCTGCGCCCCATGCGTATCTCCTCGCGGAACCGTTCCATGGTGAGGATGGAGGAGTCCGCCGCCATGCCGATGGTCAGCACGATGCCCGCGATGCCCGCCAAGGACAGGCTGAACAGGCCAAAGTGCGAGAGCGTGGCAAGGATCCCCAGGTACAGCGTGGCGAAGATGCCCATGGCCGCCGCCGTGATGAGGCCGAGGCCCCGATAGAAGAACAGCAGGTACAGCATGACCACCGCAAGGCCGATGAGCGCCACCAGCACGCCGGAGCGCAGCGCGTCCTGGCCGAGCGTGGGGCCGACGGTCTGGCTTTGCGCGTACTCGAAGCTGACGGGCAGCGATCCGCTTTCCAGCACCGTCTGCAGCGACTGGGCCTCTTCCAGCGTGTAGTTGCCCGTGATCTTCACGTTGCCGTCGGGAATCTCGGACTGGACGGCGGGAGCCGACTGCACCTCGTTGTCCAGGATGATCACGATCTTGCCCTTCGTGGGGGCAAGCTCCTTCGTGGCGTCGGCGAACGCCTGGGCGCCCTCCGAATCGAGCGTGATGAGCACGGCGTAGTCGGCCGAAGCCTCGCCCGCCCGTTCGACGGCCACCTTCGAGATGTCGGCTCCGGTGACGATGGGCGTGTAGGTGCCGTCCTCGACCGTGAGATGCTGCGTCTCGCCCGAGGGAAGCGTGAGGATGCCCAGATCGTCGGTGACGGTGCCTTCGCCGGACGCCTGCCCGTTCTCGATCTTCGTCTTCGCATCGCTGTCGGTGAACGAGTCAAGGCGCGCGAACTCCAGCTTGCCGGTCTTGCCGATGGTGTTGAGCGCGTCCTCGGTGTTGGTGAGGCCCGGTATCTGCACGAGGATCTGGTCGTTGCCCTGCACCTGCACCACGGCCTCCGAGGCGCCCAGCGCGTTCACGCGGCTCTCGATGATGGCGCGGCTGCTTTCCATCTCCTCGGGCGTGATGTCGGCGCCGTCGGTGCTCTTCGCGGTGAGCACGACCGACAGGCCGCCCTGGATGTCCAGGCCCTGGTTGATCTTGTCCTGGGGCGGGGTGAACATGAAAACCGACCCCAAGACCAGCAGGGTGGTGATGATGAGAAGCCAGACGTTGCGCCGGTCCATCGTGCGGCCCGGTCGTTTCGACTTCTTGGCTTTCTGGGCTGTCGCCATGGAGAATACTCCCTCGCTCTTGTTCAGTGTTTCTCGCAGCGCACGGAAGCTTCCGGCACGTCAACTTTCCTATTGTGCCACAACCGGGAAGAACGGGAAAGCAGGGATGTCGAAAAGATCAACGGAAAGGAAAGGGGCTTCTGGGAGACGAGCGCCGCCCGCGCTTGGGGCCCAGGGGGCGATCAGACCCCGTCCGTCCCGTCCATGCCGTGGCCGAAGGCCTCCGCGTACGCGTCGATGGAACGGGTCACGGCCTTGATGTCCTCGACGTCGGTTTCCCGCAAAGCTCCGGTCTCCAGGCTGTGGAGCCGGGCGAACACCTCTTCGCAGAAGCGGATGCCCTCGTCGGTGAGCGAGATGGCCTTCGCGCGCGCATCCGTGGGCGACACGGCCTCCTGCGTGTACCCCTTGATCTTCAACCCCGCGAGGATGGAGCCCACGGTCTGCTTGGGGAGCCACAGCGTCCTGCTGATGAGCTGCTGGCTGCACGCCCCCTTCGCGTAGTACACCACCATCAGCACCAGAAGCGAGTTCAAGTTGAGCTTGTGCTGCTTCGCGAATCGCTCGTATTGCGCCATGCTCTTCAAAAGGGCCCTGTTCAACTCCAAAGTGGGCATGAGGTAGTCGTCCGGCAGGCTTTCGCCGTACAGCGCCTGCAGAACCTCCATGAACTCATCTTGGGAAGCCGCGGCCTCCCCCCTCTGCTCCTTCTTCGACATCGGGCACCTCCGTGATCGGCGGACTTTGGCCCCCAATATAGCTCACTTTTCCCATCCCGCAATCTCCCAGAGCATAAAACCTTAGAAATTAGACCGATTTCAGTTTATTTCTATAGACTTCCGTGTTCCTCTTTGATAGGCTCATATAGTCCGAATTCAGTCTATTAGAAAGGGATGCCATGTCGGATCTTGTGCATATGAGCCCTGCGACGCTCTCGAAGGGGCGTTTGTGGGCAGCGCTCGTGATCATATTGTTCGGCCAATTCATCGTGTCGATCGACCTGACGGTGCTCAACATCGCGCTGCCGGACCTCACGAAGGACCTGAAGCCCACGTCCGACCAGCTTCTGTGGATCGTCGACGTGTACTCGCTCGTGCTGGCGGGCCTGCTGGTTGCCACGAGCTCGCTTTCCGACCGCCTCGGCAGGAAGCGCACGCTGCTTGCGGGCTTCTTCCTGTTCGGCGTGGGGTCGCTGTTCATCATGTTCGCCAACAGCCCCGAATTCGTCATCGCCATCCGCGCGTTTCTCGGCATAGGCGGCGCGCTCATCATGCCCGTCACCGTGTCGATGATCCGCAGCATATTCCAGGATGCGAAGGAACGCGCTTTCGCGGTTGCGGCTTGGGCTGCCATCGGGGCGATCGGCATGGCAGCCGGCCCGCTCATCGGCGGTTTTCTGCTCGAGCACTTCAACTGGCATGCGGCGTTCCTCGTCAACGTGCCGCTCATGGCGATCGCTTTCATCGCGGGCGTCTTCGTGCTGCCGGAAGTCCGCCTGAAGAAGCCCGGCTCGTTCGACGTGATCGCCTCCCTCATCTTCCTGGCCGGCATGGGGCTGTTCTTGTGGGGCATCAAGCACCTCGCCGCTGAACTCGCGTTCGACGTCCAGGGCGTTGCCGCCCTCGCAGCCGGCCTCGTGCTGCTTGCCCTGTTCGTCTTCCGCTGCCTGCGTGCTGAAGCGCCCGTGGTCGACCTGTCGCTGTTCCGCAGCAAGCCCTTCACGGCGGGCATCATAGCCACCATCGGCTGCATGTTCGCCATGGCCACCCTGCTCTACATGCTGTCCCAGTGGTTGCAGCTGGTCAACGGCGACAGCACGCTGGAAGCGGGCGTCAAGCTGCTCCCCATGGCCCTCGCCAGCCTCGTTGCGAGCGCGCTCGCCGCACCGCTTGCCATGAGGTTCCAGCCGCGCAACGTGGTCGCCGGCGGCTTGATCCTGGCGGCCGCGGCCATGATGATGCTCGTGTTCTTCCAAGACGACCTTGAGCTTCTGCCCGTCATGATATCCACCACGCTCGTGGGCGTGGGCACCGGCGCGCTGACCATCGGCTCGTCGCTCATCATGTGCGAGACGCCCGTGGAGAAGGCGTCGAGCGCGGGCAGCCTGCAAGAAGTCTCCTTCGACCTGGGCAACGTGCTGGGCGTGGCCATCCTGGGCAGCCTCGCCTCCATCATCTACCGCAACGGGCTGCCCACGGGCGAGCTGCGCGCCATGGGCCTGGACGGCAGGACCATCGACGCCGCCGAGCAGTCGCTTTCCGCCACGTCGGCCATCGCGAACGAACTCGACCTGCCCCAGCTGCTGCAGAAGGGAATCGACGCCTTCAACGACTCCGTCGTCATCACGTGCTTCATCGGCGGCGTCATCATCCTGGTGGTGGCCATCGTCATCCGGGCCCTCATCCCACGCGACGTGAAGATCACCGAGGACGACGCGGAGCCGGAAGCCGGATCTCTGCCCAGCGCAGAGGAGGCCTTGGCCGCCAACGGCCCCCTGCCCGCCGAAGGCGCCCTCGCCGGCGGCGCCCCTTGCTCCGGCGGCGAGGGCGGCGCGAACCCGACGGCCTCGTCCCTCGTCGCGCCGGTCGCGCCCGCCGCGACGATCAGCGCCCGGAACCTTCTGGACGAGAGCGGGCGGCCTTCGGCGAGTGCTGGGCTGGCCTGCGCCGCACCCGCGGAGACGCAGCTGGTGATGCCCGCGCCGGATGCGCTCACCATCCCGGTCGAAACCGAGACGCTGATCGAGATGGACGCCGTCTGCCGGGAGCTCGGCATCGGCATGGGCACGGCGTTCAGCCTGTTCGCCACGAAGGTGGCGCGCGAGCGCCGCATCCCCTTCAAGCTGGCCGTCGATCCCTTCTACTCCGAGGAGAACCTTGCCCTCCTGCGCAGGTGCGTGCGCATGCTCGACGAGGGCAACGGCGTGCAAGAGGTGCGCAAGAACGTTCGCGTATGGGCTCCGAAGGCGTGGAACGATTACAACCGCATGCGCTTCGACGACAACGACCGGCATCGGCGCATCAAAGCCATCCTCAAGGACATCGAGCGGAACGGGCCCGAAAAGGGCAGCTGCAAGCCCGTACCGCTGACCGGCGAGCTTGCAGGCCTGTGGTCGCGGCGCATCGACAAGCGCGGCAGGCTGGTCTACCGCTTTGCGAAGGGCAATGTGGAAATCGTCTCATGCGCGCCGCTCGTCCCGCGCCGTGCGCGAGCCTGACCCCCGAACGCAGCCGCCGTCCCTGCTGCCCGAAGGCGGCGGCCGACGAAACCCCGGGCCTTGGAATTTCAACAGGAAGGAACGAAGGATCATGAAGAAGAGAGCGTCGTTGATCGCGCTGTGCGCGCTGAGCATGACCACCGCCTGCATCCTCGCCGGATGCGGGGCAAGCCTCGATCGCGAGATCGCAGTCGAGGAGATGACGATGAAGGTGCCGTCCAACTGGGTGGAAACGTCGGACGAGGAAACCTCGGTCCTCGCCATATCCCGCCTCAAGGCGCCGAGCGCGGGCGCGGCGGCCGGAGCCGCCGAGCCGGACGCCGCCGCAGGAGCCGATGCCGCGAGCGTAGAAGCCGCCGCCTCGGGCGAGGGCGCCGCAGACGGAAGCGCGTCGAGCGCTGACGGCGCCCAGGCGGGCGCAGACGCGGCGGACGGAAGCGAAGCCGCAGCCGCCCAGGCGATCGCGGACGAGCCGGGCGGCGGCACGGCTCCCGGCGCCGCGGCGAGCGCGGCCGGACCGGGCGCAAGCGTGACGTACCGGGACGTGGACGAGGACAACGAGGACGAGCGCAACGCCATAACCGTCTCATACCTCCCGCTGGCGAAAAGCCCGGCGAAGACCGCCCAGGAGGCCATCGCGCTCAAGCAGCTGCAGGCCGAACGGGAGTTCGGCGTCGTGAACTGGGACATCGACAAGGAGAAGTCGAGCGTGATCGACGGCGCCCAGGTCACGAAGTTCGAGTACAGCTTCGAGAAGGAGATCGACCGCGTGGCGAAGAAGTACGAGTACAGGACCGTCTACGTCTTCAACGCCAGCATGTGCTACGAGATATCCGTCTACGGCAGCGCGGCGTCCGTCGACGACGTCGTGGACAGCATAGCGTTCTGACCCCCCGCAAGCTTGGAGCAACCATGGAAGCAGCCGCGATGAACAGCCGAACCGAGCCGTCCCCCTTCCTCAACGTGCAGCTTCTGTTCTGGCTGTTCGTCGCAGCCTCCCTCGCGGGGCTGGCCATCGAGACCGCGTTCCACGCAGCGGTCTTCGGCGGGTACGAGAGCCGCCCGGGACTCGTATGGGGCCCGTTCTCCCCCATCTACGGCACGGGGGCCGTCGTGCTCACCGTGGTGGCCGCCCGGTTCTCCCACCTGGGCGCCCCGGCCATGTTCCTGGTCGCGGCGCTCGTCGGGTCGGGCGTCGAGGTGGCCGCCGGCTGGCTCATGGAGGTTCTCTTCGGCGCCGTGGCGTGGGATTACAGCCACCTGCCCGGAAGCTTCGGCAGAAGCCTGAACTTGGGGTTCGCCCTCGCATGGGGCGCCCTCGGGCTGGCTTGGACGCGCCTCGCCATGCCGTTGATCCACCGCGTCGCGCGCAACGTGGATTGGAGGAGCGCGGCGGTTCGCACCTTGAGCGCGGCGGGCGCGGCATTCATGGCCGTCGACATCGCGGTCACCCTCCAGGTGCTTGCCCGCGAAAGCGCCCGGGCGGACGGCCTGCCTCCGGCCAACCCGATAGAACGGTGCATCGACGAGCAGTTCCCCTCCGCCTGGATGCAGCAGCGCTTCGAGAACATGAGCATCCACGGCTCCCAGCCGCATTGACCGCCGCCCTCGCCGCCCGCCGGGATCACGGCGAAATCGGCCCCGACGCGCGCCGTCGCCCTAGTAGTCCTGCGCCGCCGGGCTCGCCATCCACTGCTCGTAGAACTCCTCGTAGGCGCCGGCCAGCACGGCCTCGCGTGCGCGGCGCATGAGGTCGATGAGGTAGTGCAGGTTGTGGATGGACAGCAGGATGCCGCCCAGCATCTCGTTCTGCTTCACCAGGTGGCGGATGTAGGCGCGGCTGTGGTTCTGGCAGGTGGGGCACGTGCAGGCGGCGTCCAGCGGACCGAAGTCGCGCGTGAACTTCGCGTTGCGCATGTTCATGCGGCCGGTCGACGAGAACGCCGTGCCCATGCGGGCCGTGCGGGTGGGCAGCACGCAGTCGAACATGTCCACGCCCTCGCGCACTGCGCGCACGAGCGTGGTGGGGTTGCCCACGCCCATGAGGTAGCGCGGGCGGTCCTCCGGCAGCGCGCGGGCCACCTGGCCCAGCGTCTCGAACATCACGTCGTGCTCCTCGCCCACCGAGTAGCCGCCGATGCCGAAGCCGCCGAAGCGCCTCCCGCCGCGGATGAGGCTCTCGTCCTCCACCTCGCGCAGCCGGCGCACGCTCTCCAGCCGCAGATCGAGCTCCATGCCGCCCTGCACGATGCCGAACAGCGTCTGATCGGGGCGGGTGTGCGCGGCCAGGCAGCGGCGCGCCCAGTTGGCGGACAGGTCCACGGCGCGTGCCACGAAGGCGCGCTCGGCCGGGTACGGCGTGCATTGGTCCAGCTGCATGGCGATGTCGGCGCCCAGCTGCTCCTGGATGGCCATGTTGC
>CAUEBO010000013.1 GCA_958454405.1 uncultured Eggerthellaceae bacterium | reverse complement strand
CGGCCCCGCGGACTGCACATTCGACCGCGTTTTCGGTCATTTCCGATTCAGCCCGACCCCGGCTGGTCTTCGGAAGAACCCGCTCCCTTTGCGAGGAGGTCTCCCGTTCCATGAAGAAGCCTCTCATGCAGCCCGACGGCAAGCGGATTGGCTCGAAAGGCTGCGCACGTTGGCGCGTGCCAATGGTAGTTTCTCTAAAAGCGGATGCGTTTCCATCGACGCCAGGTTTTTGACACGGTTGGGAAGCCGCTTGTATACTGGCTGCTGGAAGGCGGGAAAAGGGGAGGCTATGGCGTCTGTTTCGGAAACGTATGCGCGCAAAACGGTTTCGCTCGAGGAGCTTTTCGAGCGGTTCATCACGTCGGGGACGTCGATGTACACCGGCGGGCTGCACGTTGCCTCGACGATCATCCACGAGCTCATGGCGCGCGTTGCGGACGGTCGCCTGGAGGGCATCGACATCTACGGCAACTGGATGAACGGCTCGTTCGATTTCAAGAACCTGGATGTCGGCCCCGATCGCTTTCGCTACCACACCTACTTCGCCGGTCCCGACGAGCGCGCGGGCTTCGGCTTGTGCGTAGCGCACATACCCGCCCACTTCAGCCAGGTGTCCGCGCTCATGCGCAGCGTGGCGCCCGATTACGCCGTGGTGCAGATGACGCCGCCGAACGAGCAGGGATGGTGCAATATCGGCCCCCTGGGGTTCGAGCCGGGCAGCATACGCGCCTGCAAGGGCATCATCGCCCAGGTCAATACGAAGCTGCCGCGCGTGTTCGGCGATTCCCACGACTTCTCCGTGGACGAGATCGACGCCTTCTTCGTCTGCGACGAGGATTTGGAGGAGGTGGCCGTTCCTCCCGCCAAGCCTGAAGAGCGCGCGTGCGCGGCCCACATCGTGGATCGCGTCAACGACGGCGATTGCATCCAGCTGGGCATCGGCGGCATCCTGAACGCGGTGGCCGAAGGGCTTGCATCGAAGAAGCATCTGGGCTGCTTCACCGAGATGTACTCGGATGCGCTCGTGCCGCTGCAGCAGTCGGGCGTCATCGACAACAGCCGCAACAGCTACTTCCCCGGGCGTTCCGTGGGAGGCTATTCGACGGGAGCCGCGCGCCTCTATGACTTCATCGACCAGAACCCCGAGGTGTTCTACTGCAGCTACGACACGGTCACGAACCCGTACTGCATCGCCAAGAACGACAACATGGTTTCCATCAACACCGCCATCTCCATCGATTTGACGGGCCAGGTGTGCGCCGAGAGCATCGGCGCGCGGCAGTACTCCGCAAGCGGCGGGCAAGCCGATTTCGTGCGCGGTGCGCGCATGGCGAAGAACGGCCGGTCGTTCATCGCCGTCACGAGCGTGGCGAACACCAAGCAGGGACCCACCTCGAAGATCGTCCCCACGCTGGCTCCGGGCAGCGCGGTGACCACGCTGCGCAACGACGTGCAGTACGTGGTGACGGAGTACGGTGTGGCCGACTTGGCCTACCAGGACGTCCCCACGCGCGCGAGGCGCCTCATCGACATCGCCCATCCCGATTTCCGCGACCAGCTGGCGTTCGAGGCGCGGCAGCTGGGGCTGCTGTACTAGTCGATCAACTGGTGCGAAGACCGCCCCGCACGCGCTCTGCCCTGCTCGCGGCGGGCGCCTGGCAACGGGTTTGACGGGGAGCTTCAGTTGACACCGCCCTTCGAGTTCCCGAAGGGCTTGTTTATGTACGTTGTATGAACGGATCAGATTTAGTTTGCATGAAGCGGCGAGAACGCATAGCATACATTCTTGCCGCTTTTCCTGTTTGATGTACACGAACAGGAGGGGCAGGCGCAACATAAACGGTGCGGGGTGGAGCAGTCTGGTAGCTCGCCGGGCTCATAACCCGGAGGTCGTAGGTTCAAATCCTGCCCCCGCGACCAAGAAATTTACGCAGGCCAGAAGTCAGAATGCTTCTGGCCTGTTTTGCTGTTAAAGCAATTTCAGCTTGCATCGGGGCCACAATCAACAAAGCGGTAATCAAGCACTCCATAATCCCTTGATTGGGATTATCTGTTGCAATAGTTGTAAATTTTGCTACTATTGCAACATCATGGGAAGCAAAAGCAACATATCCACCATAGAAGAACTCGCAGCATCCGAGGACGGCGTGTTTACTGCTGCGCAGGCGCGGCTGCTCGGCATTCCGCGTTATTCGTTGGCTTATGCCGAGAAAGCGGGGAAGGTCGAGCGCATCGCTCACGGTGCATACCGGCTTGCCTCTTCCATCGACGACGGGCTCGACGGTCTGCGCGCGGCGTACAAACTCACCGCTCCCGAAAAATGGACCCATGAACGTATGCGATCCTTCGATGGCTTCGCCGCTGCCGGCGCCACGGCGGCGTACATCCACGGAATCGGCGACTTGCATCCCGACCCGTACGAGATTGCCTCGCCCCGCCGGTTCAATAGCCGCATGGACGGTGTGCGATTTCCGATCAAGTCCCTCTCGGAAGCCGATATCGTCTGGAAATCGGGAATCCCTGTTATGCGCGTGGAGGCGACGATTACTAGTCTTGTGGACGCTGGCGAAGATACTTCTCTCGTTGCTGATGTTTTCGCGGAGACAGTCAGGAAGTACGGGGCGACCGACATGGATATATGGAAGCTTCGCACTCGGCTCGGATCGGAGCGCTATGACGAATTGCTCCGTGCTGCAGGGATCGCACCGTATGGCGAAACCGAGCTTGTTGAAACGGACTGTGCGGGGCATGTTGCGCTCATCGAAAAGAAGGAGAATTGATGGCGGGATACTCGTCGCCGAAGGCATTGGAGATGGCCGTGAAAGAGGCAGCGGGGCGTTCGCCCATGGACACGAACCGGGCCATCGCAGGGTTCTACTTCCACAGATTGCTCTGCAGGGTGTTCTCTGATCTGGACTCGCCTTTCATCCTTAAAGGGGGCCTTGGCGTGCTCGCTCGCACGACGGATGCACGCTACACTCGCGATATCGATCTCACGACAAACTCACTCGACATCGATGCCGCTGTGGATGAGTTGAAAACTCTCGCCTTGAAAGACCTCGACGATTTCGTTTCATTCGGATACATTGGCTGCAATCCTATTAAAGCCGAAGACGAATATCGGGAGGGTCGTACGGTGACCTTCGACGTATTCCTTGGGGCGAAGAAGGTTCAGACGGTTTCGGTAGACCTCGTGACGGATAAGATCGACTGTGGAGAACCCGACAGGGTTTCACCTGCGGATCGCGTTGAGCTAGCCGGCATCGAGTCTTGCGACTATCTGGTGTACCCGGTTGAACGGGCTGTAGCGGACAAAGTTTGCGGCATCACGGAGCGCCATGGCGACAGACCCTCTTCCCGTGTTAAAGATCTTGTGGACATCGTCGTGTACGCCCGAAACATCGCGTTCGAATTCGATGCTCTGAGCGCAGCCTTGAAAACAGAATTATCAGCGAGAAGGTTGGCTTTGTGTCGAACATTCGACGTACCACAGGAATGGGACGATGTCCAGGCCCGCCAGTTCAAGAAACTGACAGAACGAGCTGGAATCCCCGACAGCTTCCATGATATCCACAACGCTGAGGTGCTCGTCAAGAAGTTGATCGAACCGTGTCTATCGGGGCAGACGGATTTGAATGTTTGGAACACGGAAGCGCTGGCTTGGGAGTAGCTTGCCCAAGCGGGCACGAGAGCTGGGATCCGATAGGGCGGCGACCGTGCCTCGGAGAAAGCACGGCCGCATCGTCAAGTTTTGCATCGGCTCCCAGCTTACGATTGCTGTGCTTCCGATTGCTTCGCTTCTGCCAGCATCAACCTCAGTTCTTCCACGGTAAAAGCAGGCTTTTAGGCGTGCTTGGGAGTTCTTTTCGAGCGGTTCGGGAACGAAGCCGTAGCGGTACCCCCTCATGGCAGAAGGCTCGACGGTGCCGCACGCTTCCTGGAACGTGAGGAACGAGTCCATGAGCTGCTTCACGGTGAGGCGCTGCCGACGGCTCCGTCTTTGAGCTCCAGCTCCATGATGGGCTCGTCCCCGGCCTTTCTTTCCTGCGACAGTGGCGAAACTGGCTTTGGGCCGTTGCGCGAGCGGCTGACAAGGCTCTTGCCGGCGCCATATCTTCGCACGTCGCGAGGACGTGTGCCTGTTGCGAAGACGTGTGTCACGTAACCGCAACACCAGCGCGAAGGCAGTCTTTGGCTCTGGCGCGATCGTCTTTTCGGCAAGCTGCGGCGTGGGAGCAAACGCCAGAACAGCATCAACTTACTTTTCAGTTTGCTCGCTTCTCCGGTCTTTTCGCAAAAAGTACAGTACATTGCATTTTATCTTTACAACAGGGCGATGCTCATTATGCAGAAGGCTCTGTGTATGCGCTTCGTACTATGAAATAGGGCCCTTGCTGGTTTCTTGAGCGCAAGAACCAACCAGAGAAAGAGCGAATCATGGTTTACGGAACTTACGGCAAAGTCAATTCACGTCCTTCGATGTTCGCCAAAAGAAAAAACCCAGAAGCCCTCTTCCTCTCTTTGTTGTTAACGGCTCTGCTCGTGCTTACGGGTTTTCCGGCCACAGCGCATGCGCAAGAATCAGATCCTTCTTTTGATAGCGTAGATGGCGTCGTAACGGATACCGAAAAACAGAGTGATGAAAAAGACGTTTCGTCACAAGAGCAAGAGGCACTTGATAACCTTGAGTTTGCGAGCACGCGAAATGAGGATAGCGCTACTGACGCTTTCGCCGCTGTCCAACAACAAACGAACACTGCTCTTCAGGCAACTACACCACGTGCCACTGAAGTATTTATATTCCGGATAAAAGTGACTGCTGATGACCTATCCTTCTCCATTCCTACTTCGGGAGGCGGATTTGGACAACAATACTCTTGGGAGATCCGCTGGGGAGACAATTCTATGCAGCACTCAAATGGCCCCAGTACCTCCGCCGGTATCAGCCACACCTATGGTGGACCGGGCATTTACCGCATTACCATCGCTCCTTACAGCTCTACTGATAGAGCAGCCTGGCTTGCCGCGTTTGGCTTTTCTGCAGACGACGAAGGTGCAAATGCCCAAGCAAACAGAGACAAAATGTACGACGTGGAAAGTCCTCTTACTCCTGCCATGACGAGAGATGTCAATAGTTCAACTATCCCTGATGATGAATGGAGGTACACGTTCAGCCGCTGCCGCAACCTTACCATGGGAGAGGACTTCACGTTCGGCGGCGAGTGGGACAGCATTACTGCCGTAGGCGACAACTTTGCGAGCGACATGTTTTCCGGCTGCGAAGCCCTCGCTATGAACGGCATTTTCAACCTCCCGCAAAACCTCACCAGCGTAGGCAACAACTTTGCAGGCAACATGTTTGCTGGTTGCGACGGTGGCTTCACCATGAGCGGAGTTTTCAACCTTCCCCAAAATCTGGCCAACGCGGGCGACGGCTTTGCAAGCAACATGTTCAATCGGGCAGGAGGTCCGAGCTTTCAGGTGAATGACGTGTTTGCGTTTCCCCGGTTCGATTCTTCCGTTCTCAATCAAACGGGAATGTTCGAGGGCACATTTCAAAATCTTGCCTCGTCAACCCCCGCGCAGAACCGCTCGGCACAAGGCATCATCGGGGATCCCGGCTATGTTCCCGATACGGCTCGAAGCACGTTTGCTGGCTCTGATTGCTTTTCGGACCGTGCCTATATCGCGGTAAACTGGGGAGGAGATGGGATAAGTCGCTATATAGCCATATCGTTCGATACTGCAAGCCAAGGACTTACCTGCACGAATCCCCCTGGCGATGTGACCATTGAAAGGCATACAGCCGTAACCAAGCCTGCTCCCGATCCGCACGTGGATGGCTATGTCTTCGACAACTGGTATACCTCTGCCAGCTTCGATACCGTTTGGGATTTCAGCAACACGTGCAGCGATGCCATGACGCTGTATGCCCGATTCGTGCCCGCTGACACCCACCCTGACGCTTCCTCGCAAACGCTCGCTCGAACAGGAGACGCCGGCATGCTCGGCGGCGTCGCCCTCGCGGGGACGGCCGGTGCGGCACTTGCTTGCATGATGCTCGCGCGTGCCAAGCGGAAGGCCAAAGGCCTGTGAAAGCCGTCCTGCGGCGATGCGGGATCCCTCCTTTCCGTCGCGGCATTCGGCACTCCGGTGCCAAGGGGCAGGGGGCTTGCTCGATAAACCTTACGTGAACGCTCGGTTTTCGATGCGAAAAAGTACGTTTGGGCAGTCTTGAGCACGCAGCGAAAACGTATCCTCATAACCCGGAGGCCGTTGGTTCCAAGTCCCCGCGACCACGGGCCTCTAGCCGGAAGCGTATGCGCTTCCGGCTTTTGGTTGGAGCACGGTGCGGCTTCGAGTATGAAATGCCGTTTGACTTCCGCTCGTCTCGTGCTCGGAAACTGTGGCATACTCCTGAAGAGTGTCGCAATTCGGCATGCCGGCGGCCGCATGTCGAACCCGAGCAGAAGGGAGCAGGAAGACATGGCGCACAACACTCCCGAAAAAACTAAGCGCGCGCTCATAGACGCGTTCGTGGAACTGTACGAACACGATCCCGTCGATCGCATCACCATCGGGGAGATCACGCATCGTGCCGGCTTCAACCGCGGGACGTTCTACACCCACTTCAAAGACGTGTATGACATTTTGGAGCAGGCGGAGGATCTCGTCTTGGACGAATTCGAGCGCACGTGCTCGGGAATGATGCCGGGCGGTTTGACCACGACGGGCAGCCAGGAGTTCTTCCAGGTTTTGGTGAGCGTGTTCAATCGGGAGGAAACGATAATAAGCGTTGTCCTCCGACGTGGTTCATGGCACTTCCGCCATCGCCTCATCGAGCGCGTTCGGCGGCATCTGCTCAAAGGCGCTCCCGTGCCGGCGGAAGCGGCGTGGCGCATCGACTATGCGCTGGAATACCACATCAACGCGATTATCGATGTTTTGACGTACTGGGACAGCCAGGGGCAGATCCTCCCGAAGGAGGATCTGTTCGCGCTTCTGATCCAGCTGGCCGATACCGGGTTCAGAGCCACGGTCAAAGCAGCGTATGGCCTGGTGGATTAAGCGACCCGACAAATTCGCGCCGACTGTTCATTGCCTCCTTTTTCGCAAACCCTACAATTGAAGTAAAGGTGCCGCCGCGGTTCGCACGCGTGGGATGGCGCACGATTCTTCTCGAGGAAGGAGACGGAAATGGGTGTAATCGGCGGAGGGGCAGAGGCCAACAAGACCGGTGGAGAGGGGTACGGCTACACCGAAGACGAGTGGATTTTCAAGATGAATCTCCGGGAGTTCTGCGAAAAGGAGATGAAACCCCGTTGGAAAGAGCTGTACGATCCCGCTACGCAAGACGCCGCCTATCACGAATTCTTGAAGAAGCTTGGCGACATGGACGTCTTCCGCGTCTTCGTGCCGGAGCAGCTCGGCGGCATCGGCATGCGCTTCACCACGATGATGCTGTGCGTGGAGGAAGTCTCCCGCGTGTGCGGCGGTTTGGGAATCCATACCATGATGCAGGGCATGAACGTGAAGGCCATGGCGGGAATCGTTCCAGCCTCGTTCAAGAAGTGGGGCGCCGGGATCCTGTCCGGAGACATTCTCTGCGCTGGGGCGTCCTGCTCTCCGGAGGGCCAATCGAACTATGCGGAGCAAGCCTGCATCGGCACGTTCGACGAAGCGACTGACGAGTGGGTGCTCAACGGGGTCAAGCAGTATTCCTCGGGCGGGGCGATGTGCGATCTCCTTCGCATCATGGGCATGGTGGACGGAACGACGTACCATTGGTACTTGACGCCCGACACGCCCGGCCTCAGCAGGACGGCGAATGTGGAGCTTGGCTGCTCGCCCTCGGCCTCTTGGGAGATGCGGGACGTGCGCATTCCGAAGGAGATGGGCGGACTCTGCCCGAGCGTCCAGAACCGCACGATCGTGAGCACAGGATACGACGCGTTCGCCATGTCGGTTGCGGCGATGGCGCTCGGCGCGATGTCCGCCGCGATGGACGAGACGATAGAGTACCTGACGAACCGAACCCACGATTTCAAACCGGTCGCTTCGATCTCGGCCGTGCAGTACAAGTTCGGCGTCATGTCGGCGCGCGTGGAGGCGTGCCGTTCGTTCGTCATCAAGGCGACGGATCTGTGCGAGGCCGGCCACGTGGACGCCGTCAAGTACTCTCGCATGGTCAAAGGCTTCGTCTGCGACACCGCGCGCGATATCTGCAATGAATGCATTCAGATGTGGGGCAACGTCGGCTACGACAGCGAGACGGGCATCGCGCGGCACCTTTGGGACGCCATCGGCCTTGGCATCGGATGCGGGACGAGCGATCTGCACTACCGCGAAGTGGCATACGACATGGGCCTTCCGGGAGCTCCGCGCATTCTTCCGTAAGCACGGCTTTCTTCGGATCGCACAAGCGCCTCGGCATGCCGGTCGATTCCTCTGGCATGCCGAGGGTGCCGTTCCGGCTTTCAGGCTCCCATCGCGACGTCCTCGCTTCGTGAACAATGCCAAGTCAGCGCAAAAGACCTCTGCGCAGGCGGCTCCGTACCGTATAGTGGTAGGGGTTCTGCAAAACGAAACGGAGGACGTCATGGGATCGTTTCTCAATGCGGTGCGCTCGAACATGGTGGCCCAGGCCATCCTCTCCATCGCGCTCGGCGCGCTGCTGGCTTTCTTGCCCAGCATCACGGTGCTGACCATCGTCTACCTGCTCGCGCTGTACTTCGCGGTTGCGGGCGCCGCGTCGCTGATCGCGTACTTTCGACGGAAAGGCCCGCGTTCGGGATCGACGGGCGTGCTGGCGAGCGGCGTGTTCCTGTTGGTGCTCGCGCTCATTGTGTTCCTGTTTCCCCAGGCGATCGCGGGCTTCTTCTCGCTCGTACTGGGCATCCTGCTCGTCATCGGCGGCATCGTGAACGCGGTGCGCGCGATGGAGCTGCGCCGCTATCGGGGCGGTACGTGGGTCGTCGCGCTCGTGGCCGGCATCGCCATCGCCGTCGGCGGCATCGTCATCATCGTCAACCCGTTCGAGTCGACGGTGGCCTTCGTGCTCGCGCTTGGTGTGCTGCTCATCTTGAAGGGCGTCGTCGACCTGCTCATCAGCATGTGGTTCTCCAACGCGACGAAGGATTTCCGGTAGCGCGACGCGGTCGTCGGCCCACGTCACGCGAGGCGAGCGTGTCCGAACGATCGGCTATCTCTGCTTTCCAGGCTGATCGCGGCAGTCTTGCCCCTGGTGCTCGGATTGTCCTCGATGCTCGATTCTCACCTTCAAAAGGATGAGATAAGCTTTCGAGCCTTATCTCATCCTGAACGGCTGTTGCGGCTGATCGAGGGGCTCGTCTATCGTTTCGATTGGGAGCGAGCCCGGGGAAGGCTCGACGGTCGTTCGATCGAGGAGGACGTATGGAATCAGCGTACGGAAAGCAGACCGGTCTTACCCGGCGATCTCTCTTGAAGATGGGCGGTTTGGCCGCCGCCGGCGCTTTGGGCGCGGGAGCGCTTTCGGGGTGCACGCCAGCCGCTCAAGAAGCCGCGAGCAGCGCCGAAGGAGGGGCTGGTACGCGATGGAGCTGGGAAATCGCGCCCGATCCCGTTGCCGATGCGGACATCAGGGAAACGGTCGAGCGCGATTACATCGTGGTGGGCGCGGGCATTGCGGGCGTTGCCACCGCCTGTTCCCTTGCGGAAAACGGCGCTCAGGTGCTCGTGCTGGAGAAGGGGGAAACCTACTCGTTTCGGGGTGGACACTACGGTTCGTGCAACAGCGGCCGATGGAAGGCTGCCGGCATCGAGCACGATCCTGCCGAAATAGCGCGCGACTGGATAGCCCAATGCAACAGCCGGTGCAACGAACGGTTGGTGTGGACGTTTCTGAACCGCTCTGGCGAGGCATTGGACTGGCTTGCCGACAAGGTCGAGAACCACGGCGGCACCGTGCGTTTGCTGGGAGTCGTGTACAAGGGTCCCACGTACAAAGAGTACGAGGGAACGATGATGTTCATTCCCGACGGCGCAACGCAGGGCACCGCCTTCGGCGGCGGGATTGCGAACGACGCTTCGCAGCAGATCACCACGAGCGAAATGGCCATCTACAGCCTCTACGGCGATGCGACGGCCGCGGGTGCGGAGTTCTCGTTCGGCAGTGCCGCCGAGCAGTTGGTGCTCGACGGCGACAAAGTGGTCGGCGTGGTGGCGAAGGACGGTGACGGGTACAAGAAGTACCTTGGTGCGAAAGGAGTCATCCTGGCCACCGGGGACATATCCGGCGACGACGAGATGTGCGAAGCGTATTCGCCGTTGATGCTGCGCTGCAACGTGACGCAGTACGTTCCCGAAGGGGCGAATACGGGCGACGGCCAGAAGATGGGCATGTGGATTGGCGCGAAGATGGAGCAGGCCCCGCTTTCTCCCATGATCCACCCGCAGGGCTATGTGCGCATCAGCCACTATTTCCTCATGACGAACACGCGCGGCGAGCGCTTCATGAACGAGGACACGTGGAGCCAGGGCAAGTCGCTTGCGGCGCTTGCCACCGCTGGTGGCAGCGACCATGCTTGGAGCGTGTTCGACAGCGCCTGGCTCGACCAGATTCCCGAGACCATACCCATCGGCGGCGGCATGTTCTGGGTCCCGTCGGGCTGGGAGTACGGCACCCCTTGGACTCCTGACGCCGATCAAGGGTTCTTGGATGCCGGTTTGGAGAACGGCATGGTGAAACAGGGGAACACCGTCGAGGAGCTGGCCGCGGCCATCGCCGCAGACGAGCCTCAGTTCGACGAAGCGACGTTCATTGCGGAATTCAACCGGTACAACGAGCTGTGCGCGGCCGGCAAGGATGCCGATTTCGGGAAGCGCTCCGAGCTGCTCTACGAGATTTCGAATCCTCCTTACTACGCTGCCAAGTTCGGGCCGTGCCGCATGACGGCGCCCGGAGGTTTGATCATCAACACGAAGTCGCAGGTGCTGAACGAAGAAGACAACCCCATTGAAGGCCTTTATGCCGTGGGCAACGTCTCCGGCGGCTTGTACGCGGTCGACTACCCGCTGGTTATTCCCGGCAACAGCCATGGTCGTGCGGTCACCTTCGGCTATCTGCTCGGCCGCCAGCTGACTGGCATCGAATAAGCGCGCTCCCCCTCCCTTCGAAGGCGCGCCGAGAAGATGCTTCCCGGCGCGCCTCGGTATGGCTGCTGCCGCGCAGCGATTGAGCTGGCGATTGGAGCGCCGCCGTGCTGAGCTTGCGCTAGAATGCAGGTGGATTCATGGATACTGTGGGAGGGACAGTATGAAACCGATCCTGGGTGCTTCGTCGAAGCCGTCGATGATCTTGCTCTGCGGCCTGGGCCTTGGAATCTATTGGGCTTGGAACTACACGTTCATCGCCAGCACGGTCGACCCTATCATGTGGCTGACGAACGTCGTCTCCCATTTGTGTGCGCTCGTGCTCGCCGTGCTGCTGTCGAAGCGGCTCGCGCCCTTCTCGAAGCATCCTCTTTTCACCATTGCGATGCCGGGCCTCGTGGCGCTGGGCACGCTCATGTTCCATACATCCTGGTTGTTTCCCGACGTCCTGCACGTTTCGCAGTGGGCGTCGTCGGTGGTGGCGGGCTTCAGCTCGGCGGTTCTGCTGCTGCTATGGAGCGAATCGTATGCCCGTTTCACCATCGTGCGAGATCAAGAGCTTGTGAGCTACTGTGGCGTGATTGCCGGGTTCGCCCTCTACCTGCTGACGGCTTTTCTTCCGCAGGTGCTGCAGATAGCGCTGATCGCATGCTTGCCGATTGCGTCTGCGACGTGCACGGGGGTGGTGAACGCCGCTTCGCAAGCCGACATCAAGGCCACGAGGGCGCGGACATCGTTTCCCACGTTCAAAACGGTGCTGCCTCTCCGCTTGTTGCTGTGCGCATTCGGATTCGCTATCCCCATGGGGTATTTCAAGAACAGTTTCAGCGGCGATTGGACCGCCATCAACACCATCGCCTTGCTGCTCGTCGTCTGCGCGGTGGTTCTCGATGCCGTTTTCAAGAGGAGGACGAAGACTTCGCTCTTGCCTAAGATCCTCATTCTGCTGCTTTCGGGCGGGTTGCTTGTTCTGCCGTTTTTCTCAAGCCATATGGTCGTGTCGGGAGCGCTCATCATCGTAGGGAGCTTCATTTTTCGAGCCTACCTGTATCAGATCTGTGGAATGGTGGCCAGCTGCACGCGAGCTGCGCCTTCGACGGTGTTCGCTCTGGCCACGTGCATGCTCGATATGGGCTGGGTCGTGGGCATCGCGCTGCGCACGCTGGTTCACGGCTTGCCGGCATCGTGGTTCGTCTATGCGACCGTTGCCATTGCGTACCTCGTGTTCGCGTTCGGGCTGGTGCTGCTGTCCCGTCGGTTCGATTACTTCGATATTGCCGATAGCGGAGGGGAGTTCGACGAGCGTGAGCATGTGCCGGACGCGTTGCGCATGCAGGGTGAGCGGGTCGCACTTGCGTTTTCGTTGACGCAGCGCGAGAAGGAAGTGACGGTCCTGCTGATGAGAGGACTGAGCATTGCGCAGATCGCCGATGAGATCACGTTGTCGCGCAATACCGTCAAAACGCACGTCAACCACGCCTACCAGAAATGCGGCGTCCATTCCAAAGAAGAGCTCGCCAAACTCTTCGAGATGAACCGGTAGGTGCGTGCCGGCAAGAATTCGCGTGATTGGGGCGTCGTCCTAGCAGTCGACCCAGATGGTGGGCGCGGTGATGCCGCCGGCCTTGCCTGATATGAGCGGCGAGGGTCCCAGGCGCGAGAAAACGCCGGCGAACTGCCCGTCGTACAGGTACAGGCCCGACAGGTTGTTGTACTCCTGAGCCGGGCCGTCTTCGTCGGCCGGCTTTCCGTACAGGGGCACCGTGAGCGTGCGGTAGGGCACTTGGTAGGTCTGCGCGAGGAAGGGGATGCCCGACGCCTCGTCGGCGAAGCGATCCACAAGCTCGTTCCAGCGGCCTTGCTCCACGGCGGCTCCCACGTACACCTCGTCGGCCCCGTAGTGGTCGGTGGGCTTGATGACCCAGGCGTCCTTGTTTGCCTTCACCGATGCGAGGTCGATATGCTCCTCGTCCAGGAACACGGTGCGGGGGATGGAGGCTTTGACGAAAGCCTGCTCCTCGGGCGTGAGGAGCGCGAGCGTCTCCGACCGGTGGAGCACGGCGAACAGCTGCTTGTCGTGCACGATGTGGCCTGCGAAGCTGCCGATGAGGGCCACGCGTTCGGCTCGCACGGCCCGGATGAGTTCCTGCGACTCGTCCCAGTGCTCCAGCACGTCGTTCGTCACGCAGCGCCGCCATACGGCGTCGATGCGCTTGCCGTCGCCGTCGCGCAGGACCGTGCCGTCGAAGGCGAGGTTGCGCACGTCGCAAATGGTGCAGTCCACGCCGCGGACTGCGAACGTACGGGCGAATACCTCGAACTCGCTCAGCGTCGCATTCTCCAGATAGTCGCAGATGGCGATGCGCGGATGCTCGACGTGATGCTGGTAGGTGCCGTAGATGGCCAGAAAGGCTTCCGCCCACGAGTCGAACAACTCGCTCGATCGCATGCGGTGCCGCTCGGCGAAGCGGCGGTACGTTTCGGACGGCTCCACGGACTGCGCGATCTCGCGGTCCTCGTTCATGCCCGACGATCCGTCGGCGTTGAACTCGCAGAAGGTGGCCGTGCCGTCGTCTTCGTTCAGAAACACGTCCACGCGGGCGAACGGCAGCAGGGAATCGTAGCCGCGCGGCAGCAAGATGAGCTCTTCAAGGCGTGGGTCGAAGCTGAAGAGCGCCCGATAGGCGGGATCGTCCAGATATGCCGCCATCACTTTGCAGAGAATGCCGTACATCGTCGTGGAGATGCGCTCGAGGGCATCGCGGATGCTGCGGCCGAACAGGCGCGGCACGAATGAAGACGCCACCACCTCGCCGTGGACGACGGCGGTTGATTGTTCGAGGAAGGCGCGCGCTGCACGGCGGCCCTCGGGGTCTCCGTCAAGCTCGTCCATGATGCCCAGATATGCTTGCGTGTACGCGGCGTTTTCGTTCATGTTGGTCTTCCTGCCGGATGCGATGCGACGTGCGGTTTCGATTGCGCTCTTCCAGGGTAGCACGCGAGATGCGCAGGCGTGCGGTTTTGCAATGCGTGCGTTGACAAGTTCAACCGCAAGTAATGGGCGTGCGGCTATTTGTTGCGGAATGCGGCAGGCGAAAACCAAAAAAACGCCGCGACTTGGTATACAATCGTTACGTTTTGCCAACGAGCAATATTGTACAAGAAACAGCAGGGGGGGATGTGCTATAGGCTGCCTCGGCACCCTCTGTGAAGCGCGCAGCGGTTGAGCCGCACGGACGACCGAGGCTGCAGGTTCGCGCGGCCAAAACGGCATCCGCCAACAAGGGGCGGATTGGGAATCGGAAAGGCAGGGCAATGGGCAACGGCACGGAGGAAGGCGCGCTCGAAGCGGGATCGGACGTGGCTGGCCGGGAGCGGTTCGGGTCGCGTCTGGGCTTCATCCTGATATCGGCGGGCTGCGCCATCGGGCTGGGCAACGTCTGGCGCTTCCCCTACATCACGGGTGAGTACGGCGGCGCGGCGTTCGTGCTGATGTACCTGGTGTTCCTGGTCATTTTAGGCCTGCCGGTGATGGTGATGGAGTTCGCCGTGGGCCGCGCCAGCCAGAAGAGCGCCGCGCTGGCGTTCGACACGCTGCAGCCGTCGCGGAAATGGCACTGGTTCTCGTGGTGGGGCTACATCGGGTGCATGGTGCTCATGATGTTCTACACCACGGTGGGCGGCTGGATGCTGTCGTTCGTGGTGAAGATGGGCACGGGCGCGTTCAACGGCCTGGACAGCGCGGGCGTCGGCGCCGTGTTCAACGACATGCTGGCGAACCCCACCGAGCTCATCGGTTGGATGCTCGTGGTCATCGTGCTGGGCTTTCTGGTGTGCAGCCTGGGGCTGCAGAAGGGCGTCGAGCGCATAACGAAAGTGATGATGGTGTGCCTGTTGGGCATCATGGTGCTGCTCGTCGTGCGCGCGGTCACGCTGCCGGGAGGCCTTGCCGGTTTGGAGTTCTACCTCATTCCCGACTTCGGCAAGCTGTTCGCGGGTGCGACCGCGGCCGAGCAGTGGGCCACGTTCGGCGATGCCGTGTACGCGGCCATGGGCCAGGCTTTCTTCACGCTGTCGCTGGGCATAGCGGCCATGGAGATATTCGGCAGCTACATCGGCAAGGAGCGCTCGCTCACCGGCGAGGCGCTGCGCATCTGCGGCCTGGACACGGCCGTGGCGCTCATGGCCGGTCTCATCATCTTCCCGGCGTGCTTCGCGTTCGCGGTGGAGCCGGGCAGCGGCCCGGGACTCGTGTTCGTCACGCTGCCCAGCGTGTTCAACCAGATGCCGATGGGCCAGCTGTGGGGCGCGCTGTTCTTCGTGTTCATGAGTTTCGCGGCGCTGTCCACCATCATCGCGGTGTTCGAAAACCTCATCAGCTGGTCCATGGACAAATGGGGGTGGACGCGCAGGACGGCGGTCGCGCGCACGGCCATCATCGTGTGCGTGCTCAGCCTGCCGTGCGCCCTCGGGTTCAACGTGCTGGCGGGCGTGCAGATTCCCGCCATCGGCGACATCCAGTCCGTCGAGGACTTCATCGTGTCGAACAACCTGCTGCCGCTGGGCAGCCTGTTCTTCGTGCTGTTCTGCGTGACGCGCAAAGGCTGGGGCTGGGAGAACTTCCTTGCCGAGGCCGACACGGGCAAGGGCTTGAAGTTCCCCGCATGGACGCGCCTGTGGCTGAAGTTCGGCATACCGGTGCTCATCCTGATCATCTTCGTGATGGGCTACGCGCCGAAGCTGAGCGTGTGGCTGGGAATGGGGTAGGGTAGGCCGAGCGTCCGCGGCCGTCGCGATCGCAGCGGCGCGCACCACCAGGGGAAAGCCCTGCCGGGGAGGGACCGGGCAGGGCTTTTGCGGTTGATTCCATCAATGACGATGGGCACGTAGAACGGCGCTTGGGCAAAAGGCATTGGCGGGGAGCCGTTGTGGGAGGGCGGTACGAGCCACCTCCGCATGGGCAACAAGTCCCTATCATGGGGTTTGTTTGCGGTACCATGGCACCAAGGGCTTGGCGAGGAAGGCGTGCTATGGCGGTGGAACGAAACGAAGTGCTTGCTGTCGGGTCGATCATGGTCGACCTGCTGTGCCGCGTGCCGCGCCTGCCGCTTTCGGGCGAGGGCATCGTGGTGGAGGATGAGCGCGCGATGCTCGGCGGCTGCGCGTTCAATTCCGCGAACGCCGTGCGGCAGCTCGGCGTGCCGTGCCGGCTTTTCGCGCCGGTGGGCGAAGGTGTGTTCGCCGGGTTCGTGGAGCGCGGGCTGAAGGAGCGTGGGATCGAGGCCTTCCACGTGGCTGCGGGACCCGACGGCATCGCGCATGACAACGGCGGATGCGTCTGCTTCGTGGAGCCCGGAGGCCAGCGCACGATGGTGACGCTGCCGGGCGTCGACCGGCATTTCGATGCTGCATGGTTCGAGCGCTTGGACCCTGCGCGCTACTCGTGCGGGTTCGCGAGCGGCTACGAGATAGAAGGCGAGGGAGGCGACGCCATCATCGGCTTTTTCGAAGCGCATCCCGAGATCGCGTTCTACTACGCTCCCGGCCCGCGCATCGAGAGCATCGGCAAGGCCAAGACGGCTCGCATCAACGGACTGCATCCGGTGTGGCACCTCAACGACCAGGAGGCGATCGTCTTTACCGGCTGCGCATCCGTGGAGGAGGCGGGTCCCGTCCTTGCGCAGGCGTGCGGCAATGCGGTCGTCATCACGGCAGGCGCGCAGGGGGCCTACCTGTTCGAAGGCGGCCGGCACGTCGTCGTGCCCACCCAGCCGGCGAAGGTCGTCGACACCGTGGGCGCGGGCGATGCGCACCTGGGCTCGCTCGTGGCGGCGCGCAGCGCGGGGCGGCCGTGGGAGGAGGCCCTTGCGCTGGCGAACCGCATCGCGGGTGCGGTGTGCCAGGTGGAAGGCGGCGTGCTCGACGATGCGGCCTTCGCGGCCCTGGGCGTTCGTTTGTAGGCTGTCCGGATCCCTCTTCAAGGAACGGATTTAGCGCTCGGGGGGGGGTCGAGCAAGAGATGCGGGGCCGCGCCGTTTCGTCCTTGCGAGTGCATAAAGTTTGATGCCGTCGGTCACGAATTGCTGCGGATGCTACAATGGCAGATGCCTGGCAAGGCGCATGCAGGAACCGACGGCGGGAGGCGAAGGCGAGCTCATGGCTCGGAAATTCTCGATACGGGGCAATGACGATGCGTTCGCCGGATGCGATCGCGGCGCTCCGGAGGAGACCTCCAAGCCTGATGCCGATCGACGACGCGATGCTTCATCGGAAGCGTCCCAGATTCTGGGAGCGAACATCGTGGCAGAACGGGAGGCGCTGGGTTTGACGCGCGAGGATCTGGCGCGATCCGTCGGCATGAGCGTGGAGGAGCTGACATTCGTTGAGGAGGGGCGGGGCGATCCCGAGATTTTCTCGACGGTGGCGCGCATAGCGGACGGGCTGCAGGTTGCCCTGCCCGTGCTGTTACGGGGGATGTAGCCGGTTGCAGCTGCGTTCGGGCCTTTTGGGGAAGCCGGAACGTCGGTGTTCGCGCCCTGTATCGGAGCGTCGCGTGCGAAGACCGCCCATCGCTTCATTGCCGTGCGACTGCCGACCCCGAGCATTCACCATCCCTGTGTGTCTGCCGGCCCCGGTTTTCGGAGCAGAAATCGAGGTAGGGTACGCGGACGAAATCAGGCCTGCATCGTTTTCCCAGGTCGCGTTTGCTGAATCTGCGTGCGGTACGCGGAAACCGCGCACGCAAGCGTGTTTCGTGGAGTCCGGAGCGCAAAAACCGATTCCCTACCTCGATTTCTGCTCACGAATCGGCCTTCGCTCGGCATTCGTCCATATCGCTTGAGACAGTGCCAGGAGCTTGCGCTCGAATGCCAGGAGAGCATGGCAACCCCGCAACCTGAATCGCGCACGGTTTCGGCTCCATCTTAAAAACACTTACGAACGCGCTCGTTTTTCGCTACCATCGAAGATGGCCGCAGGCGCCTCGCGCGCAGGCGGCGCGTCTCGTTACCCCGAAAGGCGCATATCGCGCTGGTAGGTTCAATGGGGCTCTCACGACAAAAGAAGATGAAAGGACCATTCCTCGATGCAAGGGAAATCTCTCGTGCTGCTGCTGGCCGTCCTGTTCGGCAGCGCATTTCTCGCGGGGTTCAACGAGAACCTCGTCAACATGGCGCTCATGTCCATCATGGGCGAGTACGGCGTGGACTCGGTGACGGCGCAGTGGCTGGTCACCGGGTACATGATCGTGGCCACCGTCGTGGTCACGTGCATGGCGTTCCTCTATCGGCGCTTCAAGCTGCGCACCCTGTTCTTCAGCGCTGCGGGGCTGAGCATCGCGGGCTCCGTTCTGGGCCTTGTGTCCGGAAGCTTCGAGATGCTGTTCGCCGCGCGCTTGGTGCAGGCGGTGGGCACGGGCATCTTCATCCCGCTCATGATGAACACCATCCTCGTGGTCACGCCGAAGAACAAGCTGGGCACGTTCATGTCCATCGGCGGCTGCATGATCACGTTCGGCCCGGCGTTCGCGCCGGTGGTGTGCGGCGCGCTGGTCACGGGCTTCGGCTGGCACAGCATCTTCGTCGTTCCCATTGTGGCCATGGCGGTTTTGGCCGCGCTCGGCTTCTTCTTCGTGAAAAACCTTGAGACGAGCAAGGCCCATCTGGACGTTCCCTCGGTGGCGCTGTCCGCCTTCGTGCTGACGGCGTTGTCGTTCGGCCTTGCCCAGCTGACCATCGATGGGCTGACGGCTGTGGTCGCGCTCGTGCTGGCGGTGGCCGCAGCGATCGTGTTCGTGGTGCGCCAGCTGCGTTGCGCCCATCCGCTCATCGACCTCGCGCCGTTCAAGAACCGCGCGTTCTGGCCGGCGCTGCTGCTGGCTACCGTCGCCATGATGAGCATGTTCTCCATGAGCGTGCTGCTGCCGCTGTACTTCGAGGGAGCGGCTGGCATGACCGCGCTGGTGGCGGGCCTGGTCATCCTCGTGCCCGTGCTGGCGAACGCCGGATCCTCGCTGCTGGGCGGCCGCATCATGGACAAGCGCGGCGAATGGCCGCTGCTGCCGCTGGGCTTCGGAGGCATCGCGGTTGGATTCGTCGTGCTGGCGGCAGCGGCGCCCACGCTTTCGGTTCCCGTCGTGTTCGCGGCGACGCTCGTCATGTACGTGGCCGTGGGCTTCATCTTCTCGCCGTCGCAGACGGCGGGCCTGCGCACGCTCCCGCCGGAGCAGAACCCGTTCGGCGTGGCGCTCATGACCACGTTCGTGCAGATTGCGGCATGCATCGGGCCTTCGCTTTACATCGGCATCATGTCTTCGGGGCAGGCAGGCTCCCTCGCCCAGGGGGCGAGCGTCGCCCAGGCCGCCGCCGATGGGTTCGCCGTTGCGATGGTGGTCGCGGCTGCGATCGCAACGCTCGGGTTCGCCCTGTCGTTCGCCTACGCCCGGGCCGCTCGCAGGCGTGTTGCCGCCCAGGTCGCCGAGCGCTCCGCTGCGCCGCAGTCGGTGCTGGCGTCCATCATGGAGCCCGATCCGTACACGCTGCCCGCGAGCGCTTCGGTGAGAGAGGTCATGCGCACGTTCGTCGACCTGAAGGTGGGCGGCGTGCCGCTGGTGGACGAAGCGGGCCGCCCGGCGGGCTTCGTGTCGGACGGCGACGTCATGCGCTATTTGGCCGACAAGCACCCGGTGATCACGGGGTCGTACTCGCTCATGGAAGCGGCGAACAGCCAGTCGTTCGACGAGCGCCTGCAAGAGCTCATCGCGCTGCCCGCCAGCGTGATCGCGACGGAGAAACTGGTTTCGCTCGACGCCGGAGCCACGTTGGAGGAGGCGTGCGCCTTGCTGGCGACACGTCGCTTGAAGAAGGTGCCGGTGGTGCGCGAGGGTGCCATCGTGGGCACGGTCAACCGCTCTGACGTGCTGCGCTACGCGATGGACACGTGTCTGCAGGCTGTGCCCGACGCGCCCGACGTCGCGCGCGTCGCCGCTTCGACCGCGGCGTAACCCCCCGCATTCGAGTTTTCCGAAAAGCGGCCGTCCGTCAGGGCGGCCGCTTTCTCATGGGGGAGTGGATGGCTGCAGAAAGAAGGTCGTTTGAGGCGGCGAGGGCCGAACCCATTCAACTTTTTATTGACGGGGGGGGGTGTTAAAAACTATCCTAAAAGCCGTACCGCATAATGCCACGGTTGCCTTCAGTGATCATATGTCGATCGGGTCTTGGATCCTTTTTGGACAAGACCCTTCTCGGCCGGCGTTATGCCGCAAAGAGCTTAAGCGACGACGTAACGGCATAGGAGAAGGGCGCCCCCATGAAGTGGAAGACGTGCGCGAATCGATCGCTTTCTATCGCATTGACGCTCGCCTTGGCCGCAGCCCTCAGCTTTCCCGTCATGGCGTGGGGCGAGGGCGATCCGGCGGACCTCGCGCCGCAAGCCGAGAAGGCTGGCGCGACGAAGACGCCCGAAGGCGCGGCGCCGCCTCTTGAAGATGGCGCGGGAGTTTCCCAGGGCGAAGCGACGGCGCCTGCGGAAAACGCGCAGGTTCTTGGGATCGACATGCAGAGCGGCATGCTCTCATGCGATGTCTTCGAGCGGGCAGCAAGCAGCTCCCAGGAAAGCAATGCCCTGTCCGCCGCCGAAAGCGAGCAGGTCGCAACCGTCACGAAGCCGGATGGGACTGCGGTAACGTACAGCTCTTTGAGCAGCGCCTTCAGCAGGGCGAAGGACGGCGATACCGTAGTTCTCCTGAAGGATGTGCCTGCGGCAAACGCGCAATACCAAATAGGCAAATCCCTCACGTTCGATCTGAACGGACACTGCATCGACAGCACGAAATACGCCACGTTGTTCGTGAACAAGTACCAGGGCTTGATACGGGTGACGATAAAAAACGGCACGATCTTGAATTCGGCCGATGACAAGGACTACCCTTTCGGCACGGCGATCCAGGTAAGGCAGGGCGTCGATCTGGCGCTGGAAAACGTCGTGATCGAGGTTGCCCCGGCGAGCCCGGATGTTCCTGGATACGGTCTGAGGGTCGGGATGGGGCCGAACGACGCTCTCAATCCGAGCGTGACTGTTGCGGGGGAATCCACGCGCATAACCGGAGCCGATACGGGAATCGCCGTGATTGGCAGCAACGCGGCCTCCCGTTCTTCTCTCGTGCTCGAAAGCGGGACGATCGAGGGCGGCAGCTTCGGCATTGCGGGCAACGGAACCTGTGACAACACGAACATAGAGATCAAGGGCGGCATCGTGCGCTCGACGAGCGAGGATGGCTGTGCCGTATACCATCCGCAGGACGGCGATCTGGCCATTTCCGGCGGGTCGCTGACGGGTGCGAACGGCGTGCAGTTGAGCGGTGCCGGCACATTGAGCGTTTCGGGCGGCAGCATCAAAGCCACGGCTGCCGAGGTTGCGCCGAACGTCGACGCGGGAAGCGCTTCGAACCTCGACGGCGCTGCGCTGTCCATCGTTTCGCGCGGAGGCGGGTACGGGGCAGAGGGTTCTGCGGAGGTGTCTGTTTCCGGCGGCACGTTGAGCAGCGTGCACAACGCCGCCCTGCAGGAATACGCGGCCGCTGGCCAGAAGACGCTCGTCAAAACGCTGTCCATCGCCCAGGCGGAGGGCAAAGCGCTCTCGGTCACCGGCGGCGCCGGCAAGTCTGCGGTGTCGTTGACGGCTCTGGCCGGCGATGCTGCACGGGTCATCACCGGCGGCACGTTCAACTCCGACGTCTCGGCCTACTTCGACGCGTCCCTCTACAAGCAGAATCCGCAGGATGCCGCCGAGAGCCCCGGCGCCGTCGTCGAACGCACGTACTCCGACGCCGATGTGGACGTCGAGGTTCCCCAGCCGCCTTCGGGAGAGTCGTACGTGGATGCGGGCGACGACGCGAAGAAAGCTGCCATCGAGAGCGCTAAGACGGTCCTCAAGGCCATCGAGGCAGGTGAAAAGCCGGCGGGCGTGAGCGACGGGGATTATGCGAAAGTGGCTGACCTGATAAAGGACGCGGCTCCCGGCAACGTTTCGGTCACCGTGTCGCTCGGCTACGAAGAGAAAGCCGAAAGCGAGCTGGTTGGCGGCGAGAAAGCCTTGATCGAAGCCGCGGCCGAGGGTGACGAAGTCCCGACGCTCTATTTCGACCTGTCTGTCAAGATGATCGTGAAGGTTGACGACGGCACCGGCAGCGTCAGCCAAGAGGAAGTCGAGCTCACCGCGCTCGACGAGCCGATGCTCTTCGAAGTCCACGTCGATCCGGTGCTCATCCGGGGCAAGAGCGTGCGCATCGCGCATGTTCACGACGGTGCAACCGAGATCATCTATCCCGAGAGCGTCGACCGCGAGCAGGGAGTCGTCCGCTTCTATGCAAGCGCGTTCTCAACGTATGCGCTTCTCACGTCCGACACCGTCACGGTGACGTTCGACTCCAGCGGCGGCTCGGCCGTCGAGGCGCAGACGGTGCCGTTCGGCGGGAAAGCCTCGAAGCCCGCCGATCCGACGCGCGCGGGCTTCTCGTTCGCCGGCTGGTACGCCGACGAATCCTTGTCGCAGGCATTCGACTTCAACACGGCGCTGGAGAGCTCGATCACGCTCTATGCCAAGTGGATGCAGGGGCCGGGCGCAGGTTCCAACGTGGACGCGGCATCGTCGCAGTCCGGCAAGCTCTCCGTCACGGGCGACGGCGTCTTCTCGCTCGCGGCGGGAGCTGCGGCTCTGGTGATTGGCGCTGGATCTGCAGCTGGGGCGGCCGCCCTTCACCGTAGGCGCCGATAGCCGCATAGCGGCAGCGTTGCAAAAGCGGGCCTTTCGGGCCCGCTTTCCCCTGTCCTTTACGGCTTGCGGCAAAATGCGTTCGACGGTTCGAATCCCGCTCCCTTCGCGGCTTCTTTGGATTCCCCGTGGGCTCCGCTTGACATCTTTTATCGCCGTATTACAATCACGTTTTAGCACTCGAAGTCCGAGACTGCTAACGGGAGGTTCCGATGGCGTGCCTCCATTGGAACGGGCAGGCTGGCAAGCACGAAAAGGAGCAACGTCTACCATGCGCAAGTTCAAAACCGAGAGCAAGAAGCTGCTCGACCTCATGATCAACTCCATCTACACGAACCGCGAGATCTTCCTGCGCGAGCTCATCTCGAACGCGTCGGACGCGGTGGACAAGCTGTACTTCCGCAGCCTCACCGACAAGGACATCCAGCTGGGCAAGGACGAGCTGGGCATCCGCGTGGCGTTCGACAAGGATGCGCGCACCGTCACCGTGTCGGACAGCGGCATCGGCATGACGAAGGACGAGCTGGACAAGAACCTGGGCACCATCGCGCACTCCGACAGCATGGAGTTCAAGGCTGACAACGCCGACGCCCAGGGCGACGACGTGGACATCATCGGCCAGTTCGGCGTGGGCTTCTACTCCGCGTTCATGGTGGCGTCCAAGGTGCGCGTCGTGTCGAGGGCGTACGGAAGCGACGAGGCCTGGGCCTGGGAAAGCGACGGCGTTGAGGGCTACACCATCGAGGAGGCCACCCGCGAGGGCCACGGCACCGACGTCATCCTCACGCTCAAGGACAACACCGAGGACGACAATTATGACACGTTCCTGTCCGAATACGGGTTGAAGGGCCTCATCAAGCGCTACAGCAACTACGTTCGCTATCCTGTGCAGATGGAGGTCTCGAAGACACGCGAGCTGCCCAAGCCCGAGGACGCCGGCGACGACTACAAGCCCGAGTACGAGGATTACACGGAAATCGAGACCATCAACTCGATGATCCCCATCTGGAAGCGCAGCAAGTCCGAGGTCACCGACGAGGAGTACCACGAGTTCTACAAGACCGACTTCCACGACTTCTCCGACCCGGCGCGTACGTTCAGCATCCACGCCGAGGGCGCGCTCAGCTACGACGCGCTGCTGTTCATCCCCGGCCGCGCGCCGTACGACCTGTACAGCAAGGACTTCAAGAAGGGCCTGGCGCTGTACAGTTCCAACGTGCTCATCATGGAGAAGTGCGAGGAGCTGCTGCCCGACCATTTCAACTTCGTGCGCGGCGTGGTGGACAGCCAGGACCTGCAGCTGAACATCAGCCGCGAGACGCTGCAGCACAACAGCCAGCTGCGCGCCATCGCGAAGAAGATCGAGAAGAAGATTACGTCCGAGCTGCAGAAGATGCGCGACAACGACCGCGAAGAGTACGAGAAGTTCTTCGAGAACTTCGGCCGCGGCCTGGAGTTCGGCATCTACAACAGCTACGGCATGCTGAAAGACCAGCTGGCCGACCTGCTGCTGTTCTACTCTGCCAAGCAGGAGAAGCTGGTCACGCTGGACGAGTACCTGCAGGCCGCGCCGGCCGACCAGAAGGCCATCTACTACGCCGCCGGCGAGAGCATCGAGCGTTTGGGCAAGATGCCCATCGTGAAGACGGTGCTGGGGAAGGGCTACGACGTGCTGCTGTGCACGAAGGACGTGGACGAGTTCTGCTTCCAGGCGATGATGACCTACGGTGCGCCCGTGGCCGACGGCGAGGATGCGTCTGAACCGTTCGAGCTGAAGAACGTGGCGTCGGGCGACCTCGACCTGGCCTCCGAAGAGGAGAAGAAGGAGGCCGAGGAGACGACGAAGGACAACGAGGCCCTGTTCGCCGCCATGAAGGACGCGCTGGGCGACTCGGTGACGAAGGTGGCGGTGTCGTCGCGTTTGACCGATGCGCCCGCCTGCATCACCGCGGCCGGTCCGGTGTCGCTTGAGATGGAGCGCATCATGGCGCAGATGCCCGACGGCGGCGATGCCATCAAGTCCGAGCGCGTGCTGGAAGTGAACGCGAAGCATGCGGTGTTCGACGTGCTGCGCGCCGCGCAGGAAGCCGGCGACGCCGACAAGGTGAAGCTGTACGCCGAGCTGCTGTACAACCAGGCGCTGCTGGTGGAAGGCCTGCCCATCGAGGACCCGGTTGCCTACGCGAACGCCGTCACGAAGCTGATGGCGTAATCGGTTCCGGCGGCTTGCCAGCCGCCGGAACAACTCGACGCTGCGGCCCGCTGTGGTACCCCGCCTTCGCGCGATCCCGGAAGCTCGCGTACCGCAGGTACGCTTCGCCTCCGCGATCCCACGAATTCGAGGCACCACAGCGACCCTCGCTGACTCACTACGCCAACCTGGGCGCGCGGTATGCGCCCTGCGGGCGCATAGGTGGGTCGGCGGGGCCCACTGACCACGCAGCGTCGGGATGCCCCCCGTTCGTGGCAGGAATCGACGATAATCTGTCGTCGGGAGCTGCCGACGCGGACGGTCGCGCCGCTCCCGGCTTCGGCCTCTCCCGTTTCCCCTGGTCGGCGAGGCGGTGGAGATCCGGCTCCTGGACGGCTCCTCGCGCGAAAGCGGATTATCGTCGTTTCCTGCCACGAGCGGCCGGTTTAGGAACATTGCGTGCCAAGGAGTCGGCCAGAACGGATGTTCCACGTGGAACATCCGTTGACGGGGATACGCCTTTGCGCCGAGGTCTTCACCCCGTTTTCGACTGGGCCGAAAACGGGGGCCATGGTGCAAAGGCGTTCTTCTTTGCGAAGGCGAACGAAGGTCTGGCGTTTTCCCAGGTTGACAGTGCGTCCGGAGCATTCCGCTGCTCGTGGGAATCGATCGATGGCAGATTTCCGTCGAAACCTGTCAAGTTCGGCAGATCCCTGCGCTTGCTGCCACTTCGTGCGCTCGGCGGCTGCGGGTTCCTACTCCACCACGCGGGCGCGGGCGTATTCCTGCGCGTCGGCGATGTAGACTTCCTGGGAGTGCTCGATGTTGCGCGCAACCGCCTCGGCGTCAAGCGTGCGGATGACCTTGCCGGGCACGCCCACCACGAGCGAGCACGGCGGTATCACTTCGCGCTCCTTCACCAGCGCGCCGGCCGCGATCATCGATCCGCGGCCGATCACGGCGCCGTTCATCACCGTGGCGTGCATGCCCACGGTCACGTCGTCCTCGATGGTGGCGCCGTGCACGATGGCGTTGTGGCCCACTGACACGCGATCGCCCAGGGTGACAGGGCAGTCGTAGTCGCTGTGCAGCATGGCGTTGTCCTGCACGTTGCTGTTCTTGCCGATGCGGATGGGCGCCACCTCGCCGCGGACGGAGGCGCCGAACCAGACCGAGCTGCCCTCGTCCATCACCACGTCGCCGCAGATCGCCGCATTCGGCGCGATGAACGTCGCCTGCTCCACATCGGGGAACATCCCCTTGAATTCTACCAGCATGCCAGTCCTTTCCCTTGGTTTGCGCATGCCAGTATCCCCGAAGCCGCCTCCATCCCGCATCGCAAGAACCGTGCGATTCTCAGCTTGTTGTGTGCCTACATCGTGAAGTCTTCGTCGTTGATCGACTCGAACCAGGGATGGTCTTCGTCATCTATGACCACATAATGCTGCGTGTCAAGTGAGCCTGGATCCCTCATGCAAGATCGCAATGCCTTTTCGAGTTCGTGGCGCTCGCCATCTCCGTTCGTAGGCAATGTAAGCAGGGGCAATCCCGCCTTTTTGAATATCGACCGCTTGAGTGCATCGTGTCGTTTTCGTTCAAAGATGTTGTAGTGCTTTGAGCCGTTGACTTCTATTCCGAAAAGAAACTCATGGCTCATGGATCGAAAGACGGCAAAATCGACATGCGCATTGTTGCATATGTACCGCCATTCTCCCTGGGCGAACATGCTCTTGTCTTTGAAAAGCATGCGAAGCGGATAGGAAGTGGCATAGCCGAATACGTGGTTGAATTCGGGACGCATGCAGATGTCTCTGAGCAGGGCTTCAACAAGTGCTTCGGATTTCCAGCGCCGATCGGCAAGGCCTGCGCTTTCCAGAACGCGTTCAAGCTCTTCGGCATGGTTGGGATAGAGTAAATCGAATACTGAGCTGACGCTGCTCGGGCGGATTTCGACGCCGACGTATCGAATGTAAGCAAAAAGCTCCCCGATGGCCCCGGTGCTTTGAGCAATTTGGTTCGAAGCTATTACGACGAGCTGCTCTGCGGCACGGGATACGGCGACGTTTACCAGATTGGGGTTGCTGATAAAAGCGTTATCTCTGTTGGCTACGGTTAAGAAGCCGATGGCATCCCGCTCGCGGCCTTGGAACTTGTGTACGGTTTCGATAAAAGTCTCGCCTAACGCGTATGTGTAATCTTCCTTCATATTGTTTACTTGCCTGCGGTAAGGCGTGGCGATTCCAATATCTTTGGGATCGGATCTGATCCAAGAAAGTGCGTCTTGGCAGAATGTCGTGGCTTGGCGTCGGTTGTAGTTGTTTCTCCGGTCGTGCCGCTCCTCGCCGGTTGTCAGTGCAAGGAGAGCTTCCTTCGGGTCGTTGTCGGATCTCGATCGAGTTTTACGCGGCATGACGATCATTGCGTTGTCGTAGAATTTCTTGTTGCAAAACTCGATAATGTAGGGATTGCACCGGTAGTGTTCTTTGAGGGTCTTGCACGGAATGGCATCGGGAGGCAGGTTGTCGGAGAGCGCGAGGAGGGACGAGAGCAGGCTCTGTTCTCCGCAGTGGTAACGTTCTTCGATGCCGGTATTCTGTTGAAATACGGAGTCGATCCGTTCTTTCTTTTTTCCAGAAATCACGGTTGGCAGTTGACGCACGTCGCCGACTACTACGGCGTTGTAGGCACAGGCCAGTGCAAGGGCTCCGGTGACGATGCTCGCTTGAGAACTTTCGTCGATGATAACGTAATCGTATACGTAGTTGTCTTTTCCGGTCTGGTTGCGTGCCGCATTGGTCGTCGTAGTGGTGACAGGGTATTCCTTTACGAAGGTCGCTCTGCTCTCGAACAGACCATTATGGTTGAACACGGTACGTTGTTTTCCAAACGGGTACTTCTTCATCAGATGGGCGTTGAGCGCGGCAAGCGATGCTTTGGAAATGCGCGCTTCGAGATCTTGCATGTTTGAACGGGCGAGTTCTTCCTCGATGCGCTCGATCTCCTTCGCAAGTTCTTTCGATCTGGCTGCAAAAGCCATGCTGTTGAGTGAAAGCTCAATCTCCCCGTTTGGGATTCGTCGATACCATGCCGGCACTCCAACATGATCGACGAAGGAGTACTTGAAGGCTCTGAGGGGGCCGACGGAGAACCCGTATCGGGAAAGCTTCGAAATGCGATCCCGCACGGTAATGATTTGATGGGAAGCTGGGAGCGAAGCGTGTTCTTCCATGGTGGGAAATTCCGCACCGAAATGCCGTCGCTGGGCCTCCCATGCTCGCTGTTCGCATTGTAGCGCGGCCAGCTTTCGCTGGAGTTCCAGAAGAGAACGGTAGGCAAGCAGCATCTGATCGAGTTCGGCCTGATCTCCAAAACTTGGGAGAGGTTCGACATGGTCGGGGTACGGAGGTTGGGCGTTGATAAACGCTTTTTGATTGTCCTTTTTCCCAAGGGTTGCTACGAGATACCCGAGGTGTCCTTTTTCCTCGAGTTTTTCAGCCACGTTCGACGTTGCTGAGTTGTTGGGTGAAGCTACGAGGACGGTTTTTCCTCGTAAAAGAAGATTGGCGATAATGGTGAGAATCGTTTGGGTTTTCCCTGTTCCCGGAGGGCCGTCGATGAGCGAGATCTGGTGGCTGAGCGCTTGTTCTGTCGCTTCGATTTGGCTAAGATTTGCTCCGAACGGGTAAATGACGGGTTCTTCGATAGGATAGGTTTTCGGCGCGATTGCCGTCGGGTCGGCGTAAGGCGCGTAAGCTGTTTCAAACAGATTGGCGGGCAGAAATTTGAACTGCTTCGTAAGATAATCGCCTGAGCCGTCAAAAATGCGTGCCATTTGGTGCAGGTAGGTGGAAAACGAATTCCTCGGCTTACGGAGGACTTCGAGCTCGGAATCATCGTACAGTGCGGCAAACGTTTCGAAAGCGATGCGATATTTTATCCCAGTTGTTCCTTGATACTTCACACATGAAACGACGTTGAAAAGGGCTTTCCCAGACTTCGACGAAATGAAAGCAGACTTGTCAGGATCATATGTTTCAACCGCTTCGAAATAGCGCAGGTTGCTTTCATTGGGAGTATAAGTTTTTTCGAGATTGCTCTTGTAGACGATTATGTAGGTGCCAGATGGAGACGGCTTGGCGGACTCGAGTTTTTCAGTCTCGTCGTCGAAGTTCCCTGTATTCAAATTTCGTTTTAATACAAGGTGCGTGGCATGATCCATAGTCGCAGCCTTTCGCTAACCTTCCAATTGAAAAAGGTTAAAATATAAGCAAATAGATTACCCTACACCATATGAGTTTGCAAACCGAAAAGATCACTATTCGCATGAGAAGCTAACCTGCGAGTGCTTTTGCGATCGGTTCGCAAGGTTTTTCTTCTCGACGGCTGCTGAAGATACCCGGTGGGATGGAAGGTTGCCTGTCGTCTATCGGGCTTTTGCGATGCTGCTAATCAAGGCGTTTCCCCATGTGATTGCTTCATCGATCGATTGAAGAACCGATTCGGGCGGCTGCTGCCCCTTGTAATAGTCTTCCCAGGCGTCGTTCTTGCGGATAGTGGGTGGCCAAGCCTGCATCCGCCTGTAGGAGAAAAGCCTCTCGCACGTTCGTCTGACAAGGGCGAGATCCACTTCTTCTTCGAGCATGATGATCTGCAGGTCAATGAGATCATGCGCTCGCTTGCTTTTCGGCTCGGTGAGTCCATGCAGCTTTTGGGCGATTTGATGGCTGAGCGGCATGAGGGCGACAGGCTCTGGGTCGGGAAGGCCGATGCGTCGAAACATTGCAACGATGTCCGGCGCGATGCGGTAATCGGCTTCCTCGGCATCGCCGATTTCGTTATGCCCAACTTCGAGCCGGACGGTGCTCCACGGCTTTCCGTTGTAGCTGAGCTTCACTTCGAACGGCTTCATGACGTAAGGGGCTGGAACACCTGCGGGAACGGCTGGTTTCTTGGGAACGACTCGTCCAGTGAAGCCGTTCCATCCTTCCGCAAGAGCGTCTTCGAGCTCCTGAACGAAATTGTCAAGGCTTTGGTTTCTTGCCGTATCAAGATCGCGCGTGAACCGGGTCGTTTGATTGCCATAGCGGATTTTGAGAGAAGCCCCGCCTTTCACCACGCCTTCCGGCAGCATTTGGGCGACGATCACGTCGGCGAGCAGCGTCCGGGTGCGCAATGCTGCTTCGCCTCTCCCGAATTCGCGTTCCAAAGCCTTGTCAAGATTGACTCTGCTGTTCGGCCGCGTCGATTTTGTCATGCCAGCTCTTTCCCGATCTCATTGAGATCTCGGCTCGTTATCAGGCCGTGATCGGCAGCATCTCGCAATGCTTCCTCGAGGCGCTCTGGCATGATCTCTCCTTTGCATGAACAAATCGCATTGGCCACGGTCATGCTGGGGATTCCATCGTACAACGTGATTGCATCTCCAGGAGGACGCCGCACGGTTTCGATATACGGAGGAAGTTTTTTTCGGATGCGTTTTGGCGTGCCCACCTCGATTGCGTCAGGATTGACGGAAGCCAGGTTGTGCATGGCCAAGACGGACTTCCCGAACACGTACGCTCCGGGGCCGACGAGGGCCACTGCGTCAGCGTAGACGTCGAGGGCGGACGGCACATGGTGTTTGACTCGGTAAACGCCGTGTCCGATGCGCACGAGTTTTCCGCGTGCCTGCAGCTTGCTCAGCTCCTCTTTGGCGATGCCCATCTTGCGAGCTTGCTCCGTGGTGATGAGGCCGAAATTGTCTGACGCTGCTTCAAATATGTCATCATAATAAGTCATGGCAAAAGGATACCATTTTCAGTATCCTTTTGACAGATGAAATATGGTCGAAGTATGCGCTTTGCGTCTTTATCTAAGTGGCGACAAGGGTTTGGCATGGCGTTCGCAGGGGCGAGGGCGGCGAAGCGGGCGATCGACGGCGAACGTGCTTACGAAGCTCTAACGGACAGTGGAAACCGACGCTTTCTGCCCGGCTACCTTGCGGCTGTTGGGGGGCATTCGTTGTCGCGCGCAGGGCACGATGAGGGCGCGTCGCGTTGACCGCTTTTCGGTCGTCCCTGTTCCTACGCATAGTCTTTGCTCGGCTATCCAAATCGGCTCCGAGCTGTATTCGTCCTTTTTGAGCAAGGGGGGTGATGTATAATGCCTCCCGTATGTAAGGACGAGGTCCTGACGTTTGGCAGTGCGCGGCCGTCCTGAGGCGGCCATGCTGCGTCAGGACGAAGAGATGGGGATGCGGCCGTGCAGGGGTCTTTGCTGGGGATAGGTCTGATGGCGGCTGTCGTCGCCATCGGTTCCATTGTTGGATTCAGGCGAAGCGTGACGAGGGCGCAGATGCAAGCGACGCTCGGCGCATTCGCCTCGCTTGCGGTCCTCGTCGTGCTGTTCTGCGGGATCGTCGTCGTCATGTCGCAGACGTGGGCGCTCCCTTTGTTCGCATGCGCGAGCGTGGTGGTTCCGATTGTGACGTACGGCGCCGTGACGGCGCTGTCGTCGAAGGCCGAGCGCAAAGCTCCTCAAACCCCTGGTGCCATCGCTCGCGGACGGGGCGTGCCGAGCGCAACCGCGGCTCGCTCGGCTGCGTTGCGCAGGGAAGCTGCTGCGGCCCGACGGGCGGCTGTCGCTTCGGCTGCAGGAGCGCCCATGATAGAGGAGCCGGTTGCCAAAGAGCCGTTCAATCGATTCGGCGCGGAAGAACCCGTGCCGTTCGGATCCGATCTCGGCGCGAGCGAGCTTGAGCTTGAGCCTGCTGAGGTGATCGAGACTTGCGGGTTGGCGTTCGAGCAGGATGCGATCGAGGCTGTCTCGGAAACGGAATCCCAGTTCGAATCGGAGCCGGTTTTCGATATTCCGGATGGATCCGAGCAGGAGAAGCTTATCCTGGCCTCCGAGCCCGAGCCCGAGCCCGAGCCCGAGCCTGCTGCATTCGATCCGGCAAGCTATTTCGATCGCGCCACCGTGTTGCGCGACAAGGGGCTGTTCGTGGTGGCTGCGCGGCTGTATGCGGAATGCGCCAGCCTTGCCGACGACCGTGCGGTCTATCGCAAGGCAGCTATCGAGGAAATCGCCTGCTACGTCAAGGCGGGCCGGCTTGATCGCGCTCGCAGCCTTGCCGCGCAGCTGAAGGAATCCGCCCCCGACCTCACAGCTGTCGAGACCATCAAGATCGATGCGGTGCTGAAAGCGATATGATGACCTCCCCGAACCGTCGTCGGCCGATGCCCCGATCCTCCGGCAAGCAGGAAAGGCCCATGTGTCGTGCGCATCCGGCGGCCGCGCCGACGCGCTCTTCGGCTGGCGTGCGCTCGAACGCGACGCCCGGCGGGCAGGTTCGTCCGGCGCCTTCCGTGCGTCAAGCGGCCGCGCATGCGACGCCCTCTCGCGCAAGCGGCCCGCATCCTTCGCGACCGCTCGTGCTTCTCTCGCTGGGCTGCGGCGTGGCGGTGGCTGCCGTGATGGCGTTCGGCAATCCGGTTTTGTGGACGACGGCCGAGCAGCATGCGGCGGCGGGATACGCCGAGGGCGCCGACAAGGAAGACTTCGCCTTCATCGACGAGATAGCCGGAGACCGGGATGCATCCCAGGTGGCCGTGCTGGGCGAGTACAAGGCCATATCCCAAGATGGGAATCCCGATCGCGCGGCGAACATTGCGCTGGCTGCGGAAGAGCTGGACGGGACGGAGATCAAACCGGGCGAAACGCTCTCCGTGAACGCGGTGCTGGGCGACACGGCCCAAGACGAGCGCTACCACGTGGCCGGCGTCGTCAGGGGCACTGCCGTCGTGGAAGAGCGGGGCGGCGGCGTATGCCAGGCGTCCACTGCGCTCTACATCGCCGCAATCAAGGCCGGGATGGAAATCGTCGAGCGCCACCCCCACACCGTGGCGTGCGACTACGCGCCCATCGGCTTGGACGCCACGCTTGCGTACGGGCAGAAGGACCTGCGCATCAGGAACGCCACCGATGCCAGCATGTTCATCCGCGCAACCGCCTTGGGGCAGACCGTCGAGGTGAAGCTGTACGGCGCATCCGCACGCGACGGGGAAACCATCGACGCCGTATCGAACATCGTCGATCGCTATGTCGTCGCCGCAAGCGAGGTGTACGACGATCCTGCCGCGCAGGGGATGGCTCCGGAGGATTCCATAACGTACTACGCGACCGAATCGTACCGCGTGCGCTACCAGGATGGCATGAAGGTTTCGGACGAGCTGCTTGCGGCCGACGTGTACCAGGTTCATGTGGAGCCGGGCGCATCGCCTGGCGGAGGGACGGGTTGACCCACGGCAACGAAAGGCCAAGGCAGGGCGCCTGTGCAGGGCGGCGCCCTGAAGACGGACAGGACGGGGCGTGGACAACGTCGCTGACTCAGACGCGCCCATCAAGGCCCAGCGGCATGAGGCGCTGCTGCTTCTTGCGATGTCCGAAGACGAATAGCCTGTTCGGCACCCATTGTGCTATAGTATGCCATAAATACGACATGGGGGTGTCGTTAGCCTGGTCGAAAAACCCGATCGGGCTGGCGGCACTCTTCGTGCGTTTGAGCAAGACGAGGCAAAGCGGGTGCAGGGGCGGACGCGAGCAGGAAAGGCACCATGGATACTCAGAGTCGTGGGGGGACGGCGGCATCGGTCAAACGCGATGCCGGGCGTTTGCCCGTGTGCCGCAAGGCGTTCTGCTTGATTCTATCGTGTTTGATCGCCGTGCCTTTCGGCAGCACGGCCCTTTCGGCCCGGCAGGCCAATGCCCAGCCGTCCGGCGAGCAGGAGGCTTCCGAACCTGCCGTTGCCCGTGGCGACGTTTCGGCGAGCGCCACCATCGAGGTGCGCGGCGAGGCGGACGGCGTTTCCGGCCGTGCCGTCGACGAGGCCCTGCACATGCCCACGTTCGAGGAGCTTGCGGGGGGGGGGTGCCGTTAGCCTTCCCCGCGCTTTATCTGCTTCCGACGGCAACGACGCCGATGCGCCCGAAGTCGAGCTGACCTCCTCCGAGGTGGCCGGCCTGTACGCGAATTCCGACGAGGACACGCCCGGCAATCCTGCGTACTACGCGAAACGGTGGCAGGATTGCCTGAACCGCGTCACATGGAAAGACACCGGCTTGCCCCGATGGGACGGAGTCGACGGGGGCGTGCGGCCGACCGAAGGCGACGGTTCGGGTGAGAATCCCTATCGCATCTACACCGCCGAGCAGTTCCGCTGGGCCCTGAAGAACCAGCAGTCGTGCACGCTCATGAACGATCTCGATCTGGGCGGTCAGGACGGGCGGAACTGGACGGGCATCTCGTACACCACGGCTGCGACCATCGACGGAGCGGGCCATACGGTGTACAACCTCAGCTCGTACACGAACCAGCGCGCCGGTTTGATCGAATGGGCGGGAGCCGACAACTACGGCTTCGTGCTGAAGAACCTGACGGTGGCGAACGCGCAGGTGCACGTGTCCGACAAGTACGCAGCGCCCTTGGTCGCCGGCATGGACGGCGGCATCATCGACCAGTGCTCCGTTGTCGACACGCTGACATGGCAGGAAGACGGCGGCAGTACCCCGCCGCTCATCGCCGGCGTCGTCACCTTCGCTTGGGGCGTGGGAACGATGAACTACTCAGAAGACGAGCGGTACCGGGGCTATCAGGTCAAGATCACGAACACCATCGCCCGCAACTCGAACGTGAAGGGCGCCAGCTGCACGTCGGGGTTCGCCGAAGTGCCGTACAACGCGCTCGTCGAGAACTGCGCCGCCATCGACGGCACGGTGGTCGAGCCAGGCGGCCATTCCGGCGGGTTCGTCTCATGCGACTACGGCCCCGTGACCTATCGGAACTGCTACACCAACAACGACGTGTACGGCAACACGTCGACCGGCGTGTTCGCCGGCGTGACCCATAATAACGATCACACGTTCGAGAACTGCTATGCTGCCGGCAAGATCGAAGGCACGAACGGCATCGGCGGTTTCATCGCCAACTCCAACGGAGCGTCGGGCGACACCTTCAAGAACTGCTATTCCACGTCCATGGTGGGCATGTCCAGCGGCGGCCAGAACATGGGCGGGTTCATCGGCGTCATCGGAGATGGGGCGACGTCGTTCTCGTTCGAGAACTGCTATGCCGCGGGCGAAGTGGGAACGCTCAAATCGGACGAAGCGGGCCATGCCCTGAACGAAAACGGCAGCATCGTGAGCTCGGTGGGCGGCTTCGCGGGATTGGCGAACACGAGCGGCACCTACACGTTCTCCAACTGCCTGTACGACAAGCAGACCACGGGGTCCAAGGAAAACGCCATCGGCACCAAGCCCCATACCGAGGTGAACGGCTTGACGGGAGTGCTCACCAAAAGCCTCACGCAAGCCGATCTGGGGCCTGCCTTCGTGACGAAGAACGGAACGTATCCCCAGATCGCACGGTTCCAAAACGGCTCCGCCGCCGACTGGGGCGAGAACCAGGAGCTCGCCAGCACCGCCAAAGCGTACTCGCAGGCGTCGGCGTCGACGGTGTTCCTGTTCCCCAGCATGAACGAGGGGCCGGCCTTCAATCCCGGCACCGACGATTACGATACGGTGCGGCGCATCCGCTATGCGTTCCCGCTGACGAACGACAACATGGTGCAGGACGGCTCGCTCGACACGGCATGGTGGTACTACGACGACGGCGGGCGCTTCCCCAATGCCAGCCCGCTCAACAAGGACGCGAAGATCATCACGCTGTCCAGCGACGCGAACGACGAAACCATGAACGACGTGAGCGTGACGTCGGTGGCCACGGGCATCGGCTGGCTGCGCACGGAGAGCGTGTACGACGGCGTGACGGGCTCGCGCAACCTGCGCCTGGTGCCTACCACCTCGGTGGCCATCAGCAAAGACGGCAAGGCCATCGTGGGCTCGGACGACACGATGTACTACCAAGACCCCGACAACGCCCCCACGGGATCGGTCGCGTACCAGCCGCTTCCCCCCGAGCTCACCACGACGGACCATCGCGACGGCATCACCTTCATCGTGGCCTCGTCGGTGAACCTGGACGCGTACATGAACGACGACGCCGTGTACGCGACGGAAGCCGAGAAGCTTGCGAAGCACAACATCGTGGCCCACGAATTCGGGGACCTCGCCTCCACGAGCGAGGCTGTCGCCGACGCTTCGACCGGCAAGAAAACGAATCTGGACTACACCGTCACGCTGAAGAACAGCAGCGGAACCGACGAGAAGCAGGTGGTGCGCTTGTCGGTGGCGAAAGTGGTGCCCGACCCGAACAACCCGGAGGGGGCCGGCATCATGTCGGCGCCTCTCGAATGGGACGATGCGGGCTCGCTGCAGCAGCTGTTCGAGGGGGGCCGGTCGGCGAAGCAGAGCGAGCTGGGCAAATACGTGCTGTCGTACCAGTGGCTCGATCAGGCGAAGACCACCGTGCAGGCGCAAGGCACGAAATACCTGACCGTCGTGTCGCCGCTGTCGCTGGTGTACCGTTCGGGCTTCGGCCAGAACGAGACGCTGTGGACCGACCCCGGCGCCTACCAGAACGACGATCCCGCGGTGGCGGGAAGGATGCCGGCCGACCCTGAGCGCTTCGGCTACCACTTCACCGGCTGGGCGTACGAGCGCGAGAACGCCGACGGAGGCCACGATGCGTTCGGGGCGGGAACGCCCATCACCGCCGTCACTGACAGCCGCGGCAACACCAACTCGGTCATTGGCATCGCAGCCACCTGGTCGCCGAACATGCACAGCCTGGTGGTGAAAGACGCCAGGGAAGGCTCCGTCGTGAACGAGCTGGAAACCGCGTTCGGCACGAACGTGCGGGCCGCGCTCTCCGGCTACGAGCCCGTGGCCACCGGCGATGGGGAGTTCTTGGGATGGCGCATCGAGAGCGGCTTCGAGGGGCGGCAAGGGGAGTACGTGTCGGCTTCGGATGCGATGCCCGACAACGACGTGGTCGTCTATCCTGTGTTCGGCACCGAGGTGTCGGCCTCCCTCACCGCGCACAACGAAACGCAGGGCACGCTCGACGGAACCAAGCACAACCGCGTGGGCGACGTCATCACGTACGAAATAGCCGTCAACAACAACCAGCCTGACCTGGTATGGAAGTCCGCGACCATCACCGACGCGCTGGACGTCGGACAGGATTTCGTGAAGGGCAGCATCAAGCTCATCAAGCCCGATGCGACGGTGGTTGACCTTGAAGACGACGCGTACGACGAAGCGGCGGATTCCATAACGTACACGATTCCCGATGACGTGCAAACGGACGAGACATACGTGCTCATGTTCCAGGTGAAGCTGAACGAGGAGGCGCCTTTCGTCGGGCAAGGCTCCGACCAGGTTATCACGAACGCCGCGACGGTTTCGGGAACCGATGCGAGCGGCGGCGACGTGAACGCGCAGACGAACGAGGTGACGCTTCCCGGATCGACGTACGTCGACTTCACGCCCGCCGACAAGTGGGTGTCGAAAACCGCCGTGAACCTTTCGGACCCCAGCGCCACGAAGGCCCAAGTGGGGGATCGCATCAGCTACACGCTGGAAATGGGCAACAAAAGCGACGATCCCCATTCCCGCTGGAACAACGGGTGGTTCTACGACGCCGTGCCTTCGGGCCTGCAGGTCGATTCCTCCACGATCACGCTCACCTATCCTGATGAAGCGTCGCCGGACGGCGTCAACACGGGTGTGTTCCCCGCTGCATACAACGAGGCGACCGGCGAGATCGCGTTGGCGGCGGGCACGCTGAAGGCGGGCGAGCAGGCAACGCTCACGTTCCAGGTGATCGTGACGGCCGATGCCGTGGGACAGTCCATCAAGAACACCGCCTGGGCGGTCACCGACGAGCCCGAGAAGCCGAACGACACGCCGGCCACGCCCGGGCCGGGGCCGAACCCGCCCGCGCCCGATCCCGACAATCCCGATCCCGAACCCACCGATCCGGTCGGCCCGGGCCAGGAAACCGTGCACCTGTCGGTCGTGAAGACCGCGGGCGTCACGCAGGCGTCTCCGGGCTCCATCGTACCGTACACCATCGCGGTCAACAACACGGGCAATGCGCACGCGAAGAACGTCTCCATCGTCGACACGCTCCCGGATGGCTTGGAGTACGTGTCGTCCGTGCCCGCAGCCCAGGTGTCGGGCGGCACGGTTGCGTGGACGTGCACCGTGCCTGCGGGCATGACCGTCACGCGCACCGTGATGGCGCGCGTGAAAAGCGACGCGTCGGGATCGTTGACGAACGACGTGGTGGTGAACAGCCCCGATCTGGCGGATCCGGTCGTGCCGTCCACGAAGCCCTCCATCGACGTGGTGCCCAGCCCCGACGAGCCCGTCGTGCGCGTGAGCAAGGTGGCCACCTCCGACGCCGCCGTAACGGGCGGCCAGCTTACCTACTATATAACCGTGACGAACTCGGGCGCGGCGGATGCCAACGGCGTCATGGTCACCGACCCGCTTCCGCCGGGATTGGTGTACGCGAGCGCAACCCATGGAGGGTCCTACCGAAACGGGCTCATGACGTGGACGGTGGACGTTCCCGCGCAGAGCTCCAAGCAGCTGGCTGTCACGGCGAACGTGACGGCGAAGTCGGGCGAGCTCGTGAACACTGCGACGGCGGTGTACGGAGGCTCGGCCGACGTGAGCAATTACGTGACCACCGCCGTGTCGACGGGCGAAAAGCCCGCCAACGAGCCGCAGCTCTCGCTGAAGAAGTCGAGCGCGGTCGCCCAGGCCACGCCGGGAAGCGAGGTTCCGTACACCATCACCATCGCGAACACGGGCGCGGGCGATGCGAAGGACGTGGCCGTGACCGACTCGCTGCCCCAGGGCATGGAGTACGTGGTGGGCAGCGCCGACCCCGCTCCTGAAAGCGTTGTGGGCAACGTGGTTTCCTGGAAGGTCGACGTGCCTGCGGGGGTGACGGTCACCAGGACCTTGACGGCCAAGATCGCCTCGACGGTGGCCGCCGGAACCACGCTTGAAAACGCCGTGGAGGCATCGAATCCCGCCGGGGGCGATCCCATCGTGCCCTCCGAGCTTCCCACGCTCGAGGTGGTCGATTCGGAAACGGGCGGCGACCAGCCTATTCTGGGCATCACGAAGAAGGCGAGCGCCGAATCGGCGGCGTTCGACGAAGAGCTTGCCTACACCATCACGGTTCTGAACACGGGCGCGGCCGACGCATCGGGCGTGGCGGTGAGCGACGTCTTGCCCTCCGGACTGTCCTACCTCAACTCCACGGGCGGTGCGGACGGCGGCTCGTACGACGCGGGCACGGGCGCCGTGTCATGGTCGGTGGACGTGCCCGCCGGCGGCAGCGCCGTCTGCACGGTCACTGCCAAAGTGACGGCGAAAGCGGGTTCCATCGCCAATACGGCGACGGCTGCATGGAACGATGCGAGCGTTGAGAGCGAAGCGGTCGCCACCGCCGTCTCCGCTGGCGGCGGAGACGCGAAGGCCCAGCTTTCCATCAAGAAGACTTCGAGCGTGACCGAAGCGTCTCCCGGCGCCGCCATCCCGTACGTCATCACGGTGTCGAACACGGGCAACGCCGATGCGGCCGGGGTCGTCGTCACGGACACGCTTCCCGAAGGGCTGGCGTACGTTTCAAGCGAGCCCGCCGGCACGGTGTCCGACGACGGCAAGACCATCGCCTGGACGGTGGACGTGGCGGCCGGTTCCGAAGTGAAGCGCCAGCTGACCGCGAAGGTGGTCGACGATGCCGCCACCGGGGCGCAGTTGACGAACAACGTGAGCGTGACCGATCCCGACGGCGGCGCGCCCATCGAACCGTCGGTCGATCCGCCGACCGTCGACGTGGTGGACCCGACCGGCAAAGCCAACATCGCCGTGACGAAGGTGGCGAGCGCCGATGCCGTGGTCTCGGGCAGCCAGCTCACCTACAGCATAACCGTGACGAACGCGGGTACGGCCGATGCGGCCGGCGTCATCGTGAGCGATGCCTTGCCCGCAGGCACCGCGCTGGCGGCGGCCACCGACGGCGGAGCCATGGAGAAGGGCTCCGTCGTGTGGACCGTCGACCTTGCCGCAGGTGAGTCCAAGCAGCTCAAGGCCACGGTGGACGTCTCCGCTGCCGCCGGTTCGCTGGTGAACGCGGCCCAGGCCCAATTCGAGGGCGAAACGTCTACGTCCGATGCCGTGACCACCCAGGTGAAAAGCTCCGCGTCGGGCGGCGATCCGTCGGCCGTCCTCTCGGTGACCAAGACCACGAACGTGGACGAGGCCGTGCAGGGCGCCGTCATCGACTACGCCATCGTGGTGTCCAATACCGGGGATGCGGATGCCAAAGGCGTCGCCGTCGCGGACACGCTGCCCGACGGCCTTGCCTACGTGTCCAGCGATCCCGCCGGATCGCTGTCGAGCGACCGCAAGACGGTCACCTGGACGGTCGACGTGGATGCCGGATCGTCGGTGACGCGCACCGTCACCGTGCTGGTCACGGGAACCCAGGGTCAGTCCCTTGAGAACGGCGTCACCGTGACCGATCCGAACGATCCCACGCCCATCGAGCCGCCCGACAAGCCCGTCGTCGACGTGACGGACTCGGCCGACATGAGCGCTTCGCTGGCCGTCGACCGTTCCCAGGCGGTCGCGGGCGACGAGGTGAAATACACGCTCTCCGTGACCAACGTCGGCACCGTGGTTGCGAAGGACGTGTCCGTGGTGGAGAAGCTGCCGGCTGGCGCGAGCTTCAGGACGGCGAGCGACGGCGGCGCGTACGCTCCCGATGCGGTCGCCTCCCCGGCAGCCGAAGACGGCGGCTTCGATCTGCTCGGCGCCGTGGCGTCGCTCTTCGGCTTCGGCTCCGATGCGGCGCCTGCGGACGGGCAGGAGGGCGAGCCCGATGCGGGCACCGTTTCCTGGACGCTCGACGTTCCCGCCGGGGCGACGGTCACGCGCACGGTCACCGCCGAGGTGAAATCCGAGAGCGGCCTGCTCATCGCGGGTGCGAAGCTGACGCATCTTGAGAAGACGGTGCCCACCAACAACGTGCAAACGCGCGTGCTGGCCGAGGGAAGCGGTTCGGGAGAAGCGAAGCTGTCGGTGTCGAAAACCACCACGGCCACGCAGGTGAAACCCGGATTCGACGTGCCCTACACCATTGTCGTGCAGAATACCGGCACGGCCGACGCCAAGAACGTGTCCATCGTGGACGCGTTGCCGGCGGGCCTGCTCTACCAGTCAAGCTCTCCGCAGGGCGCGCTTTCCGACGGCGACAAGACCGTCACGTGGTTGGCCGACGTTCCCGCCGGCGGATCGGTCACGTACACGCTCGTGGCCCGGGTGGCCGACGATGCCGCCGGATCGGTGAAGAACGGCGTCACCGTCACGCCCGACGGCGGCGATCCGGTCCTGCCGCCTTCGACGCCCGAGATCCCGGTCATCCCGCCCGACGATCCGGGCGACGGCGCTCCCCATATCGGCATCTCGAAATCGATCGATGCCGGCTCGACTGCCAAGCAGGGCGACGCGGTCGTTTACACGCTCACCGTGTCCAACACCGGAACAGGCGATGCGAACGGCGTGACGGTGACCGACGCCGTGCCTGACGGGCTTGATTCGGCGAGCGCCTCCGACGGCGGATCGTACGATGCCAAGACCAGGACGGCGTCGTGGACCATCGACAGCTTGCCTGCGGGCACGTCGAAAACGCTCACGCTGCAGGGAACCGTGTCGGCTGCCGCGGGCGAGCTGGTGAACACGGCGCAGGCCGCCCATGAGGGCACGATCGTGCAGAGCGAGCCGGTGGTCACGTCCGTTCAGGCTGGCGACGATCCGGGACACGTTCCCGCCCCCAGCCTGGTCATGAGCAAATCGACGTCGGTGCAGCAGGCGGCCCAAGGCTCCACGATCCCCTACGTCATAACCGTGCGCAACATCGGCGACGGCGCGGTCGACAACGTCAAGATCACCGATGCGCTGCCGGAAGGGCTTGAGTACGCGGACAGCGAGCCCAAGGCGACGGTGGGCGACGACGGGTCGCTTTCGTGGACCGCGGACATCGGCGCGGGCGGCTCTGCAACGTTCACGCTGTACGCAAAGGTCACCGCCGATCCGGGGGAGGCCGTGGCGAACACGGCTCAAGCCGAGCTGCCCGACGGCACCGTGGCCCATCCTGCAAACGACCCGTCGGTGACGGTGACGGAGGCGGCTCCTGCGGCATCGGTGCACATCGCGAAGCACGGCTCGCGCGACAAGGCCCCGGCAGGGGGCCGATACTCCTACAAGATCGTGGTCACCAATGCGGGTGCGGGCGATGCGCAGGGCGTGAGCGTGTCCGATCCGCTTCCCGTGGGCGCCTCGTTCGTGGAGGCGAGCGACGGCGGCGCCTACGACGCATCGACCGGCAAGGTCGAATGGAGCGTGGACGTGCCCGCCCTTGGGCGCAAGGAACTCACGTTGACGGTGAAGGTGGACGCGCTGGCCGGCTCGCTGAAGAACATGGCAACCAGCCTGTACGACGGCGCGGTTGAAACCACCCCGCTCGTGGTGACGCCCATCACCGACGTGCCGACCGAGGCCGATCCCGAGCCTTCCGTTGTGAAGGCCGTTTCGAACGTGACGGCCGTCGACGAGGGGCGGGCCGATCCGGATGACCGGAGCACATGGCGCGACGGCGACGAGCTGTCCTTCACCATCACGGCGTCCAACGTGAAGGCCGATTCGCTGTGGACCGACGTCGAGCTGACCGACGTGCTGCCCGAGGGCCTGGAGCTGGTGGAAGGAAGCCTTCTGTGCACGGGTACCGACCAGGGGGTCATCGCATCCGAAGGCGCCTATGACGCCGAGAGCCGTTCGATCCGCTTGAAGGTGGGCGACATCGCGGGCGGCCAGCACGTGGAGCTTTCGTACCGTACGGTCATCGAGGCGGGCAAGGACTGGTCCGTCGATGCCACCATGCGCAACATCGCCCAGGCTGCGGGATTCGATCCCGACGGCACGGCGGAGGCGGTGGCCGAGGACAGCGTGGCCGTTCCCACCCCCCTGCCCCGGGCGGTCAAGGAGCTTTCGAAGGAGGCGGCCAACCTGACCGATCCCGACGACGGCGCGGTGCAGGTGGGCGATCGCATCCGCTACACCATCACCGTTTCGAACCGCGAGCAGAACCCGCGCTCGGTGTGGGCGAACGCCTACGTGTACGATCGCATCCCCGAGGCGTTGGATGTGGATGCGTCGACGCTCAGGCTGGTCGCGGCCGACGGATCCGTCTGCGATATCGCGGACTGCCTGGATCCCGGCACCCGCGAGCTGGCGGTGTCGGTGGGAGCGCTTCCGGGCGGATCCCAAGCGGTCGTGACGTTCGAAGCCGTCGTCCCCGCAAGGGCGGTGGGCGAGGACATCGCCAACGTGGGTGCCGTCGGCGCGCTCGAGCCCGCAGATCCGAATGTCCCCGCCGATCCTGGCAAACCCGATCCGGACGCGCTGCCCGATCCGGTGGAACCGGGCCCGGACGACGACCCCTTCAACCCTGATCCTCTTCCCACGGATCCGGTGGTGCCCAACGGCGACGGCGAGGTGCTGCCCGCCGACCCCGATCCGTCCTTGTCGAAGAGCGTGAAGGACCTGACGGAGGACGGCGCGTTCAAGAACGGCGACGAGGTGCTCTACGCCATAACCGTTTCCAACGAGCGGCCCGACTCCGCCTGGTACGACGTGGTGGTGACCGACCGGGTTCCCGCGGGCCTCGTCATCGACGTGCATTCCATCCGCCTCGTCGACGCGAACCAGGTGATGCAGAACGTCGATCCCGCCGCGTTCGATCAGAACACGCGCGTGCTCACCGTGCCGGTGGGCGATGTGCTGGGCGGCCAGACGTGCACCGCGTACTACACGGGCACCTTGAACTTCTCGCTTGTCGAGGGGGATGTGGTGAATCGAGCGAACGCGGCGGGCGATGCGCCCGGCGGATCCGTCGACGGGGATGCGCTCGTCAAGCGCCCGACGGTCGACGACCATGCCACGGTCGCGCGGCCGCTCATTCCCTGGGACGCGTCGGCGCTTGCCCGAACGGGGGACGTGGGCCCGCAGCTCACCTTGCTCCTGCTGGTGGTCGCCCTGTTCGCAGGCGCCCTGGCGTGCGGTTCCCGCGCGGCGGCTGCGGCCATGGTGCGGCGAAGCATCCAGAGCCGGAGAGGCTCGACCGCTGCGCGCTTCAGAAGCTGATGGAGCGCCGGCTCTCAGCCGGCCTTCACGGCGCCCTTCTCGCAGCGGTTGCCCCAGGAGTCGATGATCTTCCCGTCCCGGTAGACGCAGATGACCTCGCAGCGGTTCGCGCACTTCTGGCACTCCACCTCGCGGGTGGCGAACTCGAAGTCCCGCAGGGCGTCGAAGTCGAACGGTTCCGCCGAGGCGCGCGAGGGCGCGGCTTCGGCGGCCAGCAGCGCGGCCCCGAACGCGCCCATGAGGTGGCCGTCGGCGTCCACGAGCACGTCCATGCCCAGCTCGTCTTCGAACGCGCGCACCACGCCCGCGTTCTTGCTCACGCCGCCCTGGAACACCACGGGGGAGGAGATGCGCTTGCCCTTGCCCACGTTGTTGAGGTAGTTCGTGGCCACCGCGCGGCACAGCCCTGCGATGATGTCCTCGCGCGCGTATCCCACCTGTATCTTGTGCACCAGATCGCTCTCGGCGAACACGGTGCAGCGCGCCGCGATGTTGGCGGGCTTCTTCGAAGACAGGGCGATGTCGCCGAACTCCTCCACCGCCACGCCCAGGCGATGGGCCTGGCTCGACAGGAACGCGCCCGTGCCGGCGGCGCACAGCGTGTTCATGGCGTAGTCCACGGCGATGCCGTTCTCAACGCAGATGATCTTGGAGTCCTGCCCGCCTATCTCCAGGATGGTGCGCACGTCGGGGTGCAGGTAGGTGGTGCCCACCGCATGCGCGGTGATCTCGTTCTTCACCACGGCCGCGTCCATCATGGCGCCCACGAGCCTTCGGGCGCTGCCGGTGGTGCCCACGGCGCGCACGAGCGTCTCGGAGCGGTTTATCTGCGATCCCAGGTCGGCCGCGACGCGCCGCGCCGCATCGGCTGGATTGCCCTCTGTCCACAAATACGAGCGCGCCACGATGCGGCGCTCATCGTCGATGATGACGCCCTTCGTGGAGATGGAGCCGATGTCGATGCCCAGGCAGGCGTCCGTCATAACGATGTCCTTCCAATCGATGGTTTTCGATTCCGCTGTCATCCCGAGCGTGGGCGGCAAAGCCCCCCCGCTGTCATCCTGAGCGTAGGCGGCAAAGCCGCCGAAGTCGAAGGATCCCGCTCGGCGCCAGCAGTGGCGTTTGCGGTTGGCACCGCTCGGGTTCCTTCGACTGCGCTCCCTGCGGTCGCTTCACTCAGGATGGCAACCTGTTCCGCTCGCTCAGGATGGCAGGCGCTCCTTCTTCATGGCGATCATGTCGTAGAACGCCTCCAGGCGCGTGTCCAAGCCCGTGTCGCTGATTTGGGAATCGTAGCTCAGGTACAGCACGGGCACGCCCGTGTCGCGGCTCATGCGCTGCAGCACCGGCATGCAGTCCACTTCGGGCGTGCATCCCGACGATTTCACATGCACGATGCCGTCGAATCCCTCCTGCGCGTACGTGAGCGCGGCGGAGATGGTCATGCTGGACGTGGGGCCCATGTCGTACGCCACGTAGTCGGAGATGCCGGCGCGCAGGTTCTTCTCGTTGTAGCGCAGGTTGCGGTTCGTCATGTTCAGGAAGCGGTGCAGCTCCACGCCCATGTCGAGCAGCTTCCGTTCCAAATCGAGGTTGCAGGCCGGGTCGACCGCGGTGAAGTACTCGCCCACGATGCCCACGCGCAGCGCCCGGTCGGGACGGTTCGTCGGCAGGGCCTTGAGGGTCTCCATGCCCGTTCGATGGGCCTCTATAATATCGCGCTCGCACATTGCGGCGCGCATGGCGGCGAAGTACGCCTCCCGGGCGCGCTCGAACGATCCGGGTTCCGCCTCGAACCCGGCGTTGGCCAGGTAGTAGTCGTTCGCCTCGTCCAGAAACTCGATCATCCGGAACATGGCCAGCATGTTGCGCGCGCCATGGGCGACCGAAACGTCGGGATTCACCTTCTTCTTGCAGATGGCGATGTACTCGGTCAGGGGCTTGCCCGTCACCGTGGCGAAGTTCAGCATCTCGAACTCGTAGCCCAGATCGCGCAGGATGGATTCCTGCAGCTCGCCGTAGTAGCCCAGGCGGCACGGGCCCGCGAACTGCACGAGCACGTCGGCGCCGCGCTCCAGCGCCTCGATGTAGTCGCCCAGGATATGCTTGAACGGAGCGCACACGAAATCGCTGGAGTGGCGCGAGCCCAGCTCGATCGTCCGCTTCGTGGCCTGCGGCAGGGCGACGAAATCGGCGTCCAGCACGTGCTCGACGAAGAACTTGAACGCTATGTCGTAGTAGCCGTAGCGGAAGAAGGCTACGCGCGTGCGCGCGTGGCGATCGCGCACGCGGCGCTTTTTCTTGGCCGGGGGCAGCAGCTTGAAGGGGCCGCGCTCGCCGCCCACCACCACGCGCACGCCGCGCGCTTCGCCTTCTCCGTCGGTGCGCAGCGGGTCCACGCTGCGGCGCTTCCCGAAGCGGAGCCAGCGCTCCCGGTCGTCGGGATCCCGCCTGCCGGGCGCGCGCTCGTCACGAGCCATGGACGTAGCCTCCCTTCTTCTGGTAGCGCAGGATGTCGATGAAGCTCTCGACGCGCGTTTCCAAGCCGGCGGTGCCGCTCTGCGCGTCGATGGTGAGGTTCAAGATGGGCTTGCCCTGGATGCAGCGCACGATGGCGTCGTCGGTCATGGAATCCGGGCCGCAGGGGAAGGCGCTCACCAGCACGATGCCGTCCACCTGCTCGTACAGCATGGTTATGGCTCCGATGATCTCGCGGTTCACGATCCAGGGCAGGGTCTTTGAGAACTCGAAGCTGGCCTGCGCCGCCTGGTTCCGGTCGACCGCATCGGCGTGCAGTACGACCGCACCCATCCGCTCGAGCATGTCCGCCAGCGCGCCGCCCAGGTACGGGTCGTGCACCAGGTAGGGATGGGCGGCCAGCAGGATGCCGACAGGCGCGTCCTTGCCTACCGCATGCGCCAGCCGATCGCTCTCGAGTCGGCGCATGGCGCGGGCCTGCGCTGCCGCCGCTGCGCGTTCAACCTGGTCCTGGGATCGACAGGCGGCCTTCCATGCCCGCTTCGCCTCGCGCGGCGCGACGCCGAACCCGGCTGCCAGGCTCACCAGGGATTCTTTCATATCGGAGCCCTCCAGCTCGTCGACGAGGCAGGTCACCAGCCTGACGTCCCGTTCGGCGAACGTGTTCGCCACGAGGTCGGGCAGCGCCTGGAACTTCGTGCAGAAGGACTTGAAGTGCCCGAGGTTGTTGACGCTGGGGACGAACACGGCATCGCATGCCCCCCAGCAGGGAATCCACGTGTCCCAGGTAGATCTTCGACGCCAGGCAGCACTCGTCGTTCGACAGGGCGTCGCCCCGCTCCACGATGTCCTTGTCGGTGGGCCGGCTGAGCACGACGCTGAGGCCCAATGCTTCGAAGAACGCCTCCCACAGCGGTCCGTAGCGGTGCTGCAGCAGCGCGCGCGGCATGCCTATGCGCTCGACGTCGGCGTAGGGAGGCTGGTTCAGCAGGTCAAGCGGATTCACGCGCGCCGTCCTTCCCGTCTTCACGCACTCGGGTCCCGTCGGGCATCCCGGTGCGCGCGGAGCATTCGAAGCCCCAGCATAGCAGAAGCCTGCCGAGGCGGGTCCGCCCGGCACAGAACCTGCGCGAAGCGGCGGCGCGCGAGGGCCGTCACTTCGCCGCCATCCGGCGCCGCAGGGGGCGCTCCGCCGCGTTCCGCGATCGTCGAATGTGTGCAGTTGTTTACAAATTTTTTTCGAGGTCGCGTTGGAAAAAAGCTGTTTTCGCCGATTTCAAAGCTCCTATCAGCTCCTTTAAAAAACAAGTTGAATCTAAAGCATTCTCTCCTTAACACTTGACAAGAAGGATAGAATTTTGTCAACGGCGGAAGCATCGGGGCGACGTAAGGCGGGCATTTGAACATCAAACAGATCAGATACTTCGTCTCCGTGTACCGTGGCGCAAGCCTTTCTTCCGCCGCGAAAGAGCAAGGGGTGACGGTGCAGGCGGTGTCCAAGGCCATCGCAAACCTCGAACAGGAGCTGCAGGGCGAGCTGTTCGTGCGCGAAAGCCGCGGCGTGCGTCCCACCCCGCTCGGCAAGCGGTTCTTCGCGAAGGCGGAGCTGGCGTTGCGGGAGTTCGATCTACTGGAGCAGTTCGCGCACGCCTACCAGATCAACGGCGACTCGGTCGCCTTGCGACTGGGGCTCGTGTCGCTGCCGTTCAACCGCTGCGACCAGGCATGTGCGAGCATCGCCGCCTTCATCGGGAGGAACTTGGGCACCGACACGACGGTGACGCTCGAATCGCCCGCCAGCGGCTTGGCGGCGATGTGGGCCGATGCGCTCGACGCCCTGATCACCGTGGGGTCGTACGACCATCCCCATGCGGACTGCCTGTCCATCGGGACGGTGGCGCCAAGCGTGCTGATGGCTCCCGGCCATCCGCTCGTGCCGCGCGGCGCCGTGAGGCTCGACGAGATGAAGCCGTACCCCATCGCGGCGGTGAAGGGCTACGACGACTTCAACGATTCCATCGTCGCCGAGTACCGACGGCGCAGGCCCGACTTGAGGTTCGTCCTCATCCTGTTCGAGGATTCCGACGACTTCATCTTCCGCAGGAAGGGACTGGCTCTCGTCGCCGGCATCCCGGCACTGGGCGCCCTGCACGCGGGCGCGGAGACGCGCGCCGTGGCGTCCCAAGACGCGCTCGCCGTCCCCATCTGCCTTGTCAGCCCGAAGACGCGCAAGGCGCCGTCGTATTTGCTGCTGGAGCGCTGGCTGGCCAGCGAGCTCGTTCTCTTCGGCGGCAAAGCGCCCAGCCCGCAAAAGGCGTGGGGAGCCGTTGGATAAGGGCGGAAACGCTCGCTCGGCCTTTTTGCGAAGAATCCCTGCAACGTTGATCCGGCACGACCGATCGGTTGGATACGGAGGTAACCGCTTTGAACATCAAACAAGTGAGGTACTACGTTGAAGCAGTGAGCAAGGGAAGCCTGTCGGCAGCCGCCAAGGACATGTACGTGACGGTGCAGGCCATTTCAAAGGCAATCGTCAACCTGGAGAAAGAACTCGACTGCGATCTGCTGGAACGCGGGTGCCGCGGCGTGCAGCCCACCGCTCCCGGAAAAGCGTTCTACCAGAAAGCGCTCGCCGCCATCGAAAGCTTCACCGAGTTGGAGGCGTTCCCGCAAACGTATCGGAAGCTGGACGGGCAAACCGAAGACCTGCGCCTGGGCTTGAACACGCCGCCGTTCTACGGCCACGAGCAGATACGCGAAAACGTCGCGCGGTTCGTGGAGAACCAGCTGAACGTCAAGACGTCGGTCGCGCTCGCCACGGGCGAGCGCGGGTTCGCGGACCTGCGCGCCGGCTTGATCGACGCCCTCATCACCATCGGCGTGTATCACCACGAGAAAGTGACCTGCGAGATAATCGGAACGGTGTCGCCCGCCGTCATGATGGAAAAGGGCCATCCGCTTGCGAAGCGCCGCGCGGTGTCGCTGGCCGATTTGGCACCGTACCCGGTGGCGAATCCGGGATGGTTCAGCAGCTTCAACAGCACGGTTGCGGCGGCGTATCGAAAGCGCGCTTCGAACCTGACCTTCGTCGACCTTGAGCTGGAGGACGCCCTCGACCACCTGCACAACCGCAACGGGGTCATTCTCACGACGGGCATCGACGCTCTGGCGAAGACGAACCTCGACAGCGTGTTCGTGCCCGTCGCCGCCGACGACTCCATGCCCATACCGATCTGCCTCGTCAGCATGGAGGGCAGCGTTTCTCGCGCGCTGCTTCGGCTGCAGGGCCTGCTGCTGAACGCGCTCATGTTCGTGAACCATGGGAAGGTGCTGAGCGAGGACGTGGCCGGAAACCTCGCGTCCTGAAAGGGCGGAGCGGGGCGTCGGCCGCAGGGCGGGCCGGCGGAACGTGCGGAGGGCCGAGCGATGCTCGGCCCTCCGCTGTCAGGCGCGCGTGCCCGGATGGATGCTAGGCGGCGTCGGCCTGCTTGGAGTCCTTGCGCTTCAGGGCGATCCAGATGCCGGCGGCGCATGCGGCGCCGACGAGCGGAGCTGCGATGAACACCCACACCTGGGAGAGCGCGGTCATGTCGCCCTGGAACGCCATCATGAGCGCCGGCCCGAAGCTGCGCGCAGGGTTCACGGACGTGCCCGTCAGCGGGATGCCCATGATGTGCACGAACGCGAGGGTCAGGCCGATGATGATGCCGGCGAACGGGGCGGTTCTCTCGTCGGCCGTCGATCCCAGCACGGCCAGCACGAAGATGCAGGTGAGGATGATTTCCACGATGACGGCGCCCAGGGCGGTGAGGCCCACGGCGGAGGCCGCGTCGTAGCCGTTGCAGCCCAGGCCCGTGGCCAGCGCGCCGCCCAGGTCGCACAGGTTGATGACGAGCAGCAGCACGGCAGCGGCGACGATGCCGCCGATGAACTGCGCCACCCAGTAGCCGATGAGATCCTTGCCCGAAAGGCGCTTGTCAAGGAACAGGCCGAACGACACCGCCGGATTGATGTGGCAGCCCGACACGTTGCCGATGACGAACGCCATGGCGATGATGGACAGCCCGAACGCGAAGGCGATGCCCAGCGTGCCCAGCGTCGCGCCGGCTATGGCGGCGCTGCCGCAGCCGAACAGCGTCAGGACGAACGTGCCCAGGCATTCGGCGGCGTACTTTTTCATAGGCGATGATTCCATGGATCCTCCTCAGGGGTCCCCGACAAGCTGCGGGGCCTTTCCCCCAGGCCCCGCAGCTTGCTTCTCGTATTCGGATGGTGTGCGCTCGGTTCAGGAGCGCCGGCGCTTACTTGGCCGCGCCGATGCGGCAGACGGTGCTTCCGCACGAAGGGCAGGTTCCCTTCGTGATGGGCTTGCCGTTCTTCGTGGTGCTCTCCACCGGGTTCTGCATCTGCTTCTTTTCCTTGCATTTCATGCAATAGGCTTCGATGGTCATTGCTGGCCTTCCTCTCTCGTCAAAGCGCACACAGGCTCGGGCGTGCATCGAAACGAAGCGCACGGAGCCCTGATGTCGCTGCATAGCGAAGCATGATCATAGTCTGCTTGGAGAAATCCCAAGTCAATACGGTAAAAAGAAAATTGAAGGGTCGACAGGAGGCCTGAAATGCGCCAGCACGGAGGTCAGTCCTGCACCGGGCTCTCCGAGAAGAGGTTGTTGAACGCCTCGGTCATGGACGGATGCGAGAAGACGGCGGTGCGCAGCACCGAGGCGGGTATGCGCGCGTCCATGACGATCTTGACGAGGTTCACCAGCTCTTGGGCGTCTTCGCAGAACAGGTCCATGCCCAGCACCAGGCCCGAGTTGGCGTCCACCACGGCTTTCATGAGCCCCGTTTCGTCCTGCAGGATGGCGGCCTGCGAGATGCGCGAGGCCGGCAGGGTGTACACGTTCGTCGAAAAGCCCGCTGCGCGCGCCTCTTGGGCCGTGATGCCGATGCGCGCGAACGGCGGATGGACGAATGTGCAATGCGGCACGGTTCCCCGGTTCTCCGTGGTTCGCGAACCGTCGCCCAGCACGTCCGAGGCCACGATGCGGAAGTCGTCGTAGGCCAGGTACGTGAACTGGGCGCCGCCCGTCACGTCGCCCATCGCCCACACGTTCGGAGCGCTCGTGCGCAGATGCTCGTCCACCGCTATGCCGCCGCCTTCGTCAAGCTCGATGCCGGCGGCGTCCAGGCCGAGGCTGGCGGTGTTCGGCGTGCGCCCGGTGGCCAGCAGCGCGCCGTGCCCGGGCAGCCGCTTCTCCTCGCCGTCGATGCGTGCGATGACCAGCACCTGGTCGTGCTCGTCGTCGATGCTCCGAACGTCGGCGTTGCAGAACACCTGGATGCCGCGCGCCGTCAGGCTGTCCTGCACGGCACGTGCGGTTTCAGGGTCCTCGTCGGGAAGGATGCGGGGCCCCCGTTGCAGCAAGGTGACCTCCGCGCCGAAATCGGCGTACATCGAGGCGAACTCCAAGCCCACGTAGCCTCCTCCGATGACGACGAGCTGGAGGGGCATCACGCGCACGTCGATGAGCTCGTCGCTCGTGTACGCGCGCGGGCTGTCGGCGCCGGGGATGTCGGGCTTCTTCGGCGTCGAGCCCGTGTCGATGAAGATGCGGTCGGCCTCGATGTCGAACAGCCCCGAGGCGGTGGACACGTGCAACCGGTTGCGGCTCGCGAACGTCGCCGTTCCGTTGACCACCTGCACGTTCGGACGGTCGGCAAGCGACCGGTAGTTGCGCTCGCGCGAGGTCGTGCGCAGAAGGTCCATGTTGTCGACGGCGGCGGTGTAGCGCTGCTCGTGCTCTTCGATGGAGCCGCCTGCCTCGGCCGACATGCGGGCGGCGTGTACGAGCGCCTTGGTGGGGATGCACGCGACGTTTACGCAGGCGCCGCCGTACATCTTGTCCGACTGCTCCACGACGGCGACCGATTGCCCCGCGTCCGCCAGCGCGGCGCCCAGCGCGCGGCCCGCCGTGCCGAATCCGATGATGGCTGCGTCGAAGTGTTCCATGGGGAGGTCCTTTCCATCGTGATGCCGGCTCGTAGCCGTCGCGCGTCCTGCGTCGCGCCCCGCCTTTGCGTATGGTAGGCCATGGGCCCGCCCGCGCCGTCAGGGCAGGGCGGCCGCGCGGAAGCGGTTGCGCAGCCGTCAGCGAATCGTTTCGCGCGGCGCCCGCTCCGCGATGCGCGGCCGCCTGCGGCACAGCGCGGCCGATTGCTGCAGGGCGCGCCGCCGCAAGCCGAAGCAGCCTGGATCGGGGCGGGGCGGATCGTTGATGCGCGGGCCCGGGGCGCCGGGCGGCGCTGTCGGCATCCGTCGACGGAACTGCAGCGTCCGCAAGCCCAGCGGGCATTCCTCGCGCTCCTCCACCGCTGCATGCATGACGTTTGGGCAACAACGCAGTGGAGTTGTGCATGGCTGACCGCAAAGGGAAGCATTATACTTAAGAGGCGGATGCACGGCGGCGCGGACGCTCCGCCGTCCGATCGAAGGGAGGCCCCCTATGGCCATGGACAAACTGCTTGTCGCGTACGACGAATCCGAGGGCGGTGACCGGGCGCTTGCGATCGCGGCCGATCTCGTGCGCGTCAATCCCAACGCGCATGTCGACATCGTGTACGTCATCCCCATCCCGCTGCTTGACGAGGCCCAGATGGCGAACTTCAAAGAAATCCTCGACATGATGATCGAAGACGGCGAGGACCTGGTCGCCCAGGCTCAGGAGAAGATGGGGGAGGGCCTGGAGGGCCGCGTGGACTCCCTGCTGCTCACCGGCACGAATCCCGCCACCGAGATCGTCAAGCTGGTCGAACAGCGCGACTACGATCTGCTGATCATCGGCAACCGCGGCCTGAGCGGGCTCAAAGAGTACCTGGGCAGCGTCAGCCACAAGGTGCTGCACGCCTCCACCGTGCCGGTGCTCGTGGCGAAATAGCGCGCATCGTTAAAGAAGCAACGCGGCCCCGGCAATCTGCCGGGGCCGCTGTCAAACCACCGTTGACGCGCGCACCAATGTGCGCAGCCTCTTGAGCCGACCCGCTCGCCATCGGGCTGCAGGGGAGGCCCCCTCATGAAGGGGACGGATTCTTCCAAAGCCCAGCCGGCATCGGGCAAAATCAAAAATGACCGAAAACGCGGTCGAGTGTGCAGTCTGCGGGTCCGATCCGCGCCCTTCGCGCGCCTTGATCGCGCAAAACGCCTGGTCGCGGAATTCGCGAGCCCGTTTTCGCCCTCCGCGAGTGCACATTCGACCGCGTTTTCGGTCATCGTCGGTTCGGCGCGCCGCGCCCGCACGTGGGGCGCATGCGCCCGGCCAGGTTGTCATCCTGAGCATGCAACAGTCCAGCGGACTGTTGCACTCCCGAGCACGCGGAGCGGGCGCAGGGAGGCATCGCGAAGCGATGAGCGGCGCGAGCCGCCGGAGCCGAAGGATCCCGCGCGGCGGCAGCCGGGCGCCTCCGGTTGGCACCGCGCGGGATCCTTCGGCTCGCTTCGCTCGCTCAGGATGACCATGCGCTGGCTTGCGCAATGCCAATGGCGGTTTGACATAGAGGTGGTGTGGGCCGGATTCTTCCGAAAGAACAGCCGGCGTCCTGGAGGGGGATCAACCAGGGTTGTGGCAAGGGCGGTTCGCTGGCGGATCTGCCGGGAGCGCGCCTGTTTGCGGAAGGAGCCGCTTCGCGCATGCGGCTCCTTTCGCTGCCCGTGAGGGCTCGACCGCTTCAGACGTCCATCCCCCATGCTTGTTTCAACCTGCGAGCCCGTGAGGGTTCGACGTCCGGCTAACCCTCAAGGCCCAGCTGTCTTCAAGCGGCTCCTACCCGCGAGCTCGGGGGCTAGCCGATGGCCGCGAACAGGTCGTTGTACGCTTCGCTCATCGTCGGGTGCGTGTACACGGAGTCGCGCAGCTGCTGGTAGGGCAGTTCCACGTCGATCGCCAGCTTCGCGAGGTTGATCATCTCGTGGGAATCCACGCAGAACAGGTGCGCTCCCAGCAGCTGGTCGGTGTCGGCGTCGACGACGGCCTTCAGCAGCCCTGCGGGCTTGCCCAGGACATGGGCCTTCGGGACGGCTGCCGCCGGAAGCAGGGCCGTCTTCACGTTGCGTCCGGATTCGCGCGCCTCCCGTTCGGTCATCCCCACGCGCGAGAAGGGCGGGTCCAAAAACACGCTGTAGGGAACGGCTCCGCGGTTGCCGGTGGTCCGCTCTCCGGCGCCCAGCAGGTTGTCCAGCACGATGCGGCTGTCGTCGAGCGAGATGTAGGTGAACTGCAGCCCGCCTGTGACGTCGCCCATCGCGTAGACGTTGTCCGCGCTCGTGCGCAGGCGCTCGTCGGTGCGCACGGCTCCGCGGCTGTCGAGTTCGACTCCGGCCACCTCCGCATGCAGCCCCTCCACGTTGGGCCGCCGTCCGGTGGCGACGAGCACCGCATCGGCCGCAAGCTGCTCCTCGCGCCCCGCGGCCTCGATGATGACTTCGGCTTCGTCCGGGCCATCGTCGATGCGCTTGACGGTCGCGCCGCGCACGACGCGGATGCCCCGATCCTCCAGGCTTGCCAGCACGGCTGCGGCGATGTCCTCGTCCTCGCGGGGGAGAAACGCCGCCTCGTCCTGGACCACGCACACCTCCGATCCGAAGTTCGCGTACATCGAGGCGAATTCCAAACCGATGTAGCCACCGCCGATGATGACGAGGTGTTTCGGCAAATCGCGCACGTCGAGCAGCGTCTCGCTCACATGGACGCGCGGCCCGTCCGCTCCGGGGATGGGGGGAACGAACGGGCGCGCTCCCGTGTTGATGAACATGAGCTCGGCCTCGATGATGCGTGGCGCGTCGGCTTCGGCCTCCGATGCGGTGGGGTGCACGGCCAAGCGCATTTCGCTCAGGAACGAGGCCCGCCCGTCGATGAGGTCGATCAAGGGATCGTCGGCGAGCTTGCGCCGGTTCTTCTCGCGCAGCATGCCGGTCACACGGTCCTTCTCGTCGATGGCGGCCGCGTAGCGCTCCGCCCGTTCGGCATGCGTGCCGCCGCGCGCGTGTGAGAGCTCGGCGGCGTGCACGAGCGTTTTCGTGGGGATGCAGGCGACGTTGATGCAGGTTCCGCCGTAGCGTTTTGCCGACTGCTCGACGAGGGCCACGCGCTTGCCTTGCTTCGCGAGTGCGCTGGCCAGCGTCTTGCCGCCTTTTCCGAAGCCGATGATTGCCGCGTCGTACGTGGTCATGGGATGGTCCTTTCCTTGCATGCCGCTTTCGATGGGGCGCGCAGCCCGTGCCTTGCCGCATTCGCTTGCGGCAGCGAACCGCCGACGGCGTTCTCGCCCGTTATGCCTGTTCATGGTCGCGCCCTGGTCTTTCCCGGGGTGCGGCGACGCTAGTTCGGCCGGTCTCCGGAAACGGTGTCGCCGGTCCAATCGACGATGCCGCCCATGTCGTTGACGTGGCGGTAGCCGAGTCCGATCAGCTTGTCGGACGCTTGCTTGCTGCGCACGCCGGTGCGGCAGTACACGATGAGCTCCGCGTCGACGTCGTCCAGCTCGGACGGCTTCTCGTTGCCGATGCTCTCCACCGGGATGTTGATGGCGCCGGGCACGTGGCCGTCGGCGTACTCCTGCGCCGTGCGCACGTCCACGATGACGACGTCCTGGCCCTCCATCATGCTCTGGGCCTCGCTCGCCGTGATCGCGCGGTACGCGCCGCTCGATGCGCCGCCGGACGCCCCGTCCATCGAAGCGCTGTTCACATTTCCATCCATCGATCCGTTCTCCGTTTCCTTCGGTGCGCTGGAACAGGCCGCCAACGCCAGCATGCTTGCCAGCGCAAGGGCCGCCATCGCTGCTATCGCCGGCTTCCTGCCGATGCGCATGCTCTCGATCATCAATCTCCTCCGCATCTCGAATTGTATCAACTTCAGATACACTTTATAACTGTAACAGTATTGTATACATTTAGGAATGTCAAGCTTCCCGGGCGCTTTCCCTGCGGATGTGGAGAGGTTTTCACAGGGCCTTCTTGGGTGTCGAAATCGTCGCGGCGCACAAACGGCGCGTTTTCCGCTGCGCGCCCGCCTGCCTGCCCGTGCGGGCGGGCGCCATACTGGAGGCCGGACGAACGACGGATAGGAGCTGGCATGGACGGCGTTGACCGGAAGAATGAAACGGGCGCTGGCGCCGCGCGCGGCCTTGGCGCGCAAGCGGCTTCCCAAGCGCGGCCGATCGCGGAAGGCGCGTCGCGGGCCGAGCAGCGCACGGAGGAGGTGGCCGCCGATTCCGCCCGGCAGGGGGCCGTCCCGTCGGCCGACCCGCCAAAGCAGCGCAAACGGGGCGTGGCGGCCGTGTTCGCGGGTCTGCTGCTGGCCATGTTCGTGTCCACGCTGTCCGAGACGGTCACGGCCACGGCGCTGCCCACCATCGTGGGCGACCTGGGCGGCGTCGACCACATGCAGTGGGTGACGACGGCTTACATCCTGGCCTCCACCATCATGATGCCCATCTACGGCAAGCTGGGCGACCTGTTCGGACGCAAGTACCTGTTCATCGTGGCGCTGTCCATCTTCATCGTGGGGTCGGCCACCTGCGGGCTCGCGCCCAGCATGGACGGGCTCATCGCGGGGCGCGCCGTGGAGGGGCTGGGAGGCGGCGGCCTCATCATCCTGGCGCAGGCCACCATCGCCGACATCATCCCACCGCGACAGCGCGGCAAGTACATGGGCGTCATGGGATCGGTGTTCGCGGTGTCCACCGTGGTGGGGCCGCTGTTGGGCGGCTGGTTCGTGCAGGTGACGGG
>CAUEBO010000012.1 GCA_958454405.1 uncultured Eggerthellaceae bacterium | reverse complement strand
ACATCATGGCCACGTGCCGCTCGCGTATGCGCTTGCGATACGTCGACACCACCAGGAAGCTGGCCACCAGAAGGCAGGCGAACATGATGAAGACCATGACCAGGAGCGTCGTCGTGACGATGGAGGCTTCGGCGCGCACGTTCTGCATCGGCACCACGCCGCACGCGTACCACCGCCCCGACCCCACGGGGGCGACGCAGACGTAGCTGGCCTTGCCGTCCACCACCGCCGTCGTCAGCCCGGTGCGCCCCTGGGCGACGGAGCCCTTCAGCCCATCCATGTCGCACCCCTGCTGCGCCTGCACCGCAAGCAGCGCGGCGCCAGCCTCGTCCGACGAATCGAACGCGGTGGGAGCTTCGTAGCGAGCCGCTTCGTCAAGGAATTCGTACAGCGTCATGCTGCCCGAGATGGGCGTTTTGGTCTCTTCGCCGGGCTCGACCAGGATCTCCCCCGTCTTCGCCTCGAACAGCATGAAGTACCCGCGCCCGTCGAACATGTCCAGATCGGCGGGCATCGTGAACAGGTCGAGCGGAATCTGCACGTACAGCGCGCCCACCAGGGCGCCGTCAAGGTACAGCGGCTCCTGGGCCAGCCGCACGCGCACGCCCTCGTCGTTCACGAACGTATCGGAATACGACGCCACCTGCTGCGACAGAGCGGTCTCCTGCTGCACGAGATCGCCCGTGGAAAACGGCGAGCCGTCGTCGAGGAAGCCCGTGCCGTCCATGCCGGCGGCGGCGGCGTGGGAGAACCCATGCCGCTCCCTGAGCGCGCTGAGGGCCGGAACGAGATCGGCCGGGTCGGACGACTGCACCGTGAACGCGCCGACGGCGTTCTGCACCATGAACATGCGATCGGAGATGTTCGAGGCCGCCTGTTCCGTGAAGGCGATCACTTGGTTCTCGGCGCTCTCGTTGAGCTTGTGGTCGATGAACCGGGTGAGCGCGAGCACGACGCAGACGCCGAGCGCGATGCATGCGATGGCCACTGCCGCGCCGGCCGCATAGCGACCCCGCCTGTCCCTGCTCACAGCGCACATGCCCATCTCCTCTCCAATGCGTAAATAAAGGAATTACCCAACCGCTCCGTGGCGGAATCGATCCGGCATAGTATACTCTAGCGCAACAAGGATAGCCGTCCGCGCGGCCCGCGCCGGATCGGACCATAGAATATCGAGGTAACCATGGATTTTGGTGCAGTGTACCACTTTATATTCGAGACGTACGCCGGGCTCGGATGCCTCGTGGGCATCGGAATCGTGGCAAGCTTGATCGCATGCGTCATCATGGAGCGCCGCACGCGCAAGACGTTCGTCGATCGCGAGCCCGACGAAGACGATTGGTCGTTCTTCGACGATGACGACGAGAAGGACGAGTAAGGCCCCGGCCGCCAGACGCGGCGCGATCCGCCGCCTTGGGCAGGCGCCCCGTCCCCGCCGACCAGGCGCGCCCGCTTGACAACCTGTTTTCAAAGCGCCAACCGAACCGCGGAGCGGCCGCTCCGTGCGCGATCATTGGCATTCGCCGCATCGTCCACCGCGCGCGAGCGCACGACCGAGCATCCTGCAGCGCAAAGCGCCGAACCCGACGCGAGCGAATGATCCAAGAGAAAGGAACGTCGTCTATGAACGCCGAGACCAACCTGTACCGCCGCGAAGGCGCCTACATCCCCCGCGTGGCCGCCGTGCACGACCTGTGCGGCTACGGCAAGTGCTCGCTGGGCGTGGCCATCCCCGTGCTCTCGGCCGCCGGCTGCGACGTGTGCCCCGTGCCCACCGGCCTGTTCTCGTCGCATACGGCGTTTCCCGGCTGGTACATGCACGACACCACCGACATGCTGGCCGACTACCTGGCGGCGTGGAAGAACATCGGCGTGGAGATCGACGCGGTGTACTCGGGCTTCTTGGGTGCGCCCGAACAGGTGGAGCGCATCCGCGATCTGTACGCCCTGTACCCCGCCGCGCTGCGCGTGGTGGACCCGGTGATGGCCGACCACGGCAAGGTGTACCCCACCTACACCCCCGAACTCTGCGACGCCATGGCCGAGCTGGCCTGCGGAGCCGACATCCTCACGCCGAACCTGACCGAGGCCGCCATCATCTTGGGCGAGCCCATCGGCGAGGACTGGGGCGGCACCGATATCTCCGACGAGGAGGCGCACCGCCTGGTGGACGCCCTGGTGGCCAAAGGCGCGAAGCACGTGGTGCTGAAGGGCATCCAGCGCGAGGGCGAGACGTGCATCCGCAACTTCGTGGGCGGAGCGGACATGGAAACCGTGGAGGTGCACAACGAGTATTTGCCCTACATGCTGCACGGCACGGGCGACTTGTACGCATCGTGCCTGTTGGCCGCCGTCATGGCGGGCCGCTCGCTGGAAGAGGCCGTGCGCTTCGCCGGCGACTTCGTGCACGACGCCATGATCGTGAGCGCCCAGCAGCCCGAGTTCCAGGCGCGGGGCGTGAGCTTCGAGCCCCTGCTGGGCAAGGTGTGCGAGCTGCTGTAGGGCCCCTTCCGTCCAACGGTTTCGAAAGGCCCGCCCATCGCCCGCCGCGATGGGCGGGCCTTCGTCATCCAAGGGATCCTTCAAGCCGCCGCGCCGATGCGGCTGGAGGCGCGCTCAGCGGTCCCGAGGATCGCAGCGGCACGCGCCGAGCTCTTCGTCGAACAGCTCCATGAGCTCCGTGCGGGAATGCACGTCGAACTTCTGGTAGATGTTGCGGATATGGAAGCGAACCGTGTTCTCCGAGACGAACAGGAGCTTGGCGATGGTCTTCGGCGCGCGGCCCTGCCGAAGATGGTCGAGCACCTCCCGCTCGCGTGCCGACAGGCTCGCCCGCTCGACAAGCGCCTCGCCGCGCTCGTCGGATGCGGCACGCTGCGCGCCGCGCGTCCCGTCTTCGCCCCCTCCGGCCCCTTCGCCTTCGGACCGGCGGCCGATGCCTTCCGCGCGGTCCCCGTCCGCCAAACCACGCTCTTCGCCCGCCAGGCTCTTGTCCTTGAACAGCAGCAACGTGACGATGAGGATGAGGTAGACGGCCAGCAGCGCGATGATGGTGAGCGCGATGTCGCCCGGCTCCAAATACCCGATGCAGAAGAACGCGAGGAACAGCCCCGCGAAATTCGCGGCCATCACCACGAGCTGCATGATGCAGAACGTCTTGAGCGGGCTCGCCTGATCGGCGCGGTACTCCTCGGCGATGAGGCAGTAGAAGATCACGTTGGTGAACGTGAAGCCCACCTGCACGAACGAGTTGACCATGCCGCGGCCGATGGCGTCCCATACCAGCGGCAGCAGCAGAAAGCCCAACGCCGACAGGGGCAGGATGAACTTGTACAGCCGCGGCACCTTGAATGCGCGCGGCGCCAACAGGGCGGGCAGCAGCAGGATGCCGTTCAAGGTGAACATGATGACGAACGCCGTCCACTGGTACGTCTCGAGCGAGATCTTCTCCTGCCCCGCCACGTTCATCATCAATCCCGCCATGAACGCCATGAGCGCCACCCCGACGAGCGGCCGCCCGAGCCTTCGGAACGCCCGGCGGTCGGCGGGCGCGCTCACGGCGCCGGGCGCGCGCCCCCGTCCCTTGAGCGCCCAGGCGCAGCAGGCGAGCGCCCCGAAGAACGAAGCGACCGCCACGATCCACGGCAACGGCGCGGGCAGGAACGTGATGGCGATGTAGAGCACGGCGCTGGCCACCGCGGCCCCCACGAGGAACACGTATATCGGCCGTATGGGAAGCGAGCTCACGTACGTGAACCACAGCACGATGGCGAACGCATCGCCCAGCCCGATCCACACGCCGCTTGCGAAGAACCAGGGAAGGAGCGCGTCGATGGCCGCCACCGAGGTGAGCTGGAACACGATGGCCATGATGGCGAATCCCACGACCGCGCAGGCGGCCGAGGCCGCCACCGAAGCCGCCAGCGGAGGGTTGCTTTTGCGGCGCGCGAGGAACACGGCCATGGCGGCGAGGCCGATCATGCGCCCGAAGATGATGAAGAACAGGTACAGCGCCTTGGGCAGATACCCGATCTCGACCACCGAGGAGATGGTGGTGGGGGAAACGAACGTCGTGCACACGTACACGGAATACAGGACGTATCCAGCCCATGCCAAAACCATACCCGGCGACGTTGTTCGCGCAGCGGCCCGCACCGACACCCCTCCCTGCAGCTCCGATGCGATCGATACTACCATACCTCCTCCGCACCAAACCTACCAACTTTTGATAGGCCGCGCGACGAGCGGAAACGAAACCATCCGGGATGGACGGCGACGGAAACGGCGCGGCGTGCGAGCATGCAGGCGAAGGCGCTTGCAGGGGAGCGCCCGCCCGGCATCATCAGCTGACGCGGGCGCACGGGCAGTTCGCAAGCGCTGCAATCCCAAGGAAAGGATGCATCATGGAACACGCTATCGATCGTCGGAACTTCCTCAAGGGCGCGCTGGCAACCGGAGCGCTGGCCGCCGGCGGAGCTGCGCTGGCCGGCTGCAGCCCGGCACAGCCGTCGGAGGGGGGAAGCGGCGCCCAGACGGACTCGGCCGCGGCGCCCAAGGGCTACGAATGCTCGGAGGACTGGCTGGGCGAGAAGCCCGTCGTGGACGAAGGCGACATCGCTGAAACCAAGGAGTACGACGTCGTGGTGTGCGGCGGCGGCAACGCCGGCGTGCAGGCAGCGCTCGCGGCGGCCCAGGAAGGCGCGAAAGTCGCCGTGCTGGAAATCCAGCCGGAGGCGTCCTGGGTCCAGCTGGGCAACGACATCTGCGCGTTCAACGCCCAGTGGCTCGTCGAGAAGGGATACGGCCCCTACAAGGTGGGCGACATCGTGGCCGAGTTCATCCGCCGCGGCGGCGGGCGCGTCAGCGCCGAGATCATCCGCAAGTTCGTGGCGAACTCCGGCGACATGCTGGACAACATCGTGGCGCAGATACCCGAGACGTCGAACCTGTTCGACCTTGAAACGGGCCAGGCCCAGATCCAGGTGGCCTACAACATGCCCGACGGCAGCTTCTACCCCTTCGAGCGCGGCGGGTTCAAGTCCTGGGCGACCACCATCCAGAACCTGAGCACCAAGAACCCCACGCCCGTCTGCGGGCGCGAGGACGTGTCGCGCATGACCGAGATCGCGCTGTACTGCAAAGAGGCCGCCGAGAAGCTGGGCGCCGAGTACTTCTTCGAAACCGACGTCACCGTGCTCGAGCAGAACGACGCCGGCGACGTGACGGGCGTCATCGCGAAGGGGCCGGACGGCTACGCGCGCTACAACGCCTCGAAGGGCGTCATCCTGGCGACCGGCGACTTCGGCGCGAACCCCGACATGGTGGTGAACCTGTGCACCGACATCAACGAGCAGTCGCTGCGCTGCGACATCCCGCGCGAGGAGATGACCGGGGAGAGCAACAACAAGGGAACCGGCCACAAGCTGGGCTGCTGGGCGGGCGGCTTCATCGAGCAGGCGCCGCGCCCGTGCATGAACACCAACGGCGGCAACGCCGGCCCCTGGGGCACCACGCCGTTTCTGTGGCTGAACGACTACGGCAAGCGGTTCATGAACGAGGCCATGACCCCCTACATCAAGCCGACCACCTTGAAGCAGCCGCGCGGCATCCTGGCCACCATCTGCGACTCCAAGTACATGGACGTCATGAAGCAGTGCTCGACCGACCACTTCTCCCCCAACTGGGGCGCGGCGGGCGTCGACATCATCAAGATCATGGACCGTATGGACGAGCAGATGCAGTCGGCCGTGGGCAAGGGCGCGGAAGGCGTGAGCGTGGACGGCGTGTACGTCATCGAGTACGACAACACCATGCCCGACCAGGTGTACGCCGCCGACACCATCGACGAGCTGCTGGACTACCTGGGCTACGAAGGCGACGCCAAAAAGCAAGCGCTCGCCACCGTCGAGCACTACAACGAGCTGTGCCGCGCCGGCGAGGATTCCGACTTCGGCAAGGACTCCGTGTTCATGAGCCCGATCGAGAACCCGCCGTTCTTCGGATCGGCGCAGCCGAACACCGGCCGCGGGTACGTGGGCCTGGTCAGCCTGTGCGGCATGGTCACCGACGACGACCTGAACGTGCTCTCCTCCGACCTGAAAACCCCCATCAAGGGCCTGTACGCGGTGGGCAACTGCCTGGGCCAGCGCTTCGGGAACGCCTACTCCACGCCGGCTGCGGGCAGCTCCGTGGGCATGGCGCTCACGCACGGCTACGTGGCGGGCAAGATCGTCGCGGGCGGCACGGTGAAGTAACCAACCCTCCCCTGCGCGGCTGCGGCGCGATCCGCAGCCGCGCATCCCTTCCCGGCGGGACGGCCGCCATCCCTCCCTTCCCGCGGCCGTCCCGCCATCGCGCTCGCCGGCGCTTCCCAAGCCTCGGCGAGCGCTTTCCTTTGCATGCTCCCACCCGACGGACCCGGACGTCCCCATCGGGCTCCTGCGCGGCAGAGCTCAAGCGAGCCGGTCCATCTTCCCGTCCGAAATAAAAGTTGGGGCTTTTGACAAGCGCCCCGCGAGCTGCAACAATCGCATCGGGTATCCCCATCGTCGCGCAGGGAGATCCGGCCGCACGAGCACCCGAAGAAGGCACGGGCCTGCGCAGAAAAGAGGGCGCTATGGAACCGACCGAACTGGAAATCCCCCGCTTCGACCTGACGGGGAAGACGGCCATCGTCACCGGGGCGGGCAGCCCCATCGGCATCGGCCGCGGCATCGCGCGCACCTTCGCCGCCTACGGCGCGAACGTCGTGCTGGCCGACCTCGACCACATCGAGCTTGAAAAGCGCGCCATCGAGATCATGGAGGAGTCGACGGGCTCGCGCGCGGTCGCGCAGCGCTGCGACGTAAGGTCGGCCGAAGACCGCGACGCGCTCGTGGCGCGCGCCATCGAGGAGTTCGGCCGCATCGACATCCTCGTGAACAACGCCGGCGTGGGCATGACCGCCCTCGCGGTGGACGTCGACGAAGAGGAGTGGGACCGCATCATCGACACCGATCTGAAAGCCGTCTTCTTCCTCACCCAGAAGGTCGTCTCCCACATGATCGAGCAGAAGAAGGGCAACATCATCAACCTGGCGTCGGTGGTCGCCCGCGTGGCGTCCACGCGCATGATGCCGTACCTGGCCGCGAAGGCCGGCGTGCTGCAGATGACGCGCGGCATGGCTTTCGAATGGGCGCGCTTCAACATTCGCGCGAATTGCATCTGCCCCGGCTACGTCAACACGAACATGACGCAGGACACGCTGGAGAAGGAGAAGGCGTACGAAGCCATCACACGGCCCATCCCGCACCTGCGCAAGGTGGGGGACCCGCTCGACATCGCGGCGGCGGCGCTGTTCCTGGCAAGCGACTGCACCGACATGATCACCGGGCATCCGCTGTACGTGGACGGGGGCCGCTCCATCTGGTAAGTCGGCGCGGGGCGCGCGAGCGTTCTCACGCCTGGAAATCGAACTCCGGCTCGTCTTCCTCGGGAGGATCGGGGGCAAGCGCGCCGGCAACGAGCATGACGGCGATGGGGACGAGCGTGCATGCCAGCGCGATCGCCGACGGCGCCCAGCTGCGCTGGTCCGTGGACAGCCACGCCGCCGCGCACACGCCCCCCAGCAGCAGCGCTCCGGCAAGGCAGGTGCCCAGCACGGCTGACGCGCGCGTGCGGCGCAGGCGGCAGAGCGCCAGCACGGGGGCCGCAGCCAGCCAGCTGACGGCAACGCACCAGTACGCCGGCTGCACGAGCATCGATCCCAAGGCGGCCTGCACGTCCACGCGCCCACCGAAGTCCCAGAACGCCCGCACGTCCCAGCCCAGCAGACTGGAAGAGCCGAGCGCCGCCAGCAGCGTGCCCACCAGCACGCAGTACGCGGCCGTGCCCAGCGCGCGGGCAGGCCTCAGGCAGAACCCCGCGGCGAGCGGCGCCAGCTGCCCTCCGCCCACGGCGCCGGCCAGAGCCGGAGCCAGGCCCGCATTCGCGGCGCCGTTTCCGTCGCGCCCCGCGAAGTACCACCAGGCGCACGTCGCCGCCAACAGCACGCATCCTGCAGCAGGAGCGTCCTGGGCGATGAAGGCCGCGGACAGGGCGCAGAAGGCCAGCAGCGCGCCCAAATGGGGCTTCAGCGCCCCGGCGAGCGCCACGAGTGCGACGAGCCCCCAGAACACGGGATTGTCCCAGCCGCTCACCTGGGGAAGATTGGCGAAGGCCGTGAACGCGACGAGCGCGCTGCCGAGCGCGCCGACGGCATGCGCCGCCACTGCAAGCTGCCGCCGCGTGATGCGGTCGCGCAGCGGCACGCGCGGACGCGGCTCCTCGTACGCGGCCTCGTCCTCGTCGTCGTCCATCTGGGCGCATCCCACGATGGCGGCGAGCTCGCGCACGCCGCGCTTCGGGTCTCCCAAAAAGGGTTCCAGCTCCTCGGCGAAGTCCGTCACGTTGTCGTAGCGTTCCTCGCGGTCCGGATCGAGCGCGTAGAAGATGACGTCGTCGACCGCGGCGTCGAGGCCGTCCCAGCACAACGACGGCAGCACGAGCTCGGCCTCCTCGATGGCGGCTTCGGCCCGTTCGAAATCGGGCGCCAGGAAGGGATTCTCGCCCGCCAGCATCTCGTACACCACCGAGGCGAGCGCCCATTCGTCGCAGCGCGCGTCAAGGCTCTCCTGGCGCATCTGCTCGGGCGGCATGTAGCCGATGGTGCCGCCGCCCGCTGCGCCGAAGCCGGACGCGTCGGCCAGCGTGGCCAGGCCGAAGTCGGTCACCTTCACTTGACCCTGCCGGTTGATCAGCACGTTGTCCGGCTTGATGTCCAGATGGAGCACCTGGTTGTCGTGGGCCACCTCCAGCGCATGCGACACGGCCGCGAAGACGGCGGCCACGATGTCGAGCGACAGCTGCTCGTCGTAGCGCCGGAGCAGCTGCCCGAGCGTGATGCCTTCGACGCATTCCATGATGAGGTAGGCGGTGGACCCCTGCACCTCGAAGTCGTACACCGCCACGATGCTCGCATCGCTCAGCATGGCGGCGGTTCGGGCCTCGTCGAGGCCCGGCAGATGCGCGAGCGAGCGCACGAACGGCTCGTCTCCGGTCTCTTCGCCAAAAGCGTCGAACTCCTCCGAATCGCCCGTCACGAACCCGCGGTCTTCGTCCCAAACGGGAACGGTCGCGCCCGCGTCGGACACCGCGTTGGCGCCCGGAAGGGCCGCGCGGGCGACGTCCGTCTCATCGAGCTCGATGCATTTGATGGCCACCTTGCGCTGGATGCGCGTGTCCCAGGCGATCTGCACCGTGCCGAAACCGCCCGAACCCGCCTCCTCGATGGGTCGATACCGGTTCAATATGAGCTGCTGGCTGCGTACCATGCGCCTATTATAGGGCAGTTCGGCGCAGCGCGAGAACGTCACCGGCATCGGGCAGAACGCGCCTCGCGCACGAGAACGGCAGCGAATGCACGCATGTGCAGGCGGCGGCGCGTCGGATGCGCGACGCGAGCTATGCGGGCGGAACGGGCCGCCTGCGCGCCGGCGCCCCGCTGCCGCCCTGGCGGCCTCGGCTGGGCCTTGGCTGGCCCCTTGCGCGCGCCGGAACTCCTCGTTCGTGGCAGAAAACGACGATAATCTGCTGTTCGAAGGGGCCGATTCGGCCGTGCGCGCCGCCCTCGGTTCTAGCCTTCTCCGTTTTGCCTGGTCGGCGGGGCGGCGGGAAATCCGGCTTCCGGATGGCTCCCCGCGCGATGGCAGATTATCGTCAAAACCTGCCACGAGAAGCCGATTCCGCTGCCGAACCGCCTATGACGCGCATCGGCGTGCGCAGGCCTTCGAGCCGATCCGCTTGCCGTCGGGCTGGATGCCGGCATCATGGAGGCGGATTGACCGGAACTGCGGCAACGGTGGTTCGACGGCGGAAAGCCGATTTCGGAGCATCGTGCGCCAAAAGATGGGGGGTGTTTCCGGTCGTTTCCGGCTTCCCGGCGCGGGCTGCGGGCCCAGAGCCGCACCAAGCCCCGCAGGCGGGTGGTGCCGGATATGAGTTCTCCACGATAGGCGCCCGCTTGGGGAAGGTCTGCTATACTCCTTGCTGGAAACGATAATCCCCAGATCAATCAACCCATTGCCGAAGGACGCAGAACGTGCCCGGTCAAGCCGCCACCACGCCCAACCTCCCGCGCAGAAGCGCCATGAAAATCGCCTTTGCCTGCGCCGGCGGGCTCCTTCTGGTCGTCGCGGCGCTCGTCCTGTGCATCAACGTCATCTCCAAAGAGGTGAAAGCGTCCCTCACCCTCTTCATGGAAGAAACGGCCGAAGTGGAGAGCGCCAACCTGAGCGCCATCATCGAGGGGAACTTCAACATCCTGCACGGCGCTTCGGCGTTCGTCACCGCCGAGAACATCGACGACGATGCGGCCCTGCTCGACCGCATGCGGGAAGTCGTCGACTCGGGCGCGTTCAGCCGCATTGAAGTCGTGGGGCTCGACGGGCACGGCGTCGCCTACGACACGACGCTGCACCAGCTGCCCGACCAGGACTACCTCGGCGAAGCGTACGTGCAAGCGGCGTTCGAAGGCGGCGACTGCGTCACCGATCCCATCGACGATTCCTGGTCCGGCGAGTCGATGGTCGTGTTCGCCGTGCCCGTGTACAGCATCAAGCACAGCGGGGGCCATCCCATCGGCGCGCTCGTCGGATTCACGTCGGCCGATGCGTTCACCCGCACCATCGACGCCAGCTTGTTCGACGGCAACGGCTACGTGCACGTCATCGATTCCGAAGGCGCCATCCTGTTCCGGTCGCACTCCGGCTTCGACGACAAGGGCAACGTCCTCTCCATGGAAGACGGGAGAACCGGTTCCGCGGCCGAAACGAGGAGCAGCCTCGCCCAAGGCGTTGGAGGCGCGGCCAGCTTCGTGCAGTCCGACGGGACGCCCATGCTCGCCCTGTACCAGCCGATCGGCATCAACGACTGGTTCGTCGACGTGGTCGTATCGAACGCGTACCTGGAAGGCCAGATCCGCGCCGTCGTGCTGCCGGCCATCGCGATGGCCGGCTTCGTCATCGGAATCGTGGCGCTGCTCATGTTCGCCATCCTGAGAACGCGGCGCAGCAAAGAGCATGCGCTCGCGAACGCGGCCCTTACCGACAGCCTCACGAACCTGGACAACGAACTCGCCTTCAAGCGAAAGAGCGCTTCGCGGTCGGAGTACTTCAACGGCGGCTACCGCCTCGTCCTGTTCAACCTCGTGAACTTCTCGCTCTTCAACACCGTGTTCGGCTATCGGAAAGGATCCGAGGCCATCTGCACCATCGGAGGCATCCTGTCGGACGGCAGGCAGGAAGACGAGCTGGTGGCCCGCCTGTCCGGCGACAGGTTCCTGCTGCTCGCCAAGGCGACGGACCCCGAAGCCGACGAGAAGCGCCTGCTCAGCATCATGGACGCGATCGACGAGGCCGTCCAGCCCCGCGACACCCAATACGAGATCGCATCGCAGTGCTGCGTGTACCAGCTGAAACGCGAAGACGCCGAGCGCGACATCAACCTCATCGTCCAGGATCTGGGCGTTCCCCTCGTTCAAGCGAAGGAACATATGGGAGACCGCATCATCCTCTTCAACGAGCGCGACGTCGCCGCGGCGAACCGCACGCGGCGCATCGAGGCCATCATGTCGAGCGCCTTGTCGCAAGAGGAGTTCATCGCCTACTTCCAGCCGCAATACGACATCCAAGGCAAGCCCGTGCTGTGCGGGGCGGAGGCGCTCGTGCGCTGGAAGTCGCCCGAGCTCGGGCTGGTCACGCCCGGCGAGTTCGTTCCCGTGTTCGAGCGCAACGGGTCCATCGACCTCATCGACCGCTACATGCTCGAACGTGCCTGCATCAGGCTGCGCGAATGGCTGGATGCGGGGCTGCGCTGCGTGCCGGTGTCGGTCAATCTCTCGCGGCGCAACCTGTTCAGCTCCGATCTTGTCGCGCGCGTCAAGCAGATAGTGGACGCCTACCGGATACCCTACCGCCTCATCAAGTTCGAGCTGACTGAAAGCATCGTCTCAGAGAACGAGGAACAGCTTGTCACCGCGGTGCACGAGCTCAAATCGAACGGGTTCAAGGTGTCGCTCGACGACTTCGGCACCGGCTATTCAGCCTTTTCAGCCCTGATAGACATTTCGTTCGACACGGTGAAGCTGGACCGGGCGCTCTTCGGGAACTCGATGGAAACCGAGCAGGGAAGCAAGGCCGTGGCCGGCGTGATCGAGCTTCTCGACCAGCTGGGATTCGAAACGCTCGCCGAGGGCATAGAATCCCCGAGGGAGGTGTCCCTGCTGAGGACGTGGGGCTGCCAGGTCGTGCAAGGATTCGCGTTCGGCCGCCCCGTGCCGGCCGATGATTTCCTGCGCGGGCATCTCCTGCCTGCGCAAGGGCAGCTGCGGGATGCCGAGGCATCGCAGCCGCAAGCGAACCCGGACGCCTCGCACCGTTGCAAGGAGGACTGAATGAAAGCGCTGGCAATCAACGGGAGCCCGAACGAGCACGGCTGCACGTACACGGCCCTGCACGAGATCGAGCGGACGCTGTCGGATCGGGGCGTTGAAACGGAACTGCTGTACCTGGGCAAAAAGCCCGTGGCCGGCTGCATCGCCTGCATGTCATGCAGAAAGACCAAGCGATGCGCGTTCGACGACCAGGTGAAAGACGTGCTGGATCGCCTGGACGAGTTCGACGCGATCATCGTGGGATCGCCCGTGTACTTCGCCGGTCCGACCGGGCAGGTGTGCGCGTTTCTCGACCGGCTGTTCTTCTGCGGCGAGACGCGCATGGCGGGCAAGCTGGCGGCCGCCGTCGTGTCATGCCGACGCGGCGGCGCAAGCGCGGCGTTCGACCGGCTGAACAAGTACTTCACCATTGCGAACATGCAGGTGGTGGGATCGCAGTACTGGAACCAGGTGCACGGCTACACGCCAGACGATGTGCGCCGCGACGAAGAAGGGCTGCAAACCATGCGCACCCTGGGCCAGAACATGGCGTGGCAGCTGCAGAACATCGAAGCCGGACGGGCGCAAGGCGCGGTGCCTCCCGCCTACGAGCGCAGGAAGGCGACGAACTTCATCCGCTGAGGCCGGTCGCATTCGTCCCACAGGCAGAAGGCTCGCCTCGATCGCGCATGAAACGGCTCGCTGATGGCGCGCATCCCTCCCGTCGCCATCGGCCTTCAGCCCGTGCGGCTATTTCGGCTATTTTTTCATGCCGCGCGAAATCTCCCTTGCGTCGGAACAGCAAGTCCTGTATTATCTTTTCTTGCTTCCGGCCGAGGTCGGAAAGCGAAAAGCAAGTGCGGGTGTGGCGGAATTGGCAGACGCGTACGGTTCAGGTCCGTATGGGGGCAACCCCATGAAGGTTCAAGTCCTTTCACCCGCACCATTTGAATGACAGAGAAGCCCCATGTCACAGACATGGGGCTTCTTCGTTTTCGCACTCCAGCGCAGCAGCGAGCTTGGGTCGGACGTGGCCAGGAATGCGGCCGCCTCCACTTCCCAAGATCGGGCCATCATCGAGCCGTTCCGGCAATCGACCCTGAAGGTTCGCGCCTGCGCGACCGACGAACGCCTTCGCAGGGAGGCGGCCAAAAAAGCGCGAAGCGCGCGCCGCGACTAAAGTTTGGACGGCAAGGGCTTCAGAGAAGCGGGCCTTGAAAAAGCTCGTCATGGCTTCCCATGCGGACGAGCCTGATGACCGGGTTCGTCTTATGGGGCATATAGAGCACCACTACGTCGACCATGCCGTCCGAGAGATGGAAGTCTATATGCCCGTTGTAGTTTCCGCCGGGATTCGTGAGTTCGTGCGGGCCGTACTCGTCTGGAACCGAACCGGTTCTCATGAGCTCCGACACCGCTTCCTTGAACTTGCTTTTCAAGCGAGGGTATCTCTTCATGGTGCGGGCGTAATCCACTTTGAAGGTGGGCTCAACCCTGATCTCGAACACGGGCTATTCCTCTTCGAGGAACGCCATGAGCTCGTCGGCGTCTTCAAACACCGACGAGTCGTCGGGAATGAGGCCCAGCTCTTTCGCTTCGGCGGCAACCAGAGCACGCCGGGTTTCCTCGTTCGGGATCCCGCTCGCCGGAACGATCTCGAAAGGGATCCTGCGCTGGTTCACCAACTGATGCGTGGCCATGACGACATAGGTGTTGTAGCTCAGCCCAACGGAGCCGAGGATCTCATTCGCCTGAGCTTTGAGGTTTTCATCGATGCGAACCGTCGTCGGTTTCACTGCGGTGGCCATGTCACACCTCCTTTGCTTCTCGGGACGATCATCATCTTCTCGCAGAATTAGATAGTTATGATATTATTTGCAATATTAGAAGACTATCTAATATTGGAGGAATCATGCTCGCTTTGTTCAAGAACCACAAGCCCCTTTTCATAGCGGCCATAGCGTTGAGCGCCGCGCTGTCGGCGCTCACCATCGGCGTGGCGTTCGTGCTCGAGCGCATTCTCAACGCTGCGATAAGCGGCGATTGGCCGCTCTTCAACGAGATGATCGCGGTGGTGGTCGCATACGTTGCGCTGGTGACGATCGTCATGACGGCCAGCGCCCTTGCGGACAAGAAGCTGATCGTGCGCATCGTGCGCGATCTCAGGTCCGAGTTGCATCGGGGCATCTTCTCTCGCGACACCGAGCACTACCGGCAATCCAATACCGCCGATTACCTCTCCGCGCTCACCAACGACGTGAAGATCGTAGAGGAGAACGTCCTCGTTCCCTTCCTGCAGGCGGTGCAGAGCTCTCTCGTCTTCGCGATGGCGATGATCGCCCTGTTCGTCTACAACCCCTTCATCGGAGGGCTCATGATCGTCAGCCTTGCGGCGATGTACCTGCTGCCTTCGAGCCTGGGCAAGCCGCTCGGAACCCGGCAAGAGGCCTACTCGAAGGGCCTGTCCTCGTTCACGTCGAAGCTCAAAGACCAATTCGCGGGCTATGAGGTCATCCGCTCGTTCCGCTTGTTCGACCGGATGAAAAAGGACTTCGCGCGTCAAAACGGCGAGCTTGCGGACCGCACGTATGCCGTGGAGCGCCTGGTAGCTTGCAGCGAAGGCCTTTCCCAGATGCTCGGCGTGGGCTCCCAGCTTGGGATCATGCTGGTGACGGCCTATTTCGTGCTCCAGGGGCAGATGGCGGCGGGCGCGCTTTTGGCGATCCTCCAGCTTTCGGGATGCCTTGTCCAACCGGTCGCGGTCATCATGCAGAACGCTCCGAAAATACAAGGGGCGGAACCGGTGCTCGACCGCATACGGGAATTGAGCGCCGACCAGCCTTCCGCCTTCCAAGGATCCATCGAGCCCGCCTTCGAGCATCGGATCGAATTCGAGGGCGTCGGGTTCGGCTACCTGCCCGACCGCCCCGTGCTGGATGGCTGCAACGTGACCTTCGAGAAAGGGAAGAAGTACGCCCTCGTCGGCGGCAGCGGCTGCGGAAAGACCACCCTCGTCAAGCTTCTGAGCGCCGGGTACGGCACCTATGACGGCTCCATCAGCATCGACGGAGCCGAGCTCCGGTCGCTCGACATCGACAAGCTGCTTGCCCTGCTTGCCGTCATCCACCAAGACGTGTACATGTTCGACGAGACGATACAGGAGAACATCGACCTGCATCGCGACTATTGCGAAGACGAATGGGAGCGGGCCTTGCGCCTCAGCGGAGTCGACCGCTTCCTCGCCCAAACCGAGAGCGGCCTTCAGACCCCCGTCGGCGAGAACGGCATCGGCCTTTCGGGCGGCCAGCGCCAGCGAGTCGCGGTTGCGCGGGCGCTTATCGAGCACAAGCCGATCCTCGTTCTTGACGAGGGCACGAGCGCCGTCGACTCTCGCACCGCCTACGACATCGAAACGGCGCTGCTGGGAATAGACGGCTTGACCGTCATCACCATCACGCACAACCTCGCGCCGGATCTTCTCAGGCGCTACGATGCTGTGTTATATATGGAACAGGGAAGGATAGCGGAAATCGGCAGCTATGATTCCCTCATCGAGAAACAGGGCGGTTTCGCATCGTTCCAGCGCATCGAGGACGAACGGGACGACGATGCCGCAAGCGCCTGAGCGCACGGAGCGGCGAGAGGGCACGCGGGCCGCATGCGCGAAGGAGAAGGAAACCCGGCATGGACCATCGCATGAACCCCTGCTTCGAGACGCTGTTCCTTCTTGCGAACAAGGACTGGGACGAGCGGAGCGAGAAGCAGGCGATAGAGGTGTTGGACGGCTTCGGGGTCGAGGGGGCCGCGTTCTACCACGCGAACTTTCGGATGATCGAACGCTACTACGCGGCATTCCAGAAGAAGATGGTCCCGTCGGCCGGAACGAAGCTGTTCGATGACTGCGACGAAACGACGCTGATCGCGTACGCCGCCGTGTTCCTGCGCCATCCTGCATGGTTCGATCCCACCAAGGTGCCAGACGACGAAGCGGTGCTCCAAGCGGTCGAAGAAGCCTTCAGCGAAGATGCCGAGAACAACGGGCAGAGCGTCGTCGACGTGCTGGAATCCGGAGATTTCTCCGACCGGGCGAAGTGGCAGATCATGGCATTGCTCCAGCAACCGAAACAGCGCATCGAGCTGGTCGCCCAAGCGGTGCAGGACAACCTGTCCGCCTTCGAGCACGCCTATGCGAAAGTCAAGCCCGAGGCGGACGTCCTCCTGAATCAATTCGACCTGCGCTCAAATGAGAACCAGCCGACAAGCTTCATGAAGCTGTCTCGGAAGATCGACGAGAAAACCGAGATGGTGCCGATTCTGGCCGAGCCGCTCATGGTGTGCATCGCGGAGGGGATGTGCCTCTACGGCCTGCTCGTCGACCGCTTGACGAACGAGGAGGAGCCGGGGTTCACCAAGGCCGAGCTCCTGATCGGAGCGAAGGCGCTCAGCGATGCAAGCAAGATCGCGATCCTTCTCGCACTCAAGGAGGGCAGCTTGTACAACCTCGAGATCGCCGAGCGCGTGGGGCTGACCCCCGCGACGACGTCCCATCACATGAACAACCTGTTGGCCGCCGGGTTCGTCGACATAGAGAAGCGCAACGGGAAAGTGTACTACCAGCTTGCGAAGGACAGGATAGAGCGCTTCCTGAAAGGCGCGGGCGACCTGCTGGTTCAATAAGCTCTTCGCCTTCGCCTCATCCGAGCCCCCGGGACGTTCCGTTCGCCGCAGGCTCTTTCATGCGAGCATCCATGCGATGCCCTTCGCCATGCGGTACGCAGGATCACGGAAGTGGTTTCCCGGATTCAGCTCGAACACCGAGCGGATCGAACGTTCCCGATAGACGGCGCAAAGCTTCTCCATGCAGAGCTCCGTCTGGCTGAGAACCGCGTGCCTGGTGCGGCTTTCCAGATCGCCGAGGGAAAGGTAGATGGCATCGGGCCTCTTCGGGTAGTCATGCGCCTCGACATAGGGCACGAACCCCGGGTACCAAACCGAGCCCGACGCCGACACCGCCCCCGAAAAGGCGTCCGTGCGATAAGGTGCGTACAGGGCGAACAGGCCGCCCATGGAATACCCGGCTATGACGCGGCTGGAAGGCTTCCCGATCGCCTCTTCAACAGGGGGAATGATCTGCTCCGTCAGGCAGCAGGCGAAGCGGTCGGCTTCCCCCGCGAAATGGTCGTCCCGGGAAACTACCGGACCATGCGGCCATGGCGACAGCTCCTCGTCCCACCGCAAACCGGACAGGGAGACAAGGTGGAACGGCCTGCATCCCAGGCCCTCGCACGCCTCGAGGACGGCGCGCCCGGCCTCCGCATGCATGATGGAATAGACGATCGGTGCGTTCGCCGCTTCGCTCTGGTAGACGACGACCCGCTTGCCGTCGATGGTCGTTTCGCTGGGCTTTTCCATTGCCGTCCTCACCCGAGCCTCAGGTAGTCCTGCATGTCCTTGAACCCCATGCTTTCGTACAGCGGGCGTCCGCTGGCCGTGGTTTCAAGGTACGTTTTCGCGATGCCCCGCTGCTCGGCATAGTCCACAAGCCAGCGGACGATGTTCCTCCCCACGCCCTGCCCGCGGTACGCCTTCCTCGTGTAGATGTTCATGAGGTAGGCGCACTGCCCAGTCGGGTTCTCGGGCGAGGGCATCTCCCGGTACAGGCACACGCCGCCGCAGCCCACGGTCTCCCGGCCGCTTTCCGCAAACACTGCCACGTGGTTCCCGTGGGGTATCTCCTGGCGGTAGTATGCCAGGTTCGCCGCATGCATGTCGCGCATCGCTTTATCAGGAGGGATCTCGAAGACCTCGTGCAGCACCTCCATGCGCCACTCCATGAGCTTGTCCACATCGGCGAGCGAAGCCCTCCTCACGTCGATTTTCATGCTCCTTCACCCTTTCGCGCCCATCGGCCGCCTTGCGGGCCCCGTCCGTCCTTCATGACCACGGGCAGAGCGTCGGCGTCCACCTTCCCGTTCTCGTTCAGCGGAAGATCGGCCAGCCGCACGAAGAACTCGGGGATCATGTAGTCTGGCAGAAACCGCGCCATCTCCTTCTTCAGAGCGGAGAGGGAGGCGTCCTGCCGCTTCAACACGACGTACGCCACCAGGTACGACAGATCCCGCTCATCGACGAAGGGGCGCACGACCGCCTTCTCGATCCCCGGGCACCTGCAGAGAACGCTTTCGACTTCGGTCGGCTCGACCCGCTTGCCAAGGATCATGACCTGTGAATCCCTGCGACGGACGAAGGCGATGGCCCCGTTCGGCAGAACGTATCCCAGGTCGCCGCTGCGGTACATGACGAAACCGTCTTGGCGCGCGACGAACGCCTCGTTTTCCTTCTCCCGGTTTCCGACATAGCCCGCAGACACTCCGCCGCCCAGAATGCACAGCTCCCCGATCTGGCCCGGTTCCACCGGGTCCATGCGCTCGTCCAGAATCTCGATCCGGGTTCCCAGAACGGGGCGCCCCACCGGATAGGTGCCGTCAGGCAGAGGCGGCTGGCCGTTGCATCGACAGTAGGAAGCGCACACGGTGGTCTCCGAAGGCCCGTACGTGTTGTACACCTCCGCCTTGTCGACGAGGTTCTCGATGTACCTTGCCCGCAGAACGTCGCCGCCGCTGATCAGCAGCCGCAGGCAGGCCGGGATGCTCGGCAGCCGGTTCATGTCCAGCAGCAGGTAGGGAAAACCGCTGATCTCGGTGACCTCGTGCTTCTCGACGAAGTCCATGAGGGAGCGGATGTCCTGCTTCGTTTCCGGCGACGGCATCGCCAAGGCGGCGCCGGACAGCAAGGTGGCGAACACCTCTTCCACGAAGATGTCGAACGAACAGGCCGCGTATTGGAGCATCGTGTCGGTCGCGTCGGGATGGAATTCGTTTTGGAAGGCCCTGACGTAATGGCACACGTTCCGGTTGCGAACGGCGACGCCCTTCGGCGTCCCGGTGGAGCCGGACGTGTACAGGATGTAGGCGAGATCGTCCGGCGCCGCCGCGGAATCGAGCGAGACGCCCTCGGCTTCCATGCCGCGATCGACGACGATGCAGGGAGCTGCCGACGCCTTGTCCCGGTACGCGCTGTTCGCGAGCACCGCGTCCACGCCAGCATCCCGCATCATGAAATCGATCCGCTCCTGGGGGAAGAAAGGCTCCACCGGAACGTACGCGCCGCCCCGCTTCACCACGGCGAACACGGCGGCGATCATCTCCACCGTATGGTCCATGACGATGCCGACCCTGCGGGCCGAAGGCGGGATGCTTGCCGCTATGGTGTCGATGAGCTGTTCCAGCCCCTTGCGCGTGAGCGTGCGCTCCTCGTCGAACACCGCCACTGCATCCGGCGCCTCCCGCGCCCTCTCGTGCAAAAGCTCGCAGATGACGTTTTGGTCCATAGAGCTTTCTCCTACGCCCTCTTTCGATGGGCACCGCCGTTTCCCGGACGCTTTTCACTATAAGCGTCGCATGAGCTCTGTTTCGAGCTTATACATCATCGCCAGAATTATCCACCCGTCTTCAAATCGGTCTTGAACGAACGGGGGCGTCGCGCCAAGGCCTGCAAAACGCATTCGCGCAGTGCGCGCCCTCAGTACCGATTTCGATCCAACGGTGCCGGCGCATGCGCTTGAAGTGCTTTCCCCGCTACTCCAGGAAAACACCGCGCAACGCGCAAAGCCCGCGCAACGCCGCGCCGTAAGGAAATCGTCATCGTGCCGGAGGGGCCCCTCAAGCCGAGAGGCTCCGATACGCCGCGATGGCCGAAGGCACGAGCAGAGCCGTCGTTGCCGCAAGCAGCACCAGGTCGGGTGCGGAACCGGTGACGTACGTGGCCTGCGATGCGCCGGAAAGCACCGCTACCGGGCCGGTGTAGAGCAGGTCGAACAGCGCATGCGCTCCGGCGACGGCCCACAGGCTGCGCGTGCGCACGAACAGCGCCGCCATGAAGAAGCCGAACAGCATCGCCTGCACGGGTTTGAGCAGAAGCTGCAGCCACGCGACGGCGCTCCCTGCCGTCGCCGCGTCCCCCGTCGATACATGCAGCGCGCCGAACAGCACCGAAGAAGCCAAAGCCGCAAGCACGACGCCGCGACGGCCCGGGCCGAATGCCGGACGGAGCGCATCAAGGGCGACGGCGCGGAACAGGCCTTCTTCGAACACGCCCGTGAAAAGGCAGACCGCAGCGACCAGGGCGGCGCGCGCGACCAGAGGAAGGGGCGAAGCGCCGTCCGAGAAGGGCGCGCTTCCCGGCGAAGCGGCAAGAAGCGCCGTCACCGCCCCCGCAACCAAGCCGACGATGAGCAGGTATCCCGTCCAACCGCGCAGGCGGCCGGCTCGAAACGCGGCGTGCGCGCCTTCAGGGCGCGCGGAAGCGCGGGACCGCGCAGAGCGGACCCTCAGCGAACAGGGGTCCGAGAGCGCCGCCGCGCCGAGCGCCAGAGCGGCGAGCGCAGCCGATTGGGCCAGCGAGCCTTCAAGCGTGTCGGCGGGAAGGGCCTCGAAGCAGGCCATGGACAAGGCCAGCGCCGCCAAGAACAGCACGGCGCGGTGGCTGCGGGCAGCGCGCGCAACGCGACGCAGGCCGCGCTCGATGGAATTCGCCTGGGGCACGGGGAACATCGCCTTTCGTCGTCTCGTCCCGCTTGCATGCAAGCAGTATACTGGATGCCCACGAAGCCGCGCCGATCGAACAAGGAGGCCCATGCACGCTTCGACCGCTCCAGCAACGCCCTCGGAGGACCGCGCCGGCCTGTCGTCGTTCGCGCTGAAAGTCGTCGCCATCGTCGGCATGACCATGAACCATGCCGCGTACGTCTTCTATCCGTACCTCCCCCTTGAAGCGCAGTGCGTCATGTTCGCCGTGGGAGGCGTCACGTTTCCCGTCATGGCCTTCCTCTTGGTGGAGGGCTACCGCTACACCTCGAACATTTGCAAATACGCCTCGAGGCTCTTCCTGTTCGCATTGATCTCGGAGGTGCCGTACTGGCTGTTCCTCGCGCACGAGGGCAACGTGCTGTTCACGCTGCTGCTGGGGCTGGCCGTGCTGTACCTGTACGACCGCCTGGAGAACCGCGCGCTGTTCTGGCTGGCATTCGCCGCCATCACCGCCGTCAGCGCCACATGCAACTGGGGCGTCATGGGCATCGTCATGATCCTCATGGTCCGCGTCGTGCCCGACCGGCGCCGGCGCGTGGTCTACCCCGTCCTCGTGCCCCTTGCGGCATCGGGACTGCCCCGGCTGTCTGAGCTCATGTCCACGCTCGACCTGGTGCATCTGCCGTTCGCGCTCTACGCCTTCGTGGGGTGCACCTTGGCGATCCCGCTGCTTCTGGCTTACGACGGCTCGCGAGGGCGCCCGCTCAAGTACTTCTTCTACGCGTACTATCCGGCGCACATCCTCGTGCTGGGGGGTGCGAAGGGCCTGCTGTTCGGAGATTGGACGCTCGGATACTGAGCGATGCGAACGGGGCCGCGCGGGCGCGCTCTCAGCGCGCGGTGCGCGGCCCCGTCTCAGGGTTGCGATGCCGTGGGGCCAGCAAGGACTGCATTCGCGTAGGAAGCATCGGAAGCCTTAGCTCCAGTCAGCTCCTAAAACCACCAGGAATCCCGTATCGAACACGTACGTGCCGTCGTTGAGCTTGACCACGCTCGCTCCCAGCGTGTCGGCGATCGCCTGGGCTTCGTCAGCCTGGCCTGCCTCCCGGTACACCACGATGGTCTTCGCGTAGTCGAAGTTCTCGGCGTTGCCCGCATCCACATTGTGGTATCCCAGCGCCTCGAGGCGCTCGACGGCTTTGGCTCCCGCCCCGGCGATCCCGTTGCCGTTGCGCACGGCCACCGAGCCGGACTTCGTCGCCGTCGCAGCGCTTCCCGAGCTCGAGCTGGAACTGGGGCCGGTCGGGCCGCTGCCGGTGGATGCGAGGACGGTGCCCGACGCCTCGTCGACCACATCCTCCTTCGTGGGAGGCAGCCCCTGGTTGACGCGCCTCATCATCTCTTTCCAGGCTTCCACGTCCGTGATCTCGTACCAGACGTCGTTGATGTACTCGGAGGTGGTGGGCTCCATGGCCGAGTAGATGTCGTTGTCAGGGTCGAGGCCCTGCATGGTCTGGGCGATGCCGATGATGTCCGTGATCTCCAGGTCGGTGGTCACGTAGCCGCTCAACGACGAGATGGTGTTCGCCATGGTGGCCACATCGGAGGAGAGCAGCTTCTTCGCGATGGCCGACAGCACGAGGCGCTGGTTGGCGGCGCGGTACGAGTCCCCGTCGCCGAAGTCGTCATAGGCATGGCGCGAACGGCACAGGATGAGCGCCTGGTCGCCGTTGAGCGTCTGGGGACCCGCATCAAGATGGCCCCCCGCCATGTCGTCGTCTATCTCCATGGGAACGTTCACATCGACGCCGCCCAGCGCATCGACGATCTCCTTGAAGCCGTCGAAGTTGATTTCCGCGTAATGGGAGATGTCGACGCCGGCGAACTTCGACACCGTTTCGACGGCGAGCGTGGGCCCGCCGATGGCATGGGCCGCGTTGATCTTGTTCTGGCCGTACTCGCCCATGTCGACGAGCGTGTCGCGGTGGATGGAGACGAGCGTGACCTGCTTGTCCTTCGGGTCGATGCGCGCGAGCATGATGCTGTCGCTGCGGAACTGGTCGCCGGCGTACTCGGCCGACGCCTCGCGCTCGCTCGATCCGTCCACGCCCATGAGCAGCACGTAGAAAGGCTCGCCGGCCATGTCGGTGGCCACAAGCGCCTCGCGCAGCTTCGGATCGATGCCCGCGTGCAGGTTGCCGCTGATGGCCTGGTAGTAGGCGAACGCCGCGCCGGCGCCGCCCAAACACAGCACGACGGCCACCGCCGCCACGATGGCGGCGACCTTCTTGCGCTTGCGCCGTTTGCGCTCGAGCGTGTAATCGCGCTGCGTCATGCGTGCAGCCGTGGAGCGCTGGCGATCGGACGAGCCGGCCCCGTATGCGCTCTGGCGGGAGTACGCGGAAGGATCGAAGGAGTCGTGGCGCGTGTACCTGCCAGGATCGCGAGGCGCCTCCGAAGCGCGCACAGTGCGGTTCGAGTTGACGGACGCGCGGCGGGCACGCCAAGAGTTGCTGCGTTGACTGTTCATACCAGCATTGTGCCGGGCGCTATACGGCATTGCAAGCGCGCCGGCGCGTTCTCTCCGAAAACGCCACAGGAGCGCACGGGAGCGTCCGAGCCGGCCGGGCGCCCGCCCGCGCAAGCCTCACTTGACGCCGAGCCGCGCGCACAGGGCCGCATTGGCGGCCAGCTCCTCCGCGTCGTCGAGCGGCTTGAGGGGCCCGGGGCGCATGTCGTCCCCCACGCGCAGGGCGCGGCGATCAAGCGCCCGCGCCAGCACGTCGTCGGCCACGCCCGGGTTCTTCGCCAAAAGCGGGCCGTGCAGGTACGTGCCGATCACGTTCTTGTAGCGCACGCCGTCGAGCCGATCGTCGTCGTTGTTGCCATGGCCGGCCGAGGACACCACCTCGCCGAACGGCTGCACGCCCGCCCCCAGATGCGTGCGCCCCGCATGGTTCTCGTAGCCGACGATGGGCGCTTCGACGGAAGGCGAGCGCAGCACGATGTTGTCGATGAGCCGGTCCGCCGACGTGCCGGGACGCTCGGTGGTCATGTCCACGATGCCGAGCCCCTTCACCACCTCGTCGCCGAGCAGCCACTCGTATCCCAGTATCTGGTAGCCGCCGCAAATGGCCAGCATGACGCCGCCCGCTTCGACGTAGGCCTTCAGATCGTCGCGCATGCGCATGAGCTCGACGGAGGCAAGGCGCTGCTCGCGGTCCGGCCCGCCGCCCAGGAACACCAGATCGACGTCGGACAAATCCGCCGCCTGGCCGTGGTTGATGCGCCTGACCTCGACGGGCACGCCGCGCCAGCGCAGCCGCTGCTCCAGAATGCGGACGTTGCCGCCATCCCCGTACAGGTTGAGCAGGTCGGGGTACAGGTGGGCGATCACCAGGGGCGCTTCGCCGGCCGCCCCCGAAGCGTCGGCGTCGGAATCGCCAGGATGCCCCGACGCGCGCGCATCCTCCGCCCGGACGCACGGCTGGCGCAGCTGGGGAGCGGAAGCGCCCGCAGCCCCCGAAGCGGTGCCCGCAGCCCCCGAAGCGGATCCCTCCCGGGTCCGTCGGTTCAGAGCGTCCTGAAGGCCTGGGAGCGCCGTGTAGTTCGCGATGAGGTAGGCGTTCACGTCGCGCGGCAGCACATCGATGCGGGCGAGCAGGTCGTCGGCATCGGCCACCACGTCCGCCTGGATGCCGGCGTACTTCAAGCGCACCTGCATGTCGCGGCCGCGAAGGCCGCCGGCGAGCACCGCCAGCTCCCCGCTTGCGCACAGCTCTTCGAAATCGATGTCCCACAGCCACGACACATCGCACCCGTCGGCCACTTTGTCGTTGATGAAGAAGGCCACGACCTTGCGGCCGGGATCCTGCGCGACGATCTTGAGGTTCTGGTTGAAGCCCGTGGGGTTCTTCGCCAGGTTGAGCAGCACGCGGCGCCCGTCGAGATCGAACGTCTGCAAGCGCCCGTTCTGAGGATCGAACGCGTCGATGGCGCGCTGGAGCGCGGGAGGCGGACAGCCGAGCAGGTCCGCCGCCGCCCCGACGGCCGCCAGGTTGTACACCATGTAGGCGCCGTTGAACGGCGCGCGCACCTTCTGGGCGTCGACCCGATCGGCTTCCTCGGACCCCGGCCCGCGCAGCGCGAACGACAGTCCATCGGCTTTAAGCCGCACGTCTTGCACCGCGTAGTCCAAAGCGGGCCGCGCGAATCCGCAGGAGGGGCAGCGGTAGCTCCCCAGCTGGCCGTACTGCCGGTACTCGTATTCAAACATGCCGGAGCACTTCTGGCACATCTGCGCATCGGCCACGGTGTTCTGCGGAAGGCCCATGTCCTCGTCGATGCCGAAGCCCACCGTCCGGACTTCCGCCCGATCGGCGATGGCGGCGCACAGCGGGTCGTCGGCGTTGTACAGCAGCACCGTGTTGGGCGACTGGGCCAATGCGCCCACGATGCTGTCCTGGATGCGGCTGATCTCCCCCATGCGGTCCAGCTGGTCGCGGAACAGGTTGAGCAGCACCACGTACGTCGCCTGCAGCTGGGGAAGCGTCTTCGCCAGCCACAATTCGTCGCTTTCGAACACCCCCCAATCGGCCTGCTTCGCATGCAGCAGCGCCGTGGCTACCCCGGAGCCCAGGTTCGCGCCCGTGCGATTGCACGCCACGCGCTCCCCCGCGCCCTCCAGCACGTCGGCCAAAAGGTTCGTCACCGTCGTCTTGCCGTTCGTGCCCACGACCACGATCGAGCCTTTGGACAGCCTGTTCGCCGCGTGCGCGATGGCCTGCGGATCCACGCGAAGCGCCGCCTTGCCCGGGAAGTTGGCGGCAGGACGGCGGAACACGTTCTTCAAACCCCAGGTGGAAACGCTGCTGACGAAACGTGCGGCAGCGAATTGCAAGCTCATGGGCACATCCTTTCGGCTCGTTTCGTCCAGTATAAACCGTTCGGCGCCCTCGACTGGGCGCCGCCGCGTGCGCGCGGAGGGAGCCTCCATACAATTTTCAGTGGAAAGGCAACGATTGTGCACCCCTATGCCAATCCGATGCCAGTATAGTGGTACTCTATTTTGAGTTGCCTCACAAACACAGCACCATCGCATGCAACGCGATGCACGACGCCACCATGGGGAGAACATGACGAACGACTTTTACGACGGCGCGCCCTCGCCGCAAGGCGGGAATGCGCCTGACGCCCAGCATGATGAAGGGTTCGAGCAGACGGGAAAGCACGTGCCGATCGGTTCGAACCGCGAGCACGTCGGCTCGTCTGCGCAGCAGCCGCGCACGGCGGTCGATGCCGAGAAGGGCCCACACGCCCGGCCTTCCGCGCGCCCGGCCACCGGGTCCACGCCGCGCGTCGCCCGGGTTCAAGACGCCGACTACCAGCAACGCATCGCGAACGACCGCTACCGGCAGGCGCATCAGCGCAACGCCGTGAACCCGAGGCAGGGCTCCCCCTACCAGGATTACGACCGCTACCGCCGCATCGCCCAGAAGCCGAAGATGCCCGTCGGGAAGCGCATAGCCGGAATCGCCATCAGCCTCGGCATCGTGGCGGCCATCGCGGTCGGCGGGGTGCTCTACGTGCAGAGCCTTCCCATCACCATCACGCTCAACGGCAACGAGTTCCAGGTCGACGGGGACAAGACCATCTCCGACATCCTGCGGAAAAGCGGCATGAAGCCCCAACCCGGCGACTTGGTGGCCGTGGACGGCAGCGTGCTGGAGGCCGGGCAGGGCGAGCCCTTCCACGCCACCATCAACGGCGAAGCGACCACCGACGAGGCGGCCAAGCTCGCCGCGGGCGACGTCGTGGAGCTGGGCAACGGCAATCCGATAGAGGAGCCTTCGGATTCCGTCGAGGAGCCCGTTCCCTTCGAGGTGGTCGAAGAGGGCGTCGGAGCCATCCATGTTCTTGAGGGCGACGGCACCGACGGCGTGAAGGCCACGAAAACCGGCAAGATATCGGGACTCGTTGCCGAGCAGGTGACGAAAGAGCCTTCGAACATCGTCTGCCGCAAGACGTCGCCCGACGTCGGAGGCGACAAAGTGGTGGCGCTCACGTTCGACGACGGCCCGTGGGAGAACTCCACGGAAGCCATACTCGACATCCTCAAAGAGAACGGAGCCAAGGCCACGTTCTTCGCCGTCGGCGACCGCATCACGGGAACGGGCGTCGATCACGTGAAACGCGCAGCCGCTGAAGGCCATCAGATTTGCACGCATTCCTTCGACCATGCGGAAGGCAGCGGCCAAGGCGTGAACCTGGGCTTCATGACGCCGGAAGAGCAGGTTGCCGAGATCCAGAAGGGCTACGATGCCATCGAAGCCGCAACGGGCACCGAAGCGAGCCGCGCCATCCGCACGCCCGGCGGCAACTTCGGTCCCGACGTCATACGCAACCTGAGGCCGCTCATCACCTCCGAGATCGGCTGGAACATCGACACGACCGACTGGAAGCGCCCCGGGGTCGATTCCATCGTCGCGCAGATCAAAAGCGCCAAGCCGGGCTACATCATCCTCATGCACGACGGCGGCGGCGACCGATCCCAAACCGTCGAGGCGCTGCGGCAGGCACTGCCCTACCTGAAGGAGCAGGGCTACAAGTTCGTCACCATCGACGAGCTGTTGGAGTACCCGCTGAAATAGAACGACCGCAATTGATGATGCCGCGGCCCGCAGAACCAATCGATTCTGCGGGCCGTTTTATTTTTGGAATCTATCGATTCATAGAAACTAACGATGGAAGATCGCATGATTCCCGGTCAAATGCGCGAACAGAATCCTACAATAAAGAAAATCAGCGAGGGTCGATCGATGAATGCAAATCAACGAAAACAGGGGGCGCGCATGAGCATGCGATGGGACGCACAGAAGGTGATCCGTTGTGGATGCTAGCCAAATAATCTCGATACTCATATTCGTCGTGACGTTCGCGGCGATCATGACGGAGAAGCTCCACCGATCGCTGGCGGCGATCGTCGGAGCTTTCGTTCTGCTCGCCTTCCACATCCTCACGTTCGACCAGGCCATGGAGCACATCGACTTCAACACGCTCGGCGTGCTGTTCGGCATGATGCTGTTCGTGTCCGTGGTGAAGCTTTCGGGCGTGTTCGAATTCCTCGCCATCAAGTGCGCGCGGCTTGCCAAGGGCGATCCTTGGAAGATCATGATGCTGTTCGTGCTGTTGACCGCCGTGCTTTCGGCGTTCCTGGACAACGTGACCACGGTGCTGCTCATCGGGCCGATGACGATAACCGTGTGCAAAATGCTCGACATCAACCCCATCCCGTTCTTCATGACCGAGATCCTGGCGTCGAACATCGGCGGCACGGCGACGCTCATCGGCGACCCGCCGAACATCATGATCGGCTCCGCCGCCGGCTACACGTTCCTCGACTTCATCCTGAACGATGCGCCGGCCGTCATCATCATCCTTGCGGTCATCTTGGTCGTGTTCTACTTCCTGTACGGCCGCAAGCTGCATGTGAACGAAGAGCACAAGGCTCGCGTCATGGAGCTTGACGAGCACGCCCAGATCAAGAACCACCGCCTGCTCAAGCAGAGCGTCGTCATGGTGGCGCTCGTGGTGATCGGGTTCATGGCGCATGGCGCGCTGGGCCTGGAGTCGAGCGTCATCGCGCTCGGCGCAGCAGGCATCCTCCTGCTCATCTCGGGCGAAAAGATCGAACACGCGCTCTCCCAGGTGGAATGGACCACGCTCGCCTTCTTCGCCGGACTGTTCATCATCGTGGGCGCGCTGTCCGAAACCGGCGTCATCGAGATGCTCGCCTACGCCCTCATCGACGCGACCGGCGGCAACGTGTTCATCACGATGCTCGTGCTGCTGTTCGGCTCGGCCGTCATCTCGAGCTTCTTGGACAACATTCCGTTCGTGGCCACGATGATCCCCATCCTGCTGGCCATGGAGTCCACGGGCATGGACGTCACCCCGCTGTGGTGGGCCGTGTCGCTGGGCGCCTGCCTGGGCGGCAACGGAACCATCATCGGCGCCAGCGCGAACGTCGTGCTGAGCGACATCAGCAAGAAGAACGGCCACGAGATCACGTTCATCAGCTTCCTCAAAGTGGGCTTCCCCATCATGATGCTGACCGTGGTCATCGCCGGCCTGTACCTGATCGTCAGGTTCCCGCCGATGTAGGCTTGCAGGCAACGGGAAACGCGGCGGCCGCGATGTTCGCAGGCCGACGGATGCGCAGGCCGGGCTCGATGCCCGGCCTGCGTTGTTTCTGCCTGCTGCCTCTGCTTGATCGATCGGATGTCTGCATGGAAAGACCGATCGGCAATCGGAGGCTCTGCGCCACCGCCCCGCTGCTTCGACTGATCGCGCGCAGCTGCATTCGCCGACGGCGCTCGAACGGAACCGCGCGTCAACCGCGCTCCGCTTTCAGGGTGATCTACGCCACGGCTTGCGCCGATGTGGCTAATTCAACCGGTCGTCTCTGTCTATCCATCTATCCGGATCTACATCGCCTAAAGCGCCAAGCGACACATCCAAACCTTCGGCAATGCGGCAAAGCAGATCGAAGCCCACGTTGATATGCCCCGCTTCAATGTCGCTCAAATACGACTGGGCCGTGCCCACCATGTTTGCGAAACGCTCTTGGGTAATGTTTTCAGCTTCGCGATATTTTTTAATCCGCGATCCGAGAAGTTCTTTTCGAGATTGAGCATCCATATCAGCACAAGATATGGAGTAACCTATAATCGAATTTCAGTGATCACTGATATTCGTAACGATTGATTCAAAACGGACATGGTTGATCGAGAGGTTCGAAGTGCGGGTAGACAGATCGAGGCCATTCCGGGCGAAGCCCGAACGCAAGGACGACCAGATGCGATCTTGCGAGCATAACGCGAGCGAACTGCCAAACGGCTCCATGCAGCCTTTAAGGCGCTGCCCCTTTTGTGGCGGATGCTGGGAGGTGATGCCGATACCTCAAACATATCGCTATTCAGCGATTGGCATTTGCGCTGGCTGTGGCGCGATGGTCATGACCACCTATGAACATGCCACCCTCGCAAGCGCAATAGATGAACTTATTTGCAGGATTAACGCTCGGGAAAACCCTGACTGCGCCGACAATTGAAGTCCTCCCTTTGCAACAGGCTCAAAATGGACTTCACGTCACTCAAATACGGAAAGCGAGGAAGAAGAGCGGGTGAGGAGGTCCTGCGATTCTGCTACATCTCGTCTGCGAGGTCGCCAACCTTTACGCCCAAGCCTTCGGCTATTCGGCAAAGAAGATCGTAGCCAACGTTGATTTGCCCCGCTTCGATGTCGCTCAAATAAGACTGCCCTGTACCGATCATGAGCGCAAATCTCTGCTGAGAAAGACCCTGGGCTTCTCTCAGTTCGCGCACCTTTGCGCCGAGCCTCGCTTTGCGTTCTTGAGCATCCATGGTTTCTCAAGATATGGGGTAAAATGATCATGACTATCTGTGATCACTGATATTTAGACATAACGCCTTGAAAGCGCTACTCAGCAGCAATGCAAGGAGAAACCATGAACCTGACTTTGAGAATCAGTCCAGCTCTCCAAGCGAGAGGGCTTGACGTGAAAGACATGCTTGGAAAAACACCTTTGACTTTGGAGCAATTGGAGGGCATAGAGAACGGAAGGTACAAAGGGTATCGAATCTCAACTATCGAAATCCTCTGTGAGGCGATTGGTTGTGAGCCGGGGGAGCTGTTCATCTGGCGAAGCTAACTCAAACATCCGACCAAGCACGCGTACCGTGAGCAGGTTGCCAAAATACAGGAACAGGCAACCGGGCTTTACCCGATGGCCAGCATTTTTTCTGGAGCCAACGAGCGGCTTCGAACCGCTGACCCACGCATTATGAGGCAAAACTAGAGTGATTTGCGTGTATTGGCTATTATTTACAACCATGGGTAAAAACAGTCCTAGCCGGTCAGTATTCGAGAATCAGTACGCAATTGAGTAATTGATGTACCTTGGATTTGATGACGTCACGGCTCGCACCCCTCCCCTGTTATGATGATAAAATAGTCATCTATTGCTGAACGGCCTTATTAAGAGTGTGCTAATCATCAAATTGTTTATCAGCAGTAGCTCGAAAAGAAAAAAAGGGGGGATCAGGATAGTCTTTGATGCATCCAGAACTGACTCATCTAACCCCTGCTTCTACGGTTTCTAACTATATCGCTACCATGTCCATGTGATTTTGTATGTAGAATTGAGTTGTGGATTATTGATGATCCAAAGAATCATCTCTCCGCCAGCCGATACGTGCACACCGTTATCAACAACAGCCTCATACCCACTTGAGACGCACAAACACTTACACTTTTTACACAGGCGACCTATTGGAAAGCATACAGACAAAACCAACGTATCGGTAGGATAGTATTGTCTTTGAAAGAAGTATTCTTGCTCAGAAGTAAATGAATCAATAAAAGTTGCTTCGCAAGCATGTTCAAAAATTGCCCCTGGTGCTTTTTTTGCGGGAAAAACGGTTTTATAAAAATACTCGCCCATTTCGAACCAATGCTCCACCTCGCCATTCGGGCTTGTGTATTCAATGATCTTCCCATCGGTTGAAAAACTGTCTATATAGTAATCACAGCTTGGACCTATAACCAATTGCGCAGTTCGCTTTTCGTATTTCGCCCGATCACCACACTCGTTCAATAGCGTTAGCCTTACATTGGATGCAAGCGTCTTATGCTGATGTTCGATTGAAACGGTTTTTTTCGAGGATATCTTTTTCAGAGCCAAATCTGCAATGTCACCAAGGCTCACCGATCGGGCGTCGATATAACCTGTAGTCGAGTTGATACCAGGAACGTTAGTGTCATCAAGACGAATAGGCAGAATATATTCTTCAAGCTCATAAAAAGCTCTTTCCTGAGCTTGTCTAATTTCGTGGCGAGTCCAGTTCTTTTTTGTGTAGTGCTCTGAAATGATAGGAATGCAATAAACTGCTTTATCCCGATACACCTCTTGCAGATATAGGTAAAGGTCCTTACCCCACAAGGTCGCTATTTCGTGATTATCGTAAAAAACTTTTAGACCGCGAACCAGCAGCTCATTAGCAAGAGCCAAAGCGAAATCTCTATCCTCGCCAGCGAACGACAGTGTTATATCGTACTCTCTATTCATTCAAAGGCCCCTTTAAACAACTGATTTAATCATGTTTCTTCAATCATACATCTTGTTTAGAGAACATTACGTGTAAATGATGGTCTATCCCTTTTCTATACAGGCATCACTACGCCGCAATATGCTGGCATGCTACTCGGATATTGATGGTTTTTATCATGTTCAGAACTTTGAGCAGTGACGGAGGCCGTGAAGCGCTTCGAAGGTTTAAAGTTTCACGAACTGCGTCCCATTTAAGCCACCCAACTATTGGCAAACGGTATGGACGTGAAAACCGTACAGAATCGCTTGAGCCATTCCGACGCATCACTGACGCTGATTGGTATGCCCATGCATTACCCGAGAATTTCGAGCATTGAAAGACTTCTAAAAAGAAGCAGGACGGACAGTTTTCAGCGCCAGGAGGGCGAGCGGCGCGCCATGTCCCCGACGGAGCTGTCCTTCCGCGCGGCGCGGACGGGGCTCACCCGCTCGGGCTACCGGGAGCTCATGGACTCTGCCCGCTCGGCGTTCGCGGTCGCCGGCTCCAGCCGGGATCGTTTCATCGACGCCCCCGAGAGCGTGCGCAGGAGCTGCGAGGACACGGCCGCATGCATCGTCGCCTCGCCGGCGATGCAGCGCAGGATCGACGACCGCGCGGCCTCTATCTGCTGCGCCAAGGGGATACGCGACCTGGAGGTGCAGCACGCGGTGCGCGCGTCCGGCGAGAAGCAGGTCCTGGCATCGGTCGCGGCGAAGGTCTACGAGCAGTCGAAATCCGACCCTTTGGCGGCCATGCGCCAACCGAGGGCGTCTCCGGACCCCGACGAGCCGAGGCTGCCCGCCGGGCTCGAGTCGATGCTCGAGCGGCACCTGCGAAGCCAGCACGCCCAGGAGATCGCGGGCGGGCAAGGACAGCGCCAACGCGGCATGGACGCGCGCTGGTCGGAAGGCCACGAGAAGAAGGCCCACGAAAGGGGCTTGAAATGACGATCAGCCCGAAACGAGAGGAGGGGCGCATGTCGAAGCCCGGATCGAACGAGGCCGTCGGCAAAGAGCTCCTGAAGGATGCGGATCCCGACGGGCTCTACCTGCACAGCCTCGGGAAGTACCCGTACATGATGAGCCCGAAGATGATCGCCGAGTTCCTGAGCGCGACTCCCCAGGGCGTCAGGAAGCTCCTCAACGCGGGAGCTCTCAAAGGAAGCCGCTGCGGGTCGAAATGGGTCGTCCCGCAGCTCAGCCTGCTGCGCTACCTGTACGAGAACCAGGGCGGCCGGCAATAGGACGAAGACGCGATCGGACGAGGATAGCCGCTTGGGAACCAAGGGCTCGCGTGCCGGAAATGCGGGACTTGGGAAAGGATCGGAATCATGAAACGCATCTTGGATGACAGGCTCTTGACGATCGAGGACGTGTCCGAGCTTACGGGCCTCTGCAGGCCGATCGCGTCGAAGCTGATCGACGAATCGGGGCGGGGCATCAGCATCCACAGGCGGAAGTTCATCCTCGAGAGCGGCCTGCTCGACTTCCTGAAGGATTGCGCGGAAAAGCGCCACGGCAATAGAGCAGCTGATAAAGCTGAAGGGCACGTTGAATAGTCTCAATAAGGGGATGCTTTTGGCTCGATAATGTGCACGCTGTCCGCAACCGCTCCTGGGTGGGGAATGCAGGCAGCGGCGGCTTTCTCCTCCTCCGCCTGTCGTGCTATTCTTGTCTTTTTGAAGGTCAAGGAGCGGCATGGCGAAGCAGAAGGACAACGATCCAAAGAAGCAGCACTATGTGCCAAAGCACTATCTGCGGTTTTTCTGCACGAACAATTCGCATCAGCTGTGGGCGTATAGCAAGAAGCTCGGGAAGATATTTCAATCAAACATCAACGATGTAGCCTCCCGCAATTACTTCTATGAATCGCGATGGCTCAATTCGCCCACGAGCGATGCGTTTCTCCAGCAGGGGGTCGTTGAAAAGAAACTGCTCGGAAAAGCCGAGAAAGAACAAGCCCCCGCCTTGCGGAGCATTGTAAAAAAGCTGAATCTAGCAATTACGCCTTGTGGATGCGCGCCTGCTTTTTCGGAAGAGGAGATCGATGCGCTGCGTGCTTTCATGGCGCTCACTCTTTGCCGAAACCCACGGACTATAGGTCTGTTCCGCCCCACTGCCGAAGATCGAGCCTCGGAGCCAGAGCTCTTGGCTATCGAGGAAGCTATTGAGATGCTAGGGTTTGGCGATTACTCCGCTTTCGAGGATCAAGGGATCAAGAGGGGTTTGACTTCGTTTGTGGAAGGATCTCTTCCAAGTATCATTCTCGACCAAGTGCAGGACTTAGCTATTAACTTCGCTGTTGCTTGCCCGGGATCGATTTTCGTGACGTCGACCCATCCTGTCTGCTATCAAGTAGAACGTAATCGCTTGTCGTATCTTTACTTGCCTTTGACATCTCGCTTCGCGGTTTTCTGCTCAAAGATGCAAGATGAGATGAAGTTGTTCGACCTTTCAGCCAAGAATGTAGACTCCCTAAATCTCATTTACGCCGATCCGGGCAACGAAATGGCCGATGTGGTTCTCTCCCCAAGTAAGACAACCCTAGAGAACTTGAAGTTCATGGTGAAGGCAGGAAGAGGGCTCGGGGACGTTTGTGAGATCGTGGGAATGCCGCGCAAAAGGTAAATGGGGGATACAGACCTCTGCAACAGATAAGCGATAAAGGGTGCAAATTGGGGTATGCGGCAGTTCTGAAGGCGAGCAAAAGTATGTGCTTACTGTGGATTCGACCCTTTCGGCGAAATTTGACCAGATTTTTGACCGCGCCCGAAATCCGCCCAAAAACAAAGAAACAGGCCAGAAGGTTTTCACCATCTGACCTGCACTTTTTCTGGAGCCAACGAGCGGATTCGAACCGCTGACCTACGCATTACGAGTGCGTTGCTCTACCAGCTGAGCCACGTTGGCACACGGCTTCTTTGCGAAGCGCAAGCATGCAGTATACCGAAACCCCGTGTGACCTGCAAGGGGTTTCCCCGAAAACGTCCAGAACGCCGCCTGGCGTGGGGTTGGGCTGGAGAGCATGCGGCCATGCGCGCTCCCTTTCACACTCAGAATCAGAATCTCACCCACCTGGTGTGAGGGCTGCGACCAGCGCCGACCCTACACTGGCAGCGCAGCGGCCCGGCAGGGAACGGCCGCACTGGCGGGGAGATGCCGCCATGATCGTTAGGAGGGAACATGAGCACCATGTCATTCGATCGCAGGAGCTTCCTCAAGGGCGCGCTCGTTGCGGGAGCGGCCACGGCGTCGGGCGCGATGATCGCAGGATGCAGCCCGCAGAACAGCTCGTCGGCTTCGACGGACGCGGCGTCGGGCTACGCCCCGATGACCGCCGACGCCTACGACAACCTCACGTGGAGCTTCGAGGTCGCGCCCGAGCCCGTGGACGACAGCCAGATAACCGAGACCGTCACCGACGACGTGATCGTCATCGGCTCAGGCGTCTCGGGCCTCGTCACCGCCGCCTCCATCCTCGGCCATGGGGGCAGCTGCACGCTGTTCTCCGCTGGCACGAAGGCCGTCTCGCGCGGCGGCTCGAACCACGCCGTGGGGTCGAAGACGCAGAAGCGCCTCGGGCTGGACTACACGCCCGACACCGTCTCCGCCCATTTCAACAACGAGATCGCCCGCCAGGGCTACCGCATGGACTCCCGCAAATGGTGGAAGTGGATCAACGAATCGGGCGAGGCCATGGACTGGGTCACGGACATCATGGAAGCGGCCGGCTACACCACCACGCTCGAGCTGCCCTACACCGACCCCAACGGCACCTTCTCCATACCCAGCGGCGCGCACAACTTCTACGGCCCGGAAATCCAGAACAGCGCCAACGACGGTGAGCCCCTGCTCACGGCCACGCTTGAGAAGTACATCCTCGACAACGGCGGCACCATCAGCTACAACACGAAGGCCGAGTACCTGGTGCGCGAAGACGACGGCACGGGGCGCGTGTCGGCCGTGGTCGCCACGAACGAGGACGGCGACTACGTGAAGTACGAGGGCACGAAGGCCATCGTCATGGCAACCGGCGACTTCTCGGGCGATCCCGACATGATGGCCAAGTACTGCAACGCCTTCGCCGACTACGTGGCCGAAAGCGCCGGCGACTACGACGCCGAATTCCAATTCGGCGGCCTCATGCCCGGCGACGGCCAGAAGATGGGCTTGTGGGTTGGCGCCGCCTGGCAGAACACCACGCCGAGCGCGCCGATGATCGGCTGGTACGGCTTCCCCGCCCCGTGCTCGGACCAGAACCATCCGGGCATCCTGCTGAACGCGGAAGGCGAGCGCTTCATCAACGAGGACACGTCTTCGGTGTACGCGGGCTACGCGATCAGCGGCCAGACCGAGAAGAAGGTGTTCACGGTTTGGGATTCCAACTTCGCCCACCGGTTCGACTCGTGGGAGGCGCTGGGCAACAACATGGACAATCTGGGCATCGTGCCCGTCAGCTCCGACGAGAAGGCCGCCGAGTTCGAAGCCGGCGTCGAAGAAGGCACCTACGTGAAGGGCGACACCATCGAGGACGTGCTGAAGGCCCTTGCCGAACAGGGAGGCATCGACGTCGAGACGGCGAAGGCCACCATCGAGAAATACAACGCCGACGTGGCAGCCGGCAACGACACCCAGTATCACAAGAGCAAGGACTTCCTGATCCCCATCGACCAGGGCCCGTTCTACGGCCAGTACAACCAGCTGGGGCCCGCGCAGTTCCTGTGCGTGCTGGGCGGGTTGCGCACGTCGCCGAACTGCGAAGTGTGCGACGAGGCCAACGCGCCCATCGAAGGCCTGTACAACGTGGGCTCGATGATGGGCGACACCTTCGGAACGTTCTACAACTTCCGCGTTCCGGGCCAGAACCTGGGCATGACGTGCATCACCTTCCCCTATCTGCTGGGAAAGGACCTCGCCGAGCGGTAATCCTCCCGCACCGCGCGCGCAAAGCATGGGATAATCGACATCCCGAATCTCGGCGGAATCGGAAGCAGGCTGAACGCTTCCGATTCCGCTTTCCGCGCCGGGACGAACAGCGCGCCCTGCGCGGAAGAGGGGGAGGGAGGGAGATGTGAAAGACACGGCAACTCGAATGATCGCAGTCGTATGGGGGTACGCGCTGCTGCTCGTTTTCTTCGGCCTGTTCACCGGGCGCGTGAACCTGTTGTTCTTCGGAGACAACGCGGCCGTCACGTTCGCGCGGTACGCCCATGCGGCCGAAATAGGCCAAGTGTGCTGCCTGTTTACCGTGGCGCTGCTCGCGCTTTTGCGGAAACGGCTGGCCCAGCGGCTCGTGCCGCACGCGGCGCTCGTGCTGTTGGTAGCCGGCTACGCGCTCACGCTGTACCAGGCGGTTGGCGAGGAAACGCCGCCCGAACTGGCCAGCGCGGCGGGCGCGCTGTTCGGCTGCGGGCAGGGGGCGTGCTTCCTGTGCTGGTTCCGCGTGTATGCCGGCCTTGAGAAAAGCCAGGTGGCGAGCGCCATGGTGGCCAGCACGGTGCTCTCGGGCGTCATCCTTCTGGCCATCGGGGTCATCCCCGATACCGTCATGCTGTTCAGCGCGCTCTCCGTCATCGTGGCCGGCTGCTGCGCGCTCATGTACTACTGCCTGAACGCCGTGCCCTCGCCCGCTGATTCGCCGAATGCGGGCGGGATCGAGCGAAAGCCCGACGCGATCAACCTGGCGGAGCAAGACAAGCGGGCGGCGCGGGACGACCACGTGCAGGAACGGGACGATCGCCGCTTCCTGTCGTGGATATTCATGGAGCGGCGCTCCCTGCTCTGCCTGGTGGCCATCGCCTTCGTGTGCGGGGCGCAGCGCGTGATCTCGCTCGAAGGGTTCCTCCCGCAAGAGGCCGTCCAGTCGCTGTTCTCGGTCGGCTACATCGGAGGCGCCATCGCGTTCTGGGCGACGGGGCGGATACAAGGAGAGACGAACACCTACTACCGAACGTACTCGGCGCTGCTCGTGATCATGGCCACCTGCGGGGTGTTCTCCTCGCTTCAGAACGTCCGCGTGCAAACGGTCCTGTACGCCATCGACAACATCGCGTTCACCATCGTGTCGATGTGCATGATACTGACGGCGCTCAAAGCGGTGCGGGAGTTCTGGCGAAACCCGCTGTTCGTCGGCGGCATCGTGTGCGGGATCATGTACTTCTCCATCCAGTTCGGCCGCATGGCGTGCATGGCCGTTTCCACCTTCATCGGCATGGACGCCATCGGCATCCTCATCGTTTCGGTGATCATCCTGTACGTGGTGGCGCTCGCGGCGATCTCATCGAGGCTGTTCGTGCGCCAGGCCGCGCGCGGCGGCGGCGTGCGGGCGCAGTCGGGCGCCGAAGGGCCGTCCGACGACGATCGGAAGCGCGTGGTCATATCGGTGGCGAACGTGACGGAGGACCAGCTGCGCGAGAACCCCGTCTACCGGGTGCAGTACAAGCTGACGGATCGGGAGATCGACGTCGCCGTGCTGCTGCTGGCGGGCTACAACTCCACCGACATCGCGAAGATACTCACGATATCGGTCAACACCGTCAAAACGCACCTGAAGAACCTGTACGCGAAAACCGACGTGCACAACCGGCGCGAGCTCATCGAGCTGCTGAACGAGATAGAGGGCCGAGGGTGAAAGCCGCTCCCAACCGCGCGCCCTGCGGCGCCGCGCCGCGCGCAACCGCAGCGCGGATTCCGAGCACGGCATGCCGCCCGCCCCGCCGAAGAAAGGAACGCCATGGACGCAGGACCATCGCTGCACGACCGAAAAGAAGAAGCCGCCCGATGTGTATGCGCCGAGCTGGAAGCGCTGCGCCGGAGCGACGGCGCGCTCGCCGAGGGCATCGCGGCCACCTGCGAGCAGGTTCTGGACGCATGCGAGCGGGGAATCCCCCTGCGCCACCTGCGGGAGTGCGCGGACGTGAGCGACGCCGGATGCCTGAGCTTGTCGGCCCGAGACATCCAGCTCCGCTCGGGCCCGTACCCGTTTCATCTGCGCGGATTCGAGCAAGCGCGCATCGACGACTACACGCTGGTCGGCGAGGCCCTGCTCGTGGGGGCGAAGGGCGCCATCGCCTCACGCGACGGCAAGCTGCTGGTCGTGGCCGCCAAAGGACGCTTCTCGGCATCCGACGGATTCCACGTCGTGCGGCCCGCACCGTCCGATTTCGAGTACCTGCGCCATGTCCTGGCCGGCATCGACGCCCAGCGCTACGCCAAGGGAACCACGGCCGTCCGCGTCATCGAGCTGGCCGATCTGCGCGGCGCCGTGGTGCCCTGGCCCGCGCCCGACAAGCGGCGCACGTTCGCGGACGCCATGGAGCGCTGCGAGCAGGCGGGCGCGGCCGCACTCGAAGCGCGCCTGATAGACCTCTGGATGCTCGCCGTGCACGACATCGGCCGCCTTGAGCGGGCCGGCGCCGTGCCCGTGCCGATGGAGGAGCGGGCACCGCACGAAGACGGAAGCGTCGATGCGCTCGCCGTCGCCGACGGCCTGCTGGCCGCCGCGGGCGCCTCCGAAGGCCCGATGGTGGACGTGGTCGCAACCACCGAGGACCTCGCAGACCCCGCGAGCGTGCAGCAAGGCGCGGCCTGCGTCTGCTTTCCCGCCCCCAACCAGGGAACCTGGACCGATCGAGCCGTCGACGAGCACGATCCCCGCTGGGCGTTCGGGCCGCCGCCGCGCAACAAGGCCAACTACGCCTGGGTACAGCAGACCGTCGCCTGCATGGGCGACGGGGGACGTGCGCTCATGCTGCTGTGCAACGCGGCTTTGCATTCCGACAGCGGGCGCGAAGCCGCCGCCCGGCGCGCCTGGGCGCGCAGCGGGCTGATCGAGGCCGTGGTGGCGCTGCCGGGCGGCCTGTTCGCCGACGGGCGCCCGCCCTCCTCCCTCGTCCTCATGCGGCGAGGCCGCCCGTCGCAGGACATCCTGTTCGTCAACGCGCAGGAGCTGGGCGACGACGTGGGATTCGCCCCGTCGGGCGCGATGGCGCGCCGCCTATCCCCCGAAGCCGTCGAGCGCATCGTGCAAACGTACGCCGCGTGGAGACGCGATGGCTGCGCCGACATGCCGGGCTTCTGCCGCGCAGTGCCGCCCTGCGAGCTCGAGGCGAATGGATGCGCGCTCACCCCGTGGACCTACGTCGGCCCCCGATGAACGAGGCGCCGACCGCGTAAGAGGTCCCTCGTCAGCAGAACGTTTCCCCGCAGTAGGGGGAGCGCAGCCGGCTGCGGCGCCCGATGGGGTAGCATCGTGCGCCACAGCCGCGCGCCGCTCTGCCGCCGCGGCTCAAACGTGCGCCGAGGAGGGCCGATGAAACCGTACTACGAAGGCTGGTACTTGAAGCAGCAACAGGGCGACAACCTGCTGGCCGTCATTCCCGGACGATCGCAGCACAGCGCGTTCATCCAGGTCATCACGCCAAGCGAATCGCACTTCGTCGAATACCCGCTTGTGTCCTACAGCCGCCGCGGCGTTATGCGCGTAGGGTCGAGCACGTTCTCGCCCTCCGGCATGGACGTGGACGTGCAGGCGGACGGCCTCGCGCTGCGCGGCAGGCTCCGCTACCATGCGTCGGCGCCCCTTCGGTACGACATCATGGGCCCGTTCTCCCTGCTGCCCATGGAGACGAAGCACGCCGTGTTCAGCATGAGGCACCGCGTCGAGGGATCGGTTTCGATCAACGGCAGAATCATGCGCTTCGACGACGGCCTGGGGTACATGGAGGGCGACCGGGGCCACAGCTTCCCTTCGTCGTATGTGTGGGTGCAAAGCGTCGACTTCCCCCGGGAAGCATCCGTCATGGCGGCGGTGGCCGGCATCCCGCTGGCCGGCTTTCGCTTCACCGGATGCATCGCGGTCGTCCTGCTCGACGGCAAGGAATATCGCTTCGCAACGTACCTGGGCGTGCGCATCGTCGAAGCGAGCGAATGCTCCGTCCATCTCCGGCAGCGCGGCATGGACCTTCGCATCGAGTTCCCCGACGCGCGCGGGCATCGGCTGCAAGCGCCCGCCTCGGGCGCCATGGACAGGCCCATCCGCGAGATCCCCGACGCCCCCGCCCGGTTCCTGTTCGCGAAAAACGGCCGGACGCTGCTTGAAAGCGCCTGCGCGCGCACGAGCTTCGAGCTGGTGTCGCCCGAGAAACGCCCTGCCCCGTCGTCCTGACTGCTATACTTGAACCCATCCGCCGGGCTCATGCAAGGGAGGACGACATGCTGTACGACAACATCCTGGTTCCCTACGATGGTTCGCCGTCGGCCGAGGCGGCGCTCGCCGAAGCCGTGCGCTATGCGAAGGACGACCCGGGCGCGGCGCTGCACATCATCCAGATCGTCGACACCGAACGGCTCATCGTCGAGCGCTTGGAAGCCGAAGGCCGCAGCTCGGTGGAGGACTACTCCCCCGTCAAGCTGCATGCGCATTACGAAGAGGTCATCGCCGAAGCCGATGCCGCCCTGCACGGCCAGATCGACCGCATGCTCCGAGGGCTGATGAACGAGATATCTTTCGAGTTCCTTGAGGAGACGGTGCCCGGCGAGCAGATCGTGGCGTACGCCGAAGACCACGGCTGCGATCTCATCGTCATGGGGTCACGCGGCCTCGGGGCGCTCCGCGGCATCCTGGGCAGCGTGAGCAGCCACGTGCTGCGCCAGGCCACCGTGCCCGTGCTCATCGTCAAGCAGCCGGCGGAGTAGGCCCCGGCCTTTGCCCTCGCGTTGATGGTTTCTAGACAATCCCATGGTACGCTTGGCTGCCGATGACGGTCGACGACGGAGAGGCGGAACGGGCGGCATGGGCGAACGTGGAACGGAATTCGAAGACGGGGCACGCAAGCACGAGCACGCGCCTGCACCTGCTCGTGCGGCGCGCCCCGAAACCATCCTCGTGGTGGACGACGAGCCCGACATCGTCGATATGCTGGTCGAGTACTTCTCCGGCCTGGGCTTTCGCGTGATGGCAGCCGCCGACGGCGCAGAGGCCATCAGGCGCGCCGAACAGGGCCCCGACATCATCCTGCTCGACGTGGGCATGCCCAAGCTCGACGGCTATTCCGTGTGCCGCCGGCTGCGCGAGCACCTCTCATGCCCCATCGTCTTCCTCACCGCGCGCGTGGAAGACGTCGATGCGCTCGAAGGCTTCGAAGCAGGGGCCGACGACTACGTGCTCAAGCCATTCTCGCTCGCCGTGCTGGGAGCACGCGTGCGCGCCCATCTGGCGCGGGAAACGCGCCAGCAGGTGAAGGCCGAAGTGCGCTTCGACGGCGACCTCGTCATCGACTACGGCGCGCGCACCGTCTCGGTTGCCGGCGCGCCCGTCGAGCTCACGCGCCGCGAATTCGACATCGTGGCCGCGCTGTCGAAGCATCCCGGCCAAGTATTCGACCGCGATCGCATCCACGAGCGCGTCGGCGGCTGGGAGAACGAGAGCGATCCGCAGGTGGTGACCGAGCACGTGCGCCGCATCCGCAACAAGCTGGCCCAGGCGGGCCTGGACGAAGCCCCTATCGAGACCGTATGGGGCATGGGGTACAAATGGCGCGCATGATCGAAGGAGATGGCAGCGGACGGGACCGCGGCGGCCGCAAGCGCCCCGGCCGTGCCGCTCGGCTGCGCGAGCGGTGGCGCAACGCCTCGCTCAAGACGTCGTTCATGGTGTACATGCTGTCGTTTCTGCTGGCTGCGCTCGTGTTGTCAATCTCGACAGGAGCCCTGTTCGGCGATTTGCAGAACCAAGCGACCGCCGATGCCTACGAGATTTCGGGGCTCTACCTCTACGACAAGGACGCCGATGACCTCGTGCCTGCCCGCACGGTGGAGGTGTCGATGGACGGCAGCACGGTGCTCGTGCAGACCGTGCGCAACGGCATGGCATCGATCGCCCGGGTGGACCTGCCTGCCGACACCAGCGTGTTGGATGCGAGCGACTACGCGTACTCCTCGAGCGACCTCGAATCCGATTCCTTCGGGCCCGATTACGGCGAAACGTCGATCGAAGAGAACTTCGGCTCCGACCTGTCGATCTCCAATCTGCCCTCCTACGATGCATGGGCACGCGACCAGTTCGACCGATGGCTTGCCGAGAACCCCGCCAGCCCTTATGCGTCGTTCTTCCCATCGGGGTCCGCGGACGGCCTTGGCTCGGCGGAGGGCCTGATGGCATCCGCCGTCGGCTATTATCTGAACACGCCTCCCTCTCCGGAAGCGCAAGCGCTCAGCGCCGTGTTCGGCCTGCTGTCGTTTATCATGTTCCCCTTGTGGTTCGGCGTGTGCATCTTCGCTGCGGCGCGCCGCTTCTACCGCATGCGCCTCGCCCCCGGCCTGGCCGTCCTGGACGACGCGGCCGCGAAAATTGCCAGCCAAGACCTCGACTTCACCGTATCGTACGATCGCGGCAACGAGCTGGGGCGGCTGGCGCGCTCGTTCGAGGACATGCGCGCCTCGCTCGCCTCCTCGCAGCGCGCGCTCTGGCGCACGGCCGAGGAGCGCAAGCGCTTGAACGCCGCATTCGCCCACGACCTGCGAACGCCGCTCACCGTCTTGAAGGGGAAGGTCGAGCTGCTGGAGGCGCGGCTGCAATCGGACGACCCGGCCCCCGAGCAGCTGGAAGCGTCGGCTCGATCGCTCGCGTCCCAGGTCGAGCGCTTGGAGCGCTACGTCGAAGCCATGAGCGGCCTGCAGAAGCTCGAGGACCGCGAAGCCGTTCGAGCCCGGCTTCCATTTGACACGGTCGCCGGAGACGTGGACTCGACCGGCGCAGCCCTCTGCGGCGAAGCGGGCGTGGCGTTCGAATTGCTCGTATCCGCTGAAAACGCGCGAAGCAGGTTTGACATCGCCGTCGATCGCGCGATCATCGAGGAGACGGCGGGCAACCTTGTGGGCAACGCCGCGCGCTACGCCGCGTCGAAGGTGACGGCCCGGCTCGAAGTTCGCGACGGGATGCTCGCGCTCTTCGTGGAAGACGACGGCCCCGGCTTTTCGCCGGAAGCGCTCGAGTTCGGGTGCGCGCCGTTCTTCAGCGAGCGCAAGGACGCCGTCCATTTCGGGCTCGGGCTCAACATAGCCGCCACGCTGTGCGAGCGCCACGGCGGGACGCTGGAGCTTCGCAACGGCCCGCGCGGCGGCGCCTGCGTTGTCGCGCGGTTCGCCGTGGACCGGTAGCGAACGGTCGCGCGGCGGCGATCCCCGCGTGCATGTCGAAGATTTTTCCCAGCGTTGATCGGCGGTTGACATTTGGCCCGTAGCATCGGATGCGCAAACGAACGCACCGAGAAACGGAGCCGCCATGAACGAGACCGTCGCCACGCCCGCAGGCCGCACGCCCCCGCTTGCACCGCCGACTGCCGGCGCCGACCAGCGGACGCGGCACGCAGCGTCCGCAACCGAGGAACAGCCTGCGCGCTCGCAGGCCCAGAACCGCGCGAGCCTCGTCCGCAAGCGCATCGCCGTCATCACGGGCCTTGCGCTGCTGTCCGCCGGCATCGCAGGGCTGTGCTTCGCCTACGGCCCGCAGCTGCTCGCGTTCGTTGCCGATGCGCCGCGGTTCCGCGCCTGGGTCGACGAGTACGGCCTCGCGAGCCGCCTGGCCTTCGTGGCCGCCAATGTCGCCCAGATCGTGTTCGCGTTCTTGCCGGGCGAACCGCTTGAGCTGGCCGCGGGCTACGCGTTCGGATTCTGGGAGGGCACCTTGCTCTGCCTCGTCGCGAGCGCGATGGGCACCGCCCTCGTCATGATGCTCGTCCGCCGGTTCGGGATGCGCATCGTCGCGTTGTTCTTCCCGCCCGAGAAGACAACCTCCCTGCGCTGGCTGCAGAACGCCCGTCGATTCGAGCTCGTGCTGTTCCTGGTGTTCCTCGTTCCCGGCACGCCGAAGGACCTGCTGACCTACGTCGCCGGGCTGGGAACGAGCTCGCTTCCCCGCATCGTCGCCATCACCACCGTCGGGCGCATCCCTTCCATCGTGTCCTCGACGCTGGCCGCCGGCGCGTTCGGCGACGGCAACTACCTGGGCGCCGCCGTCGTGGCGGCGGTCACGCTCGCGCTGGCCGGCGCCGGCATCGTCGCCTATCGGCGCATCGGCGAACGCGAGAGCGCCTGCAGCGAGGAAGCGGCTCCGTCGATTCGTGGTTATTAGGAGAAGTTCTCAATAAAAAGCGAAGCCTGCCGAATATCGATGACTCGACAAGAGTATGATGACGTCATGAGATGAGTAACCGCCGCTCGGCGGACAGATCGCGTCGATCTGCATGCGCAGTCGGCCCGTCTCGCCGGACGGCACGTTGAAAGGGAGGGAATCCCATGCCCAGTTTCGCAAACCCGTTTTCCGGCAACGTCGACCGCAAGATGACGAACGCTGAGCTCATGCAGGCGCTGCGCCTTGACATCGCCGGCGAGCTCGAAGCCATCTACCTGTACGAGTCCCACTACCTCGCCACCGACGACCCCGCCGCGAAGGCGGTCCTCGCCGACATCCGCGACGAGGAGAAGGCCCATATGGGCGAGCTCATCACGCTCATGCGCCATCTGGACCCGAAGGAGACGGAGTTCTTCTTGGACGGGGAGGGCGAGGTGCAGGAGATGCTCGAGGATCTGGGCATCGCCACCGACGGCGCCATCGCGCCGGCTCCGGCCGAACCCGCCGCCGCGCCCACGGTCGGCGACCTGTCAGAATAACGCCCGCCGCGCGGCGCCCCTTCGGCCGGCCGCAGCCGCCCTTTGGCGCCTCCGGCCCACCCGGCGCATCCGCCGAATGTTTCACGTGAAACATTCGGCGCTGAACAGGATCGATGCCGAACATCGACCCCGCCTCGTCCGGCGGCGCTGCGCAGAACCAGCCTATCCGCCAAGCGCGGCGCACGCGCCCGCTTGCAGCACGAAAGGACTCCGATCATGGATTACCTCGCTCGCGAATCAGCCGATCTGTCGGCAGCATTGTGGAACCGCATCGACGAAGCCGTCATCGGCACCGCCCGGCAGCACCTCACGTGCCGCCGCTTCCTGAAAACGTTCGGCCCGCTCGGCGCGGGCGCCACGTCCGTCACCGTCGACGGCGTGGCGAAAGAAGAAGTGCTTGAGGACGGCATCGGCCGCATCGTCGGCCGCGCGCAGCTGGAGCTGCCGCTGTTCTACGAGGACTTTACGCTGCTCGGACGCGATCTGGAAGCCGCGAAGCAGACGGGCCTGCCCCTGGATCTGGCCCCGGCCGTCTCCGCCGCGAAGAAGGCCGCGCGCCGCGAAGACGACCTCATCCTGAACGGCAACGCCGCCCTCGGCGCTTCCGGCCTGCTGTCCGCCAAGGGCGCCGGCAAGGTGAAGCGCAACGACTGGTCCAAGGGCGAGAACGGCTTCGCCGACGTGGCCGCCGCCGTGTCGCAGCTGGCCAAGGCCGGCTACCTGGGACGCTACGCCCTCGCGGTGGCGCCCGACCTGTTCTTGGCCCTGCAGCGCCTGCAGCCGAACACCGGCATGCTGGAGATCGAGCGCATCAAGAAGCTCATCGGCGACAACGTGTACCTGACGAGCGCCCTGGACTCCGGCAAGGCCGTGCTCGTGTGCGCCGAGCCCGAGTACCTGGACCTGGCCCTTGGCCTGGACCTGTCGGTGGGCTATCTGGAGCTTGCGGACTTCAACCACACGTTCCGGATCATGGAAACGGCCGCCTTGCGCATCAAGGACCCCGGCGCCATCGTGACGTTCGCGTAAACGGAGAGCGCTCCTGTCCGCGCGGAACGCGGATCCCGAAAGCGGCGCCGGTTCGAAAGCCGGCGCCGCTTTCCTATTCTATGCGCTTGTCGTTGCGCTGCCGATGGCGCGTGAGCAAGGTGCGCCCGATCACGTAGACGCCCAGCACGAACGCGCCCAGATAGCCCAGGAAGCCGAGCACGGGCACCTCCAGCAGCTGCGGCTGCATGTTCGTCTGCGCGATGAGGCTCGAACCGACGAACAAGCCGGCCGAGATGAGCGCCAGCGACACGGTGCCGCTCACGGAATACAGCGCCGCTATGAGGTTCTTCGGCATGTTCAGGTCGGCAGCCACCTTCATCTGCCCGCGATCGAGCATGTCGAGCGTATGCGACAGCTGCGTGGGCAGGCGCGTCGCCGCCTCGGCCGAGGCGGCGGTGGCCATGAGCAGCTCCTTCGCCTTCGCGCTCGCCCTTTCCGGCGTGAAGGCCTGCTTCTTCACATGGTCGGATATGATGTCGACCACGCTCGTCTTCGGCGAGATGTCCACCAGCACGCCCTCGATGGTCACCGCGCCGCGCGCGAGCATGGTGAGCGACGGAGGCAGCGTGAGGTTCTGCGAGCGCAGGATCTCGATGATGTCCAGCATGGCCGCGCCCACGTTGATGTCGGCCAGATCCGCCGATGCGTACTGCGACAGCAGCCCGCTCAATTGGTCCAGCAGCAGGCTGTGGTCCACCGGGCCGCGCGGTTTCGCAAGCGTGAGCAGCGCGTCCTTGAGCGCGAACGGGTCGTTCTGGACCACCGCGAAGAACATCGTGCCGACGATGGCGCGTTCCGCGTCCGACAGCTCGCCGGTCATGCCGAGGTCGATCCACACGATCTCGTGCCCGCGCACCAGGATGTTGCCCGGATGCGGATCGGCGTGGAAGAAGCCGTTGTCGATGAACTGCTCGACGTAGTTCTCCGCCAGCCGCCGCCCCAGATCGGCCGGATCGTCGCCCTGGGCGCGCAATCCCGGAACGTCGTTGATGTGGACGCCTTCTATGTACTCCATCACCAGCACTTCGTCCGATCCGTACGCCGCATACGCAACAGGGCTCGTCACGCCCTGCTCGCCGGCAAGCTCCTTCCGGAACCGCTCGAGGTTCGACGTCTCCACGCAGAAGTCCAGCTCCTCGGCCGTCGTGCGCTCCAGTTCGTCCACCAGCTCGTCGAGCGTCAGCATCATGTCCCCCGCCACGCGCGTGAGGCCGGCGAGCGCAAGCGCATGGCGGATGAGGGTGAGGTCCTCCGCCATCTGCTCGACCACGAACGGGCGGCGCACCTTCACCGCCACGACCGCTCCCTGCTCCGTGGCCTCGCCGGCTGCGGCGCCTGAAGGGCGCTCGGGCGCGCCCGCATCCGTCGCCACCGGCTCCCCCAGGCCGTGCGCCAGGCGCGCGCGGTGCACCTGCGCCACCGAGGCCGACCCGAGCGGCTCCCGCTCGATGTCGGCGAACGTGTCCCGCCACGGATGGCCCAGCGAGTTCTCGATGATCTCGACGATCGTCTCGAACGGAACGGGCGGAACGTTCGCGCGCAGCGTTTTGAAGGCGTCGGCGTATTCCTTGGGAATGATGTCGCTGCGATTCGAGGCGATCTGGCCCATCTTCACGAACGTCGGCCCCAGGTCTTCCAAGATGGCCGTGGCCTTCTCGGGCGTGAGGCCCGAGTAGGCCCGATGCTTGCGCAGGATGGACTCTATCTCGCGCATGCGCTTGCCGGACGTCTTGTCGTCGGCCGTGACCTGGACCGCCTTCATGACTTCGCGGAATGTGGGCATGGGACGTCGCCTCCTCGTGGACGGGAATCGCCCCATCCTACCATGGGAGGAAATGGGCGCCGCCCATCGTCAAGCAACAGTGATCGAGACTCAACTGAACGTTGGCCGGAACGCCTCCGGCGAAACCCGGTTTCGAGGTCGAGCGCGCCGAGCCGAAGCGGGAACGGCATCCTGCGTGCTATGATGCTCCACCATGGCATCGTCATCGGAACATACCGCCCGTTCGCTTTGGAAGTACAAAGGCTTCCTGCTGCTGGCGGCCGCCATCTGGGGGCTGGGCACCGTCGTCATCAAAACAACGGTCGATTCGTTTCCCCCCGCATGGCTCGTCGGCGTGCGCTTCATGGGAGCAGGCGTCATCCTGGGCATCATCATGCTCCCCCGCTTCAGGCGCTCGCTCGACTTCGACCACCTGCGCAAGGGGGCCGTATTGGGCGCATGGCTGTTTTTGGCTTACTGGGCGAACTCCACCGGCCTCACCGACACGACGGCCTCGAACAGCGCCTTTCTCACCTCGCTGTACTGCGTGATCATTCCGTTTCTGGGATGGGCGCTGCGCGGCACGCGCCCCACGCGCTTCAACGTGGCCGCGGCCGTCGTGTGCGTGGCGGGCGTCGGCTGCGTGTCGTTCGCGGGGCTTGCGGGCTTCTCGCTTCGCTTCGGCGACGGGATCACCCTGCTGTCCGCTTTGTTCCTGAGCTTTCACGTGCTGTACACGGCGAAATACGCGCGCGGGCGCGACATGACGCTGCTCACCGTGGTGCAGTTCGTCGTGGCGGGCGCGTTGGGCTTCGCTGCCGGGCTGGCGTTCGAGCCCGTTCCAAACTTCGCCGCCCTCGATCCCGGCACCTGGATGAGCCTCGGCTATCTGGCGGTGTTCGCGTCGTGCATCGCGCTCTTGCTGCAGAACGTGGCCGTGGCGCATGTGGAACCTGCTCCTGCCGCGCTGTTCCTTGCCACGGAATCGGTGTTCGGCGTCACATTCTCCATCCTGTTCCTGGGAGAAGCGCTCACCGCGCCGCTGTTCGCCGGCTTCGCCCTCATCTTCGCCGGCATCGTCATCAGCGAGTACCTGCCATTGCGGGCGGAAAAGCGCAGGCAAGCGCGGGGCGAGTCGGCTTCGCGAACAAAATGAAGTTCGAACTCAAAATTGCTCTTGACAGACCGCTGCGGGCCTCGTAGTATAAGTTCGCACTCAATATTGAGTTTCGTCTTACCATAGAACGACGACGAAGCTCGCAACGACCGGGGGGAGGTCGCTCAATGGCAACCAAAGGCTACGTTCGCAGCTCCAAGACGCGGCAGCATATCTACAGCATCGCGTCGAACCTGTTTTTGAAGAAAGGCTACGAGGCCACCACGCTCAAGGACATCGCCGAGGCGGCCGACGTTTCCACGGGAACGCTCTACCGCTACTTCCCCTCGAAAGGCGACTTCCTCGTGGAGATCGGACGCGCTTCGGTCGAGCATCTCAAAACGTACGCCGAAGAGCTGCCTGAGGACATGTCGATCGTCGAAGCCGTGCTCTCGGTGCTGCTGGAGGACATACGCGGCACGCAGCGCGTGTTCTTCTCGCCCGAGTCCGACGGCGAGTCGGCTCGGCAGCGCTATTCGAACGACATCCGCATGGCCTACAACTGCGAGATCTACGCCAGCAAGGAGCACCTCGACATCGAGCTCGCCACGCGCGCCGAGCTCGCGGCCATATACGCGAGTCTCATCGAACGCGCGAAGGAGGACGGATCGCTGAACCTTTCAGGCGACAGCACCACCATGGCCCAGATCATCGTGGCCGTGTTCTTCCGCGAGCTCGACAAGGGCATGTACCGCTACGACTACCCGTACGAGGACAAGTTCAGAGAGAAGCTCGCCATCCTGTTCGAAGGGAGGCTGCAAGCATCGCCTCGCGATGCGTTGCAAACGCCGATGAAGACAGCCATCTAGCACACCCGCAGCACAACCTCATACACGCGCCATCGGCTTGACCGGGGCCTGGGAACGCATTGCCGAAACCGAGCTTCCCAGGTGCGCGGCCCAGCCCGAACCTTGCGCGCGCCGTTTTCCGGGACGACGATCCCCCTGGTCCCGTGCGCTCAAAAGCGACGGGCGCCCAAGGGGGAAAGCCATCGCGAGAGGGAAGGAGGGCAACGGACAGACCAGCACCAACACAACGTACGAACGAGTGAGGAGGAAGAAACGTGAGCTTGAACACCATGGAACTGACAAGGCGGAGCTTCGTCAAAGGCGCCGGAGCCCTGGCCGCAGGCGCCGCGCTGAGCGGATCGCTGGCCTGCAAGCCCGTCAAGGCGTTCGCCGAAACCGCCGGCAACGCGGCCGACGCCGGCGAGGAAGGCGAGGTGTACGGACACTGCCGCATGTGCATGCTGTGCGGCAGCTGCAGCTTCGTCGCCACCATGAAAGACGGCGTGGTCGTGAACATCGAGGGCGACCCCGATCGCGCGAACAACGCCGGCACGCTGTGCCCGCGCGGCAAGAGCGCCATCATGAACGTGTACAACCCGCACCGCATCAAAGCCCCCATGAAGCGCACCAATCCCGAGAAGGGCATGGAAATCGACCCCGGCTGGGTGGAGATAACCTGGGACGAGGCCCTCGACATCGCAGCCGAGAAGATCAGGGAATGCTACGACACCGACATCCGCAAGCTGGTGCAGATGTACAGCTTCGCCCCGTACGAGAGCGGCCATGCCACCTTGGGAATCGGCTTGTGGGCCCATGCGCTCGGAACCCCGAACTCCAGCTCCACGAAGGGCCAGATGTGCGCCATCCACTACGGCGGCTGCTACACGCTTTCCGCGTTCCCGACGGTGAACTACGACGTCGTCAACTGCAACTACCTGGTCATCTTGGGCAAATCGGTGGGCTATGACTCGGGATTGGCCGGCGGCGACGCGCGCTCGTTCGCCGACGGCGTCCGCCGCGGCCTGAAGTACGTCACGGTGGGCCCGCGCGCCTCCATGGAGGCCACGCGCGGGGAATGGGTGTCCGCGCGCCTGGGCAGCGACCTGTCGCTCGTGTACGCGTGGATGCACTGCATGCTGTACGAACTGGAGAACGGCTTCGACGAGCCGTTCATCAAGAACAGGACCAACTCGCCCTACCTGATCAACGCCGACGGCGACTACGTCCGCGGCGAAGACGGCAAGCCGCTGATCTGGGATGCGTCGTCCAACTCCGCCAAGACTTGGGACGATGCGTCGCTCGTTGATCCTGCTCTGTTCGGTCAGTATGACGTAAACGGCATCTCCTGCCAGCCTGCGTTCCAAGCCTTCAAAGAATCTCTCAAGGACTTCACGCCGGAATGGGCCGAAGCGTACAGCACCGTCCCCGCAGCCAAGATCCGCGAGATAGCCAACAACCTGGTGACGTACGCCGATTTCGGCGCCACCACGGTGATCGACGGCCAAACCCTTCCGCTGCGCCCCGCCGCCGTCATCATCGGCCGCGGCATCACCAACCAGGAAGACGGCACGCTGTGCGACATCTACAGCCGCGTGCTGAACATGCTGCTGGGCAACATCGGCTATCCCGGCGGCATCATCTCCAACATGTACTGCGACTACCTGCCCAACGCCACGGACGGCACCACCGAGCCTTACTTCGAGGCCAAGACGTGCACGAACTTCAACTGGCCGCCGCAGGGCCTGGACTACGCCGACGTGTTCCCGCACCGCCACTCCACCAACACCCTCATGATGCGCACCATGTGCGACCCCGAGAAGTACGGCTTCGACTACAAGCCGTCGGTCGTGGTGTCCTGCGGCTCGAACCCCATCACGGTGACCGCCGATCCGGAAGTTGCCGAACAGGCCATGAAGAGCGTGGACTACGTCATCTACCAGGGCTGCTACCACATGGACGAGATGGCCATGCTGTCCGACCTGCTGCTGCCCGAGCACGCCTCGCTCGAAACGCACACCTGCCACCTGTTCCCGGGCAACGAGGGGTCGGCCACCAACACCGATCCGAACTTCGCGGCCTCCAACCGCGGCGTCGTGGTGCGCAAGGGCATGAAGCCCCTCTACAACACCATGGACGGCAACGACCAGCTCATCGAGATATTCGACCGCATGGGCCTCATCGACCTGTGGAACGAGACGGCCAACCACAACGGCTGCATCGGCTACGCCGCGCTCACCGACTTCGGCCAGGTGCCCCCCGCCGCCGTGCAGTTCGAAAACCCCAAGTGGAAGCTTGAACCCGGCGTGAAGTACACCGCCGAGGAGATGTTCGACCGCTGCCTGAAGTCCGCCTTCGGCGACGACAAGGGCCTCGACCATTTGGACAAGGTGAAGATGATGCCGTACAACGGCTTCTACGGCGCCGACGTGTACCCGTCCCACCGCAACCAGGACATCCGCTTCACCGTGTACCTTGAAGCGCAGAAGCGCTCCGGCGACTTCCTCATCCCGAAGCTGCGCGAGGTGCAGGAGAGCGGCTTCGACCTCGAGGGCACCATCAAGTACCCCATCGACGAGCTGCGCCGCCGCTACTGCGCCGTGCCCTACTGGCCCGAGCATCGCCAGATCGACAACCAGCCCGAGGAATTCGACCTGTTCGCCTGCAACTACCGCACGCCGTTCTACATGTTCCGCCTGGCGAACATGGACCAGGACCCCATCCGCCGCGACTACTCGGCGCGCTACCAGCCCGACGCCAACGCCGTGCTGATCAACCCGGTGACCGCCGCCGAGAAGGGATTGCAGGAAGGCGACCAGATGGTGGTCGAGTCTCCCTTCGGATCGACCAAGGGCAAAGCGCATCTCACCGAGACCATCCGCCCCGATACCGTCGCCATCGGCGGCGCGCGCGGCCGCAAGACGTCCTGGATGGGCAAGGACCTGCTTGAGGACACGAACATGAACGACATCATGAGCGGCGACTTCGGCTACATCGACCCGATCCACGGCGGCGTCATCGACACCGTCCGCGTCAAGGTCTACAAGGCGTAAAGGAGGAACAATCGATGACCCGTTACGGAATGCTGATCGACGCCGGCACGTGCGCCGGATGCAACGCCTGCACCATGGCATGCAAGTACCAGAACGCCACCCCATCGGGAATGTACTGGTGCAAGGTGCTCATGGGCGAGTACGGCATCTACCCGAACTCCGGCCAGGTGGTGCTCCCGTCCGCCTGCATGCACTGCCAGGACGCCCCGTGCGTGAGCTGCTGCCCCACCGGCGCGAGCCACTACGACGAGAACGGCTGCGTGCAGATCGACTACGAGAAGTGCATCGGCTGCCGCATGTGCATCAACGCATGCCCCTACAACGCCCGAAGCTACCACGATGAGAAGCAGGAAGACCATCCGTACTACGAGGGGTACGAGATGACCCCGTACGAGCAGATGCGCGCCTCCGAGCACCCCGTCGGCGTGGTGGAGAAATGCGTGATGTGCCACGGCCGCACCGCCGAGGGCAAAGAGCCTTCGTGCGTGCAGACGTGCATCACCAAAAGCCGCTGGTTCGGCGACCTGGACGACCCGAATTCCGAGATCAACGCGAAGATCAAGGAGCTGGGGGCCAAGCCGCTCAACGAGGAGCTCGGAACCAAGCCGAGCGTGTACTACGCCGGGCTCGTGTAGGAAAAGGAGGAAGCAATGGATCTCAAAATGCAGAAGAACGCGTTTCTCGGCCTGGTCGGCGCGTGCGTGGTGGCGCTGTGCTTGGGCGTGTTCGGGCTCGTGCAGCAGTATTCCTGGACCGCAGGCGCAACCTCCATCACCATGTACGTGCCCTGGGGGCTCTACATCACGCTGTTCCTGACCCTTGAAGCCGTCGGCGCCGGCGCGCTCTTGTTCGCCGCGCTCGGCCGCAAGGCCGCCGTGTCCGTTCGCATCAGGCTTGCGGTGGTCGGCGTGGCATGCGCCGCCTGCGCGGGCCTGGCCATCATGCCCGACCTGGGCAACCCGCTTGCCTCGTGGCGCCTGTTCTTCGCGCCCAACGCCGCGTCTCCGCTCATGCTGGACGTATGGCTGCTCTGCGCCACCCTCCTGTTCGGCGTGCTGCTGTTCGCCGGCCTGCGCTGGAACAAGCAGGGTCTGGCGAAAGCGGGCTCCATCGGCTCCGCCGTGTTCGCCCTGCTGCTGGTGTGCGGCACCGCCATCATGTTCTGCTCGCTGCCGGGCAAGCTGGGATGGGAGTCCACGTCGGAAATCGGCGTCGCCATCGTCCAGGCGCTCGCCGCGGGCGCCTCGGTGGCCCTGCTGCTGAAGTTCAAGGCCGCGGGAAGCTCCCTCGACCTGCCCAAGTTCGCCATCGGCGTGCTGGCGGCGAACGCGCTGCTCGTCGTAGCAGAAGGCCTGCTGCTGGCCTACCGCGGCGACTTCGCCCTGAAGGCCTTCGAAGCGGTCATGTTCGGGCCCTACGCTCCCGTGTTCTGGATCGGGGCCATCGTGGGCATCGTCGCGCCGGTGGTTTTGTTCGCGATGAAGCAGAACACCGTTGCCGCCTGGTGCGTGCTGGCCGGCCTGCTGTTCTCGAAGTTCGCCTTCGTGGTGCGCGGCAGCGTGTACCCCACCTACAGCGACATGGCCAGCAACGTTTCCATTCCGCTGCTGGCTCCGGCCTACGGCCCCCAGACGGTGCAGGCCTACGTGCCCACCATGAACGAGTTCTTCGTGGCCGCGGCGGTGCTCGGCTTGGCCGTGCTGCTCATCGCAGTCGTCATCAACAGCAAGCTCGTGCCCGGCGAAGACGTCGCCGAGTAACCGGACGATCCCGTCCGACACAGCAACGAACAAGGAGGTTGACAGTCCATGACCGCGAACAACGAGATCGAGCTCGAAAACCGGATTGCCCTGCACGCCTTTCTGAGCTCGGTGTTCCTCACGCTTCCCGACGAGGCGCTTCTGGACAGCCTGCTCTCCCTTGAACGGGAGGCCGGCGACAGCGCCGGGTGCAACGAGATCGCCGCCTACGCCGCGGCCCAGGCGGGCCGCGACCGCGAAGAAGTGCTGCTTGAGCTGGGCCGCGATCGCGCCCGTCTCGTTCGCGGCGCCAACAACGAGGGCATGCAGCCTCCTTACGAATCCCTTTACCTGGGCATGAAGGCCAGCGGCGAGTCCATCGGAAGCCTCAACCGCTTCTACGCCGACGCGGGCTACGCGCTGGCCGAGGACATGCACGACACCGTCGAGCAGATCGGCGTGGAGCTGGCGTTCGTGCAGCTGCTGATGGAGAAGGAGCTCGCAGCGCTGCGGGGCGGCGACGAAGCTGCGGCCGGGCAATGGGCCGACGTCCGGAGCCATTTCACATCCCAGCACCTCGGCCGCTGGGCTCGCGGCTACGCGAGCGCCATGCGCGCGCATGCCCAGACCGGCTTCTATCGCGGCGTGGCCCTGCTGATCGAGGAAGCCGCCTGACGGCCCCTCATCCAGGCAAAGCTGCACACTCGCGCCTGTCCCTCGATCCGCAGGGCGCGCCGCGATGGCGGCGCGCACGGGATTCCGGGCTTTCCGCTCGGATCCCGTGCGCAGAACCATCGAAGCCGCCGCCTTCCCCAGCCCCCTCCCCTGACTGCCCGGCTCGCCCGGGCAGTCTTCGTTTACCTCCCCATGCAAACCGGCAGATGCGCGCCGCAATTCGTGACGATTGCGTAAAGTCCCCGCACCTGCGCGCCGTTTATGGCAAGATGGACGATTGTATAGGTATGCATATGCAACGAGACCAGCGCTTCGGCTGATTGCCGGCGCGCTTGACGCCCCAGCAGGGGGCGCGAAGGAGTAACGATGGGCTTCCTTTCGAGATTCGAAGGCAAGATGGAGGATACGTTCGAGGGCGCGGCGGACAAGATGTTCGACGCCCCCATCTCGCCCGTGCAGATTGCGAAAAAAGCCGAGAAGCAGATGAAGCGCGAGAAGATGGTGGGCGCGGGCAAGCAGTACGCGCCCACGCTCTACACCGTGCTGGTGAACCCCGACGACGACCAGCGCCTGTTCGGCTACTACCCCACCCTTGCCGGCGAGACGGAAACCTACCTTGCCGCCAAGGCGTCCGAGCAGGGACTGGTGATGGACGGCCAGCCCCTCGTCCGGTTCATCGTGGACGACGGCCTGAAGCACGGCAAATTCGACATCATAGCCGAAGCGGTGGCGGCGCCCATCATCGCCCAGCTGCGCGCCGAGGAGATGGAGCGCTACGGCCTTGCGGCCCCCGGCGCCCGGGCACGCGGCGGCGCCCGCCCCCAGCCGTACGGCGCCGCGCCCGCGCGCGCCGGCGCGTACGGGGCTCCCGCGCAGCAGCCGCACAGCGCGCCCAGCCAGCCCTACGGCGCGCCGGCCGGGCGCGCCGGCAACTTCGACGGGTTCGACGCCTACGACGAGTACGCGCAGCCCGCCGGCGCGGCGGCGCCGTACGCGGGGTCGCCCGACGCGTATGCCGCATACGACCAGTACGCGCCCGCCGGCCAGGCAGCGCAGGCCAAGCCCCCGCTGCCGTACGTGCCGGAGGACGAGCTGGATTACTCCGTCGATTACGGCGAGTACACGTTCGACAGCCGCGATTTCGACGAGCGCCGCGACAGAGCCGTCTCGCAGCCGTCGCCGGCGGCGGACCCGTACGCCTACGCCGCGCCTGCGGCCGGCGCAGCCGGAGCGGCCGGCGTCGCGGCGGCCGGCATGGCGGCGCAAGCCGCCGCGCAACCTGTGCGGCCGGCCGACACCGTCGTGTTCGCAGGAGGGGCGCAGGGCGCGAACCCGGTGCCCGCCCAAAGCGCCGTGCGCGCGCGGCTGATGGACGTCACCAACAACCGCACCTACGACCTTGCCGCAGCGCGACTGCTCATGGGCCGCGAATCGAAGAACGACATCGTGGTCCCCGACCTCAACGCCAGCCGCCAGCACGCAGAGCTGCGCCTGGAGCCGCAGGGCGTGTGGGTCATTACCGACCTCGGGTCGACGAACGGGACGTTCGTCAACGATCGCGAGGTCGCGACGCAGCCGCTCGCCGAAGGCGACCGCATCACCATCGGCATGACGAACTTCGTGTTCACGCAGGCCTAAGCGGAAACGGAAGGACACCCCGTGATCGACGTTGTGCTGCTCATCGTCCGCCTGCTGTTCGTCGCCCTGCTGTACCTGTTCCTGTTCGCCATCATGAAGACGGGCATTGGATTGGTGCGCGGCCAGCGCAAGAAGGAACGCACGTGGAACCTGTCCGTCGAGCGCGGCCCGAAAGAGCTGCGCGGCGTGTCCATCGTCGTGCGCGGGCCGGTCATCGTGGGCCGCAACCCCGGGGCCGACATCGTCATCGGCGCGGGGTACGTGTCCGGCCGTCACGCGCGCTTCTCGCTCATGGGGCAGAACCTGTTCGTCGAGGACCTGGGCTCCCGCAACGGCACGGCCGTGAACGGCCAGCTGGTTTCCGAGCCGGTCGCGCTTAAGAACAACGACGTGGTCAACGTGGGCGACGTGGCCATCCGCGTGAGGTTCTCCTGATGGCGGCCGAGCGTTCGTACAAATCCACGTCGCGCACGCGCCGCGGAGCCGTCACCACGTTCGGCAGCCGCACCGATATCGGCTGCCTGCGCGACCACAACGAAGACAGCCTCGTCGTCGCGCCCCCGCTGTTCGCCGTCGCCGACGGCATGGGCGGCCACGCGGCGGGCGAGGTGGCATCCGAGATAGCCGTGGACGTGCTGGCCGAGCTTGCGCCTGCGCATCCCGACGGCGGGCAGCTTGCCCGTGCGGTGGAAGAAGCGAACCGCGCCGTCATCCAGGCGGCGCACGAAGGCCGGGGCCGCGAGGGCATGGGCACCACGATGACGGCCGCCATGCTGGAAGGCGAACGCCTGGTCATCGCCCAAGTGGGCGATTCCCGCGCCTACTTGCTGCACCAGGGCAAGCTCCAGCAGCTCACGCGCGACCACAGCCTGATGGCCGACATGATAGAGGCCGGCCAGCTCACGCCCGAAGAGGCGCGCACGCATCCGAACCGCTCGGTCATCACGCGCGCCCTGGGCAGCGACGAGCACCTGCACCCCGACATCTACGAGATCAACGTCGAAACCGGAGACCGGCTGCTCGTATGCTCCGACGGCCTGTCCAGCATGCTGCGCGACGAGGACATCGAACACGCGCTCTGCCGCGTCCAGGATCCGCAGCGCTGCGCCACGCAGCTGGTGAACGAAGCCATATCCGCCGGCGGCCACGACAACGTGACCGTCATCGTGGCCGACGTGACGGGCTACGCCGAAGTGCGCCGCAAGAAGATGGCGCGCAAGACGAAGGTCTCCATCGCCATCGTGCTCGTGCTGTTCGCAGCCATCGTGGCCGCGGCGGTCTGGGGCACGTCGACCTACCTGAACACGACGGCCTATCTCGCGACCGACAACGGGAAGGTGGCCATCTACCGGGGCGTTCCCGGCACCGTGCTGGGCATGTCCTTCTCCAGCCTCGAGCGGACCACCGACGTGGCGGTGGACGATCTGCAACCCGGCGTGGCCAACCGGCTGGAGGCCGGCATCCGCGTGGACGACCTCGCCGCGGCCGAAGCCCTCGTTGCCGAGTACGAAGCGGAGGTCGCAGCGCGCGATGGCGCGTCCGACGGGCAAGAGCCGCCGGACGGTGCGGGCGGATCCTCGCAGGACGGGCCGGACGCGGGCAAGCCCGCTGGCGGCGGGTCCTCGGACGCCGGACAAGCCGGCGCGCAGGAGTAGGCCCTTATGAAGCGACGCAACATAGAACTGGTCCTTTTGTGCGTGGCCGCGCCGCTCGTGGTGCTGCTGTTCGCCATGATCGCCCTGAACCAGGGGCAATCGCTCGACATGAACACGCTCGGCGTGCCCGTGGGCATCTTCGTCGCGTTCGTCATCGCCCATATCGCCGTCCGCCGTTTCGCGCCCGGCGCCGACCCCGCCATCCTGCCCCTTGCGTTCGCGCTGTCGGGCATCGGCATCGCGTTCGTCACCCGACTGGCCCCCAACCTGGCCGTCAACCAGGTGATGTGGCTGTTCTTGGGCGTGGCCTGCATGGTGGTGGTGCTCGTGGTCATCCGCAACCTCGACAAGATAGCCAACTACAAGTACACGCTCATGATCGTGGGCTTTTTGCTGCTGCTCTCGCCGCTCGTGCCCGGCATCGGCACGGAGATCTACGGCAGCCGCATCTGGCTGTCCATCGCCGGCTTCTCGTTCCAACCGGGCGAGATCGCGAAAATCGTCATCGTGCTCTTCCTTGCGGGCTACCTCGCGCAGAACCGCGAGATGCTCTCGGTGTTCACGTGGCGCATCGGCCCTGTGCGCCTGCCCGACATCCGCACGCTGCTGCCGCTTCTGCTCATGTGGGGCGTCGCCATGCTCATCGTGGTGTTCGAGAAGGACCTTGGCAGCGCCCTCGTGTTCTTCTTCGTGTTCCTGCTCATGCTGTACGTGGCCACCGGCAAGAAGTTCTACCTCGTCATCGGCCTGGGCCTGATCGCCATCGGCGGCGTGGGCGCCTACTTCGCCTTCGACCACGTGCAGATCCGCGTGGCCACCTGGCTCGATCCGTTCGCGGACGCGCAGAACACGGGCTACCAGCTCGTGCAGGCCATCTACTCCATGGCCGACGGCGACCTGTTCGGCGTGGGCCTCGGGCGCGGCTTGGCCGAGCAGATCCCCATCGTGGAGAGCGACTTCATCTTCGCCGCCATCGCCGAGGAGATTGGCCTTCTGGGAGCCGCGGGCGTGCTGCTGCTGTTCCTGTGCTTCGCGGTGCGCGGGTTCGTGACGGCGGCGCGCGCCAAGAGCGACGTCAGCTCGTTCGTGGCCGTGGGCGTCACCGCCCTGATCGTGCTGCAGGCGTTCATCATCGTGGGCGGCGTGACCCGGCTCATACCGCTGACAGGCCTCACCCTGCCCTTCATCAGCCAGGGAGGCTCGTCGCTTCTGGCCAGCTTCATCGCCGTGGGGCTTTTGCTCCGCTGCGGCGACGAGGGCACGGGCGTGGGCACGGAGGTGGCCAGCGCCACCGGGTCCATCCACGCGAATAGCGTGCTCGGCCGCGTGTCGCTGGGCAAGCGCCTGACGCACAGCATGCTGCTGTGCTCGGTGCTGTTCGCCGCACTCGTGGCCAACCTCACGCTCATCATGGTCGTGCAGGCCGACTACTACCAGAACATGGCGGGCAACAACCACACCATCGCCAAGGAATCGCGCTCGGAGCGCGGCACCATCTCCACGTACGACGGCGTCGTGCTGGCCCAGAGCGTCAAGCAGGAGGACGGCACGTACAAGCGCGTGTACCCCGCCGGCGATCTTGCAAGCCACGTGGTGGGCTACGCGTCGTCGCGCTTCGGCTCCGCCGGCATCGAGCGGGCCTACAACGACACGCTCAAGGGCCAGGAGAACTTCGCGTCCTGGACCGACGTGCTCGATTCACTCGCGGGCACGGGCACCACCGGCAACGACGTGGCGCTCACGCTCAACTCCACCATCCAGCAGGCGGCGCAGGACGCCATCGCGGGCCAGAAGGGCGCGTGCGTGGTCATGGATCCGGAGACGGGCGCCATCCTGGGCATGGCATCCGCCCCCACCTACGACGCGGCGGACATCGAAAGCCTGCTCGAACAGGCCGGCTCCAACTCGAACGGCGGCGACAGCTCGCTCGTGAACCGCGCCACCGCCGCCCTGTACGCCCCCGGATCCACGTTCAAGATCGTCTCGCTCGCAACGGCGCTCGAGAACAACGTGGCCACCGAGGACACGGTCTTCTCCTCGCCCGCCTCCATGGACATCGGCGGCGCATCCGTCTCGAACTACGGCGACGTCGCCTACGGCGACATCACGCTCGCGCGGGCCACCGAAGTGTCGTCGAACACGGTGTTCGGCCAGCTGGGCGTCGACATGGGATCCGAAGCGCTCGTGAAGGGCGCCAACGCGTTCGGCTTCGACAAAGACATCGACTTCCCGCTGCCGCTCTACACCTCGCTCATGCCCGACCCTGCCGACATGACCACCTGGACCACGGCGTGGGCCGCCGCCGGCGAGCCCGTCGGCCAGAAGGGGCCGAACGCCACCGTGCTCGAGATGGCGCTCGTGGGATCGGCCATCGCCAACGACGGCGCCATCATGCAGCCCTATCTGGTCGAAGGCGTGTACAACGCCAACGGCGAGCGCAGCTACACGGCCGAGCCCTCGAAGCTCATGCAGGCCGTGAGCAAGACGACGGCCGAGCGCGTGCGCACCGTGCTCGAAGGCGTCGTGAAGAACGGAACGGGCACCGCCGCCGCCGTCTCCGGCGTGACCGTGGCCGGCAAGACGGGCACCGCCGAGAACGCGAACGGCAAGGACAACAGCTGGTTCGTGGGCATGGCCCCCTCCGAGGACAGCCGAGTGGTGGTGGCCCTCATCATCGAGAACGGCGGATCGGGCGCGGCGGCGCAAAAAGCGCAGAATGTGTTGAAAACGGCCCTGGAAGTGCAAGGGCTTCTGTAAATACGGTATGCTGATGGCTCGTATATCGACCTTGAAACGTAACGAAGCCCAGCATGTACCCAAAAGGAGCTAAAACGTGACCGGAAACATGGTAGGCAGGGTGTTCAACAACCGCTA
>CAUEBO010000011.1 GCA_958454405.1 uncultured Eggerthellaceae bacterium | reverse complement strand
CCGCGAGTTCCGCACGAGCCGAAACGTCCTGCGGACGTTTCGAGCGAGCTCAGGACTGCCCGAGCGCCGCACCCCTCGGCACGGCGCCCAGTCAACAACCCTACAGCAGCATGTCGCGCGCAGCCTGAAGGGCCGCGTCGATGCCCGAGGCGTCCTTGCCGCCGGCCTGCGCCATGGCGGCTTTTCCACCGCCCCCGCCCTTGATGTTGCCCGAGATGGCCTTGATGACGGCGCCCGCATCGAACCCGGCTTCCACCGCCTCCGGCGTGCCGGCCGCCAGCAGCGTGGGCTTGCCATCCTTCTCGGTGGCCAGCACCGCGGCGCCCGGCTTGCCCAAGCGTGCGCGCAGCACGTCCCACAGGTTGCGCATCTGGCCGGCGTCGGCCTCGGGCATGCGCCCGAAGACCACCGGGTAGCCCGCAGCGCTCGTCTGCGCGCCCTCCAGCAACGCGTTGATGCCGTCGTCGGCCACCGTCTCGCGGTTGCGCTTCATCTTCGTCTGCAATTCCTTGAGCTGCTTGACGTTCGCAGCCGTGCGCTCGCTCACGTCGAACAGCGGCACGCGCAGCTCCTCGGCCGTCTCCTTGAGCTCGGCTTCCATCCTGTTCATGAGCGCCAACGCATCGAAGCTGGTCACGGCTTCGATGCGGCGCAGGTTCGCGCCCACGCTCGTCTCGCTCGCAATCTTCACGAAGCCGATCTCGCTCGTGGCGGACACGTGCGTGCCGCCGCACAGCTCCCGCGAGAAGCCCTCGATGTCCAGCACGCGCACGACCTCGCCGTACTTCTCGCCGAACAGCGCCATCACGCCCGCCTCGCGCGCCTGCGCGAGCGACGTCTCGTAGGCGCGCACGGGATGGTTCTCCATGATCTTCTGATTCGCCAGGCGCTCCACTTCGGCGATCTGCTCGGCCGTCATGGCTTCGAAGTGGGTGAAGTCGAAGCGCAGGCGGCTGTCGGCCACGTAGCTGCCTGCCTGCTTCACATGGTCGCCCAGCACCTCGCGCAGCGCCCAGTGCAGGATGTGCGTGGCCGTGTGGTTGCGGCGGATGCGCTCGCGGCGCCCCGCGTCGATGGCGGCGCGCACGGCGTCGCCCGCCACGATGCGGCCTTCTTCCACCTGCACGGTATGCGCGATCAGGCCCTTCTCGGGTTCCTTCGTGTCCAGCACGCGCACGGAGGCGCCGTCTTTCACCAGAGCGCCCGTGTCGCCGATCTGGCCGCCCTTCTCGGCGTAGAACGGCGTGGCGTCCAGCACCACGCGGCCCTCGTCGCCCGCTTCGAGCGCGTCCACCTGCTGGCCGTCTTTCACCAGCGCCAGCACGCGCGCATCCGCGTCGTTTTCCGTGTAGCCCAAAAACTCCGTGGGGCCCACGGCCTCCAGGATCTCGGCCATCACGCCGCCGTAGGTGGACCAGGCCGCCTCGGCGTCCTTCGTGTTGGCGGCGCGGGCGCGCTCGCGCTGCTCGTCCATGCATCGGCCGAAGCCCTCCATGTCCACCTCGATGCCGCGCTCGTCGCACAGCTCGCGCGTGACCTCCACGGGGAAGCCGTACGTGTCGTGCAACGTGAACGCGCGGTCGCCCGGCAGCACGTCGCCTTCGAGCTCGGCCAGCGCCTCGTCGAGGAACGCGCGGCCCTGGCGCAGGTTCGCGCCGAAGCGCTCCTCCTCGGACAGGATGACGCGGCGCATGAGCTCGCGGTTCTCCACGATCTCGGGGTACACATGCCCCATGAGGTTCACGATCTCGTCCACGAACTCGTTGAGGAACGGCTTGTCCAGGCCCAGCAGGTGGCCCTTCATCACGGCGCGGCGCAGCAGGCGGCGCAGCACGTAGCCGCGGCCCTCGTTGGAGGGCAGGATGCCGTCGGCGATCATGAACGCCACGGCGCGGCTGTGGTCGGCCATGATGCGCAGCGACAGGTCGATGGCCGCATCCTCGCCGTACGTCGTGCCGGTCAGCTTCTCGCCCACGGCCACTAGGCTGCGCAGCACGTCGGTCTCGTAGTTGGACTGGACACCCTGCAGGATGGCCGCGATGCGCTCCAAGCCCATGCCGGTGTCGATGTTCTTCTTCGGCAGCGGCACGAACGAGCCGTCTTCCTGGCCGTCGTACTGCGTGAACACGAGATTCCAGTACTCCAGGAAGCGGTCGCAGTCGCAGCCCGGCGCGCAGTCGGGGCTGCCGCAGCCGAATTCCTCGCCCTGGTCGTAGTAGATCTCCGAGCACGGGCCGCACGGGCCGGTGGGCCCGGCGCGCCAGAAGTTGTCCTCTTCGCCCAAACGCGAGATGTGGTCGTCGGGCACGCCCAGCTTCTTCCATATCTCGATGGTCTCGTCGTCATCGAGGTACACGGTGAAGTACAAGCGCTCGGCCGGCAGGCCCAGCACCTCGGTGGAGAACTCGTAAGCCCAGGCGCACATCTCCTCCTTGAAGTACGCGCCGAAGCTGAAGTTGCCCAGCATCTCGAAGAAGCTCTGGTGGCGTCCCGTGGTGCCGATGATGTCGATGTCGTTCGTGCGCACGCACTTCTGCACCGTGGTGGTGCCGACATAGGGCGCCTCCAAATGCTTCTGCTGCAGGAAGTAGGGCTTGAACTGCACCATGCCGGCGCTCGTCAGCAAAAGCGACGGGTCGTCGGGGATGAGCGAGGACGAGGGCCAGCGCTTGCAGCCCTTCTCTTCGAAAAAGCTCAGGTACTTCTCGCGGATCTCCGCGCTGGTCAGGTACTTCATGTTGTTCGTCTTTCTATCTCCTCGGGGCCGCTCGTCACGGCCCGCCCGTTTCATCCGCCCGCCCGCGCTATTGCTTCTTGCGACGGTGCCGCGCCTTTCGATCCGCTTCCGCCTTGCGCTCCTTGACGCGCTCGAACGCCGCCGAAACGTCGGGGTGGGGCGACGTCGCGTCGGCTATGGGATCGGGCACGCCGTCCAAGGTGGGCGTGCCCTTGAAGAACACGCCGTCGCTCGACACGAGCTGGCGCCCCGTGCGCTTCTCGAAATAATACACGAAAACCGCCTTCGCAACCGCTACGGCGGGAATTGAGGCCAGCATGCCCACGAGCGAGCCGATGAAGCCGCTCATCGCGCCGCCGATGGCCGAGCCCGCCATCAACGCGATGAGGGTGAGCGCCGGATGCACGTCGACGGAGTTCGCCATGATCTTCGGCGACACGAACGTGTAGACGATCTGCTGGATGATGATCGTTCCCACAAGCGCGACGACGGCGATCCACGGGCTCACGAACACGCCGACCACGGCCGCGAGCGCGCCCCCGAGCCAGGGCCCCACGATGGGGATGATGTTGAGCAGGCCGGCGATGCCGCCGAGCGCGGCGGAGTTCGGAATGCCGATGACGCCGAACAGCACGGCGCAGCCGACGCCGATGACGGCGCACTGCAGCAGCGTGCCCTTGATGTAGCCGCCCATCACGCGCGTGAAGGTGACATGGAGCATTTCCATGTCTTCGCGATGCTTCGGGCCGACGAGGCGCGTGCACTCGCGCCCGAGCGCCGGCAGCTCCATGAGGATCCAGAACGCGACGACCAGCGCGAAGCCGATCGCCACGAAGCTGTTGAGGACGCCCGTGCCGATGGCCACGACGCCGGCTGCGCTGTCGCTCGCGAAGGACGAGGCCCACGAGCCCACGGCCGCAAGCGCGTCGTTCGTCCACTTCTGCACCATGTCGTTCTGCAGCACGTTGGCGTAGCGCTCGTACAGGTCGCCCGTCCAGCCCATGATGGTCTGCACGTAGCCGGGGATGCTCTCGACAAGGCTCGTGAACTGGTCGCCCACTCCGAAGACCGGGGAGAACATGAGCAGGCAGACGAGGGCGAGCACGACGAACATGAGGATGTAGGCCACCGTGGCCCCCGCGACGCGGGGCACGCCCATCTTCTCCAGTTTGTTCACCGGCCCGCGCAGGCAGAACACGATGATGGTCGCCCAGATGACGATGCCCACGGGCACGCTGAGGATGTTCACCAGGTAGATGAGGATGCCCGTGAGCAGGATGGCCCCGACGACCGTCCAGACGGACAGGAACGCGCGCCTCGCTTTATCGGTTCTATTGGATTCGCGGTTGGATTCGTCCACCGGGCCCTGCTCCTTCGCGCCGCGATCAGCTAGTTGCCGTCTTGGCCGGCGGCGGGAGCGGCGGGACCGCGCCCTTCGCCCGGCGCGGGCTCAGGCCCATCGTAGGTGAAGTACCTCTGCGCGGAATCCGCATCGGCGTTGGCGGCGGCCGTGACGGCCTGCGCCACGTTCGCGGCGGCCTCCGCCGTCTTGTCGGCCGAGGCGCGTTTGGCCTCTGCCTTCTCTTCGCGCTCGACGCGCTGCTCCGCGCGCTGCTCGCGCTGGTCGGCAACGGCTTCCTGCGCTGCCTTCACCGAAGTGGAGACCGCTTCCTTGACCACCGTCGACACCGGCACTTCCGTGTTCTTCGGCGCGGGCGCGGCGGCAGGCCGCGGAGAATCGGGCACGACGGGCGAGGCGTGCCGGGGAGCGTTGCCGGCGGCAACGGCGGGCCGCGGAGCGGACGCGAAGGGAGCGTTGGAATCCGCAGCCTCCCCTTCCGCCGCCTTCGCCTGGCCGAGCGCCACCGACTCGTCGCTTGCGCGGCGCGGCTTGAACGCGTTGCGCACCCGCGTCGAGACGTTGTTCACGAGTTCGAGCGGGGCGTTGGTCACCGTGTCCACCGCTTCGACGGCGGAGGAGACGGTGTCGGTTATCTCGTTCACGTCTTCGAGGATCTGATCGACGCGCATGATCTCGAGGTTGGCCGCGTCCACGGTGAGCGATACGCGCTCCACGAGCGGATCGACCTTGGCGGCGACGGGCTCAAGCGAAGCCGTGATGCGCTCCACGCTGGCCAGCGTGGGCTCGACCTGCTTCTGCAGCTCGTCCACCGTCTTGCGGGCCTTGCGGGCCGTCATGACGAGCTCGACGACGAGCCACACGAGGACCGCACCGACGATCACGTACACGACCGGCAGCGCGATGCTGATGATTTCGTTGATATCCACGGCGTTCCTCCTGTTTCGAGGGCACTACTATAGCACGACCACCTTGGATTCTATACACGCCGCCCTGCGTTTCCACCCTGCTTCCATAGGAGTAGGAAATCGGTTACCTTTCGTTCGACGTGGGCTTTTCCCCGGCTTCCGACGCGGGGGAGCCCCCCGTGCGCTTCGGGTCGGACTCCATGCGGTCGCGCGCGAACGCGTCGGCGCGATACGCCTCCCAGCCGCGGTCGCTCGACCGGTAGAAGCAGCCGCGCGAGAGGCCGTCCGGCAGGTACTGCTGGTCGACCCAGCCTGAAGGGTAGCTGTGGGGGTACCGGTAGTCGCCGTAGCGCTCCGATCCGGGGCGATGCCGGTCGCGCAGGTAGTCGGGCACGTTGCGCGTCGGGCCGTTGCGGACCTCGGCGAGCGCGGCGTCGATGCCCGCTTCGGCGGCGTTGCTCTTGGGCGCCAAGGCCAGGTAGATGGCGGCCTGGGCCAGGTTGATGCGGCACTCGGGATAGCCGATGACCTCGGCTGACTTGAAGGCCGCCTCGGCGATGAGCAGGGCTTGCGGATCGGCGTTGCCGATGTCTTCCGAGGCCGCGATGAACATGCGGCGCGCGATGAACTTCGGATCCTCTCCCCCGTCGATCATGCGCGCCAGCCAGTACAGCGCCGCGTCGGGATCGCTGCCGCGCATGGACTTGATGAACGCGGATATGACGTCGTAGTGCACGTCCTTGTTCTTGTCGTAGGGCAGCGTGCGGTGCGGCGTGGCGGCGCGCACTTCCTCCTCGGTCACCCGGGCGGGCTTCTTCGACGTGCCGGGCTCCACCATGCCGGCGGCAAGCTCGAGCGTGGTCAGGGCCGTGCGCGCGTCGCCGCCCGCCAAGAGCACGATGGCGTTCTTCGCCTGGTCGTCCAGGGCGTAGCGCCCAGCCAGCCCGCGTTCGTCGACCAGGGCGCGCTCCACCAGGCAGGCGATGTCGCCATCCGACAGCCCGTGCAGCTCGACGATGCGCGAACGGCTGATGAGCGCGGAGTTCACTTCGAAGAACGGGTTCTCCGTGGTGGCCCCCACCAAAACCAGCACGCGATCTTCCACGGCATGCAGCAGCGCATCCTGCTGGCTGCGGTTGAAGCGGTGGATCTCGTCGACGAACAGGATGGTGCGCAGCCCGTGCATGGACAGGCGCTTGTCGGCCGCGTCTATCTCGCGCCGCAAGTCGGACACCGTGCCACCGATGGCCGACACCTCCACGAACGTGGCCTTCGTCGTCTCGGCAACGACGTGCGCGAGCGAGGTCTTGCCCGTTCCGGCCGGGCCGAACAGGATGACCGAGCTCAGCTGGTCGTGCTCGATGGCGCTGCGCAGCCACGAACCGGGGCCCACCGCCTCCTCCTGGCCGACGACCTCTTCGAGCGTGCGGGGGCGCATGCGAACCGCAAGCGGCGCGACTTCCGACTTGCGCTCGTTTTCCATTTCAGTGAATAGCGTATCCATGTCGCCATAGTACCATGCGAACGCCTGTTTGCCCAGCATGAGGTTGGAGAACACCGCTTTCCCGCTCCCAAACCGCTCTATGGTAAACCGCAGATGACAGAAAACACGGTCGAATGTGCAGTCGCCGAGCGCGAAACCGGGCACATGAATTTCTCGACCAGGCGTTTTGCGCGATCGAGGCGCTCGAAGGGCGCGAATCGTCCTTGCAGACTGCACATTCGACCGCGTTTTCGGTCATTTCTGATTTCGCCCGACGCTGGTTGGTTTTTGGAAGAACTCATCCCCTTTATGAAAGCATTGAAGGCCCACGCCCACCTTCGGCGGACACCGCGTCGACGCAGGGGCCAGCACCCGGCGGCGGCGCGTCGGCCCGCCGTCACAAGCTCCTCATGCGGAAGACCGCTCGCCATCGTGCACCTTGTGCGCGATTTTTGAGAACAGTGCAACAAAATGGATGTCAAGTCTTTATTTTGGCGGCCCTACCCATATACTCGAAGAAGGTCCCGCCCTCGAAGCCATACTTTGCGATGGACCGATGCTATTACATGAGGGAGCTCAAGATAGCGCGTGAAATGGAGATTCGCATCCGTTGATGCGAAAGCCAGGAAGCGGGCTGCGAGCACCCACCTTTTGAGGTGGGTTCATCCTTCTGGCCGGGGGTGGGGCTTTTTCTCTGGCAAGCCTGCCAATGCTATCTGCAACATGCCGTCATCGAACAGGCGGGGCACCCGTGAATGGGCGCCCCGCCTGTCGCATCTCCGAAAACGGATGTTGGCGCATGGGGAGGGAGGGGCCGGCATCCGCATGGAGCGACGCGGATATCATGTATGGCAGGTGTGGCACTCGTATACGTCGTTATGGTGGCACGAAAGGCACGTTGCTTTTGACGCCTTGTGGACCGCTTCGGCTTCAGCCGTTCCCGCACCGTGCATTTTATGGCAGGAAGCGCACGTCACGCCTTTGACGTGGTCGTCATGGACGGGAAGGTCGTGAGGATTGACCACCGTGCCCTTCGTGTCGGTCAAAACGGTCTCGCCGGCGGTTGCCTCCGCCAACCCGGCCTGATCATGGCAACCTGAGGTCAGGCATGATTCGCTTGCCACGGCGGTCTTCTTGAGCTTGGAAGCGGGGTCGCCCGTTTCGTAGTTCTCATGAGCCTTGGCAAGGCCTTGTTCATCGGCATGGCAGGAGATGCAGGCGCTGTCCGCATGCGCCGCGTGCAAGCTCGTTTCGTCAGCGCACGATTCCCCTTCCGTCACGTGACAGCTCTCGCAGTCGGATCCCATGCTCCAAACGACCTGCACGGCATCGGCGGTTTCTCCGGCCTCTTCTGCCGGCAAGGAAGATTTCTGCTGCGGCGCGCATCCTGCAGCGAGCGCGACCGAAAGCGCCAGGCCCGCCATGGCCAGAACCGCACCTGTCCGCATGCGGCCTCTTGCAATTCCATTCGTCATCGTATCGCTTCACGCCCTTTCGCGAATCGCGGCGCTGCGGCCCCGAAGCAGAGCCGCAGCGCCAGGAGGGATCAGGCCTCGAGGGTCGTTTCGGCCGCAGCATTGCGTCCGGCGATGCGTCCGAAGTTGAAGCACTCCGCCAAGTTCGCGCCGAAAATGCAGTACACTTGCGCCGCCGTGTGGCCGAGCGTGCCCGCCTCGTAAAGGCGAGGGATGACTTCCCCATGCGTGTCGAGGATCTGGGCTTTCGCGTTCTTCACCGGACCGCCCTTCGTCGTGTTCATGCACGGCATAAGGCGCAGCGCATAGTAGGGCGGCGTATCGAGCGCCACAAGGTTGGGCATGTCGTTCGCAGTGGCGGGACGCCCGAATTGCGAGTCGGCGCCGGCTGCGCAGTCGGCGTTGTACGCGTCGACGGTGGCCTGCAGATCGGCTGGATCCATGTGGTATCCCTCGTCCTTGCTGTTCTCGTTCATCTTCTGGACGATTTCCTCGATGGTGTCGCCCTTGAGGATCCAGCCTTTCTCAAGCTCCTCCCGGTTGTCTTCGCTCCAGGGGTCGACCCCGCCCAGCTCTTTGTCGATGAGCCCGCATCCGGCATTCTGGTTGTTGTCGTAGAGCGGAGCGGCTTCGAACTGCTTCTGATCGATGAGCAGGTAGAACGGAATATCGCGGTAGGAGGAGTCGTACCCGAGCGGCAACGAGCCAGGGATGTCGTCGAACAGCGCGAACCGATTCACGCTGCGGTGCGCGAGCGGCGTGCCGATGTTCGAAGGATTCTCGCACATGAAGCGCTTGCCGTTGCGGTTGATCCACATGAAGCTGCCCGTCGTGCACGTGGCGCCGTTCAGGCCGAAACGACCCGTGATGTCGCCCGGCGCCGTGAACGTGACGCCGTAGGCATCGAGCATGTTCATGTGCCACAGGTCGGCGCCGATCTCCTGCCCCATCCTGATGCCGTCGCCGGTGTTGAATTTCCACCCCTCGCGCGCAAGCGGAGACGGAACCAGGTAGTTGCCGATCATCTGGTCGTTGCATTCGAATCCGCCCGTGCACATGATGACGGCCTTCTTGGCGTGCACGGCGATTTCGGAGTCGTCCGCATGCCGCGCGCGAACGCCGATGACCTCCTTCGTTTCGGGATCCTGCACCAGTTGAAACGCCTGCGTATCGAAGAGGATCTCTATGCCGTTGTCCTGCATGTAGGCCGTGGCCCAATCGAAAACCGCCGTGCCGCTGTTGACGCCGTCCTCATTGGTGAACCCTACTGCGCCGAACGCATCGGAGCCGGGCCAGTTCTTGTAATCCGAGCCCAGAACGCTGCTCACGTCCGTGTAGGTGAGCCCGTGATCGTCGAGCCAGTCGACCAGCGTTGCCCCTTCCTGCACGTACGCCTCGAACACCTCGTCGGGCGTGAGGCCCTTCACCTGATGATGCAGATATTCGAGCGCGCCGTCGGGATCGAGCACGATGGAAGAGTATCCTGTGGAAATGCGCGTCGTGCCGCCGCCCTCCTTTGGAGCCTTCTCGAGGATGAGCACGTCCGCGCCTTCCTCGTGAGCGGTCACGGCAGACACCGCGCCCGCGCCGCCGAAACCGAGCACGAGCACCTCGGTCTCGCGATCCCACTCGATCTGGGCAGCAGCTTGTGTTCCCGCACCCGACCCAGCGCACCCAACAAGCCCGGTCGCCACGACGGCCGTCGCCGCGACTCCCGTGCCCTTGAGGAAATCCCTGCGAGTGAATCCTTCGTTCGCTTTCGACATCCTTGTCCTCCGTTCGTCGCCGAGCGATCTTCGGGCCCTGCACCACGCAATTCCCCGATCGCCCTTCCCCTGCAAGGGACTTCTGTCCCTCTTCCGGATTGTAGGAAAGGCAATCGCGCAGGCACAAATCGAGAAGCATGATGGGTTCCATCATGCTTCTTGCGCGAACAAGGCGTGTTTGGGTGCTGCCGGTTGGAATGGGACGATGCGGAATCACGCAATGTACGACGCGTACATGCGCATGTGCAGCTCGTTTGCCCGAGCCTTGATCGACGGGGACGCATCGGAAAACAGCTCTGCGGTAACTTTTTCAAGCTCGGCAGTTGCAAGCGCGGCAACCACCGCGCCTTTGTCGGTCGGCGATACGCTGTGGCACCGGCGATCAGAGCCGCTCTCCACTGCAACGTATCCTTTGCGGGCCAGCCGCGAAACGATGGGCGACACCGAGCTTCGATCGAGCACGAGCTCGTCTGCGATGGCCGCGCACGACAACGAGCCAAGCCGATGCTCCAGCAAGGCCAAGCAGCGGTATTCGGTGAAGGAAAGCCTGGCAAAACGCGAAGTGCACGCCTCCCACCTGCGAAGGAATCCCGCGATGCACATGAGGTAGGACGGCGTGATGACCGGATGGCAGCGATGGTTGATTTCGATGGGATCGATTCCGAGCTTGCGGACAACACCGGGAAAATCATGCATGGTTTCATCGATATCGTCCTGCGCATGGTTTTTCCATGCGGTCGCGCACAGCCTCGCGTGGATTGCTTCGAACCCCTGCTCGAGCACAAGCCCGCCCGCTGGCGTTTCCGCCACTTGCACGATGCGGCGGTCGGCTTCGCACCGCCGCTTTTCCAGATAGCCTCGGCCTTCCGCCCTGTCTGCCGCGACCGCTACCGTGTTGGCTTTGGCAAGGGTTCCCTGCGGGAATTCCGACAACGTCATGCGCCCGCCATGAGAGCGAATAGATGCCAGCAGGCAGAACGCGAGATACGTCAGCCCGAAGGAGTCCTTCAAAGCGCGCCCGATTTCACGATGCAGCAAATCAGCCATCGTCGCCCATTGCAGGGTGAACAGCACCTCATCGTTCACATGCACCACTCCCCTTCGGTGCGGCTCGGTCAGCCGTCAAGAAGAACGTCTCGGATACACAGCGCTTCCGGCTTTCGACGTGCGCATGCTATGCCCGAATCTGCATACTTCGAATGTATAAGTTTTGGGTTCTATAGGACTCAGTTTCCCATATGATACCAGATACCCTGAGTCCATGTCACAGGATACGAGAACAGCCATCGGCAATCGAATTCGGGAGCTGCGCAAAAGCCAGAAACTTTCGCAGCAAAAGCTCGCGCTGATGATCGGCGTCGAACGATCGTACCTTGCGAAGATCGAGGCCGGCAAGAAAAACCCCACCGTCGATTGCCTTGAAAAGATATCCACCGGGCTGGGCCTTCCCCTGGAAGCATTCTTCAAGGATCTGTAGTCCTTTGCCGCCCAGGCGACAGGAAAGGCGCCCGTGCCTTCCTAGCCGACTGCAGGGAACCGCAGGACGAACGTGGTGCCCTCGCCTTCCCCGCCCTCCACCGCGATGGTGCCTCCGTGGTACATGACGGCGTGCTTGACGATGGCCAGGCCCAAGCCCGTGCCGCCGGTCTCCTTCGAGCGGCTCTTGTCCACCCGGAAGAAGCGCTCGAACACCTTGTCGCGCAGCTCGCAGGGAATGCCCGGACCCGTGTCGGAAACGTGGACGACCACTGTGCGGCCTCCATGCACGGCATCGTCGGCCGCATCGTGCGCGTGCGCCGCGAAAGCCGCATCCCGCCCCGCGTGCACAGCCGGATCGGACGGCCGAGCGGCATCGTCCTCAACCTGCACCGTCATCACCACCTGGCCGCCGGGATGGTTGTAGCGCACGCCGTTTTCGATGAGGTTGTAGAGCATCTCCTCCGCCAGGATGGGGCTTCCCGCGATGCGCGCGGCACCGCCCTCCACGCGCACGTCCACTCCCAGTTCAGCGGCGAAGCTGGCCAGGCGCCCCGCCACGCGCTGCGCGACCGCATGCAGATCGACCACGGTGGCGGTATCGTCTTCGAACGCCGACTCGTCGAGCTTCGACAGCGTGAGCACGTCGTTGATGAGCGAGCGCATGGTCTGGGCCTCTTCGTAGATGAGGCCCGCGAACTTCTGCCGGTCGGCGGGGTTGACCATGTCGTTCTTCATGAGCTCGGCATAGCCCGAGATCACCTGCAAAGGGGTCTTCATCTCATGGCTCACGTTGCTGGAGAAGTCGCGGCGCATGTTCTCGGCCTCGGCCAGCTCGCGGTTCTGCTGCAAAAGCCGCCGCTGCTGCTCGTCGATGCGAATGAGCAGCGGATCCATCTCCTCGTAGATCTCGTTCTGCAAAGGATCGGAGAAGTCCAGCGCGTCGATGGGCTTCATGATGCGGTCCGTGAGCGCTTTCGACAACAGGAACACGAGGACGGCGGCCACGGCAAGGGCGGCCAGTACGGGCACGAGCATGGTGCCCAGAAACGCGAGCAGCGAATGACGCGTCTCAGAGAGCCTGATGATGCTGCCGTCGTCAAGGCGCACCGCAGCGTAGATGGTGTCGGATTCGAGCGTTTGGGAGTAGCGCGTGGTCACGGCCCGGCCGTCGGCATCGGCGTTGCGCACCTCGGGGCGGTCGGCGTGGTTCTCCATCGTCGCGGGATCGACGGCGCTGTCGTAGAGCACCGTGCCGTCGGAGTCGATCAGCGTGTAGCGCACCAATCCCGAGAACTGCTCCTCGAGCGCCGCGACGTTGTCGGAAGACGGCGTGGCGTTGAGGTAGTCCGCCGCGTCCTGGGCGCTCGCCGCCATGTCCGCTTCGGCATCATGCTCGTAGGTCACATAGTAGATGGTGGTCATGGCGAACGCCAGCACCACGATGACCCCGAGCGTGAATGCGAGCACGCTCGTGAATATCTTGCCGGAGAGGCTCCTCACCTTGAAATGCGTCGGGCTCACGGCCGCACCGCCCGACCGCGCGCCGGGCGCATGCGCCCGCTTCGAGGCGACCTCTCCGCCATCATGACGATTGCTTCATGCAGTAGCCCACGCCGCGGACGGTGTGGATGTACGCGTCGGCTCCCTCGCAGGCGTTCGCCAGCTTCTGCCTGAGCGTTTGGATATGGACGTCCACGGTGCGCGTCTCGCCCACGTAGGTCATGCCCCATACGTCCTCGAGCAGCTGGCTGCGCGAGAGCACGTGCCCCTGGTTCTGCATGAGCATGCGCAGCAGGTCGAACTCCTTGAGCGTGAGGGAAACGGGGCGGCCCCCCGCCGCAACGGTATGCGCCGAAACCACGAGCTCGATCGGCCCGCAGGACAGCTCGTCATCGGGCACCACGGCGGGGGCGGACGCGCGGCGCATGAGCGCGTTCACGCGCGAGACCAGCTCCATCATGCCGAAGGGCTTGGCCAGGTAGTCGTCCGCGCCCGCGTCGAGCCCGCTCACCTTGTCGAACTCGGTGCCCTTCGCCGTGAGCATCATGACCGGCAGGTTCTTGGTGGCGGCATCCTCGCGCAGCATGTGCAGGATCTCCAGCCCGTCGATCTCCGGCAGCATGATGTCGAGCAGGACGAGCTCGGGCATGCGCTGCTTGCAGGCGGCGAAGAACTCCCCCGCCGCCGCGAAGCCCGCAGCTTCGAACCCCGCCTGCTTGAGCGCGTACACCGTCAGGTCGCGGATGTTGGTGTCGTCTTCAACGTAGTAGATCATGGGGCTATTCTACCCGAAACGGCCGGCCACGTAATCGGCGGTGCGGGAATCGTGCGGGCTGGTGAAGATGTCGTCGGTAGCGCCGGCCTCCACCATCTCCCCCAGCAGGAAGAACGCCGTCTTGTCGGACACGCGCAGCGCCTGCAGCATGTTGTGCGTGACCATGATGACGGTGTACTTGTTCTTGAGCTCGCCCACCAGGTCCTCGATCTTGGCGGTGGAGATGGGGTCGAGGGCGCTCGTGGCTTCGTCCATGAGCAGCACCTCGGGCCGCACCGCGAGCGCGCGGGCGATGCACAGGCGCTGCTGCTGCCCGCCGGACAGGCCCAGCGCGTTCTTCTTCAGGCGGTCCTTCAGCTCGTCCCAGATGGCGGCGTCGCGCAGGCTCTGCTCGACGATCTCGTCCAAGTCGGCGCGGTTCTTGATACCGTGGGTGCGCGGCCCGAAGGCGACGTTGTCGTACACCGTCATCGGGAAGGGGTTGGGCTGCTGGAACACCATGCCCACGCGGCGGCGCAGGCTGTTCACGTCGATGCTCTTGTACGCGTCCACGCCGTCCAGGGTGATCTCGCCCTCGATGCGGCAGCCTTCCACCAGGTCGTTCATGCGGTTCAAGCTTTTGAGCAGCGTGGACTTGCCGCAGCCGGACGGGCCGATGAGCGCCGTTACCTGGTTCTGCGGAAACTCCAGGTTGATGCCCTTGAGCGCGTGAAAGTCCTTGTAGTACAGATCGAGGTCGCGCACCCCCATCTTCGAAGGAGCGTCGACGGGAGCCTTCTTTTTGGCCCGGCGGTCCTCGCTCTGGCCTTGCGCCTGGGGCATGTACGTGGCCGCGCCGGCGGCCGGAGCTGCCTGCTCCAACATGGTGTCAGTCATTCTGCTTTCCTTTGTTCATCTTCTTGGCGGCACGCGTGGCCAGAAGGTTCAACAGAACCACCAGAACCAGCAGGACGACCGCCGTGGCATACGTCTCGTTCACGTGCAGGCCCTCGCTGGCGAGCACGTACATGTGCACGGCCAAGGTGCGCGCGGAGTCGAACACCGCGAACACGCCCTCCGTGCCGAAGTTGGGAATCTGGGCGATGGAGCCGGCCGTGAATATCAGGGCCGCCACCTCGCCGACGCAGCGTCCAAGCGCCAGGATGACGCCGCCCAGGATGCCGGGCACGGCCGAAGGCAGGACGCAGCGGAACACCGTGCGCAGGCGCCCGGCGCCCAAGCCGAATCCCCCTTCGCGGTAGGAGTCGGGCACGGCGAGCAGCGCTTCCTCGGTGGTGCGCATGACAACGGGCAGCACCATGATGGCGAGCGTGCACGCGCCCGACAAAAGCGACAGGTTCCAGTGCAGCGCCGTCACGAAGAACAACAGGCCGAACAGGCCGTAGATGATGGAGGGGATGCCCTGCAGCGTCTCGGTGGTGGTGCGGACTATCTGCACGAACCGGCTGCCGCGCGGCGCGTACTCCACCAGGTAGATGGCCGAGCCCACGCCGATGGGCACCGCCATGAGAAGCGACAGCGCCGCCATGATGAGCGTGTTGAACAGCGCCGGCATGAGCGAGACGTTCGTGGAGTTGTACTCCCACTCGAACAGGCTCGGCGTGATGTACGGCACGCCGTTTGCCAGGATGTAGCCCACCAAAAACAGCAGCACGGCAGCCGTGAGCGCGGCGCCCACGTACACGATCAGGCGCAGGAGCGCGGAGACGACGCGACGGGTTCTGGCGTTGCGATCGTGGGCTTGCTGGAACATGGCGTCGATGCGATCCCCGTTCGAGGAGGCAGGCGCTTTCGCGTCGGCGGCCTCGTAGGCGATGGTCAGCTTGGGGCTCATTTCACCTCACCCCGCTTCTTGATGACGTTGAACAACATGGTTATGAGCAGGATGAACACGAACAGCACTACGCCAGTCGCCACCAGCGCGCCGCGGTGCAGGTCGGCTGCGTAGCCCATCTCCAGCACGATGTTGGCGGTCATGGTGCGCACGCCCTCGAAGATGCTGCCGGGGATGACGGTCTGGTTGCCGGCCACCATGATGACGGCCATGGTCTCGCCGATGGCGCGGCCCACGCCCAGCACGATGCCGGCCATGATGCCGGAGGTTGCAGCGGGAACGATGACGCGGAACACCGAGCGCTCGTGATCGGCCCCCAACGCAAGGGCGCCTTCGTAGTACTTCTTCGGCACTGCATCAAGCGCGCTCTGCGCGACCGTGATGATGGTGGGAAGGATCATGATGCCCAGCAGCACGGCCGCCGCCAAGAGCGACAGGCCGTTGCCCGGCATGTTGGAGCGGATGAACGGCACGATGACCACGAGGCCGAAAAAGCCGTACACGACCGACGGGATGCCCGCCAGAAGCTCGACGCCCGGCTTCAAGAACGCCGCCACCTTGCCGCTGGCGAACCGCGACAGGAAGATGGCGCACAGAAGGCCGGTGGGCACGCCCACGAGGATGGCGCCGGCGGTCACGTAGATGCTGCCCACGATCATCGGGAAGATGCCGTAGATATCGTTTGCGGGACGCCAGGTCGTGCCGAACAAGAATTCCGGCAGGCCGATCTGCGCGATGGCCGGCACGCCGTTCGCGAAGAGGAAGACGCAGATGAGGGCCACCGCGAGGACGGAGATCCCCGCGGCGGCCACGAACAGCGCCTTCGCAATGCCTTCTTTGATGTGAACGTGAGACATGCGAGTCCTTCTCGATCAGTCGCACCCGGCCTTAGGCCAGCGCGTCTTCCCACGTGGTCAGCTCGCCGGTGTAGATGCCCTTCACCTGGTCGGCGGACAGGTCGTCGATGGAGGCGTCCTTGTTCACGATGACGGCGATGCCGTCCTGGGCGATGACCGTGGCCTTGACGCCGGCGGACGTCTCGGAGTCCTTCAGCTCGCGGGAAGCCATGCCGATGTCGCAGGTGCCCTCCGTGGCCATGTTCACGCCGGTGGTGGAGTCGGACTGCTGCACTTCGATGGTGACGTCGGGGTTGAGGGCCTTGTAAGCCTCGGCCAGCTTCTCCATGACGGGAGTCACGGAAGAAGAGCCGGCGACGACGATCTTGCCGGACTTGCCGGAGGCGGCGTAGGCCGCGGCGGCCTCGTCAACCGGGATGTACTTCTCATCGGCGACGACTTCCTGGCCGTCCTTGCTCATGATGAAGTCGATGAAGTCCTGGGCCACGTCGGACAGGCCGTCCTTCGTCACGATGTTGAACGGACGGGAGATCTTGTAGTCGCCGCTCTTCACGTTGTCGACCGTGGCCTCCACGCCGTCGATGCTCACGGCTTTCACCGTGTCGTTGAGGGAGCCGAGCGAGATGTAGCCGATGCCGTTCACGTCGCCCGCCACGGAGGTCATCATGACCGACGTGGAGTTCGTGATGGCCGCCGAGGTGGTGGTGTTGTCGACCTTGTCGCCGTTGGCATCCTTTTCCTCGATGCCGAACAGCTCGATGAACGCGCCGCGCGTGCCGGAGCCGTCTTCGCGCGAGTAAACCGATATCTGACCGGACGGAGAGGTGGACGCAGCCTCGTCGCTTCCAGAGGAGCTGCCGTTGTCCCCGCCGCTCGAGCATCCCATGATGCCGAACAGGCCGAGCGCCAGCAGAGCGCCCATCGCCACCACAACCAGTTTCTTCTTCATGCCGTTCCTTTCCTTGGCGCCTCCCCGGCGCATGCAGGTCGTTTTCGTCGCCGGCGCCGCTTCCCGCGAGCCAACGTGCGACCATATGATGAGGAACGAGCATCAAAGCTCTGTAGGATGGAGGTCAAATCTGAGTAAAGTTTGTAAAGTGCCTGGTCAATTGGTTGGTCATTTTTTACAAAGGGAGAACGCCCCAGGATCGAACGGCACGAAGGACTCGCGGAAGCGGATGCGGAGCCACGCCCGTCGGATGCGGATCGAAACGCAGTTCGCGAGCAGAAATCGAGGTAGGGTACGCGGCTCGAATCGAGTTCGCAGCATTTGCCCAGATCGCGGTTCCCGATCATGAGCGCCTCGCGCGCAAAACGCGCGTGCGGACGCGTTTTGCAAGGCTCGGAGCATCGAAATCGATACCCTGCCTCGATTTCTGCTCGCAAATCACCCTGTCGATTACATCGAAGCGGTCACAGCTCTGGCGGCTGCATGGTCATAGGCCGCTCAACGAAACGGCCCCTTGGGGAGTTCCCGCCAGGAGGCCGTTTGCGCGAAGGATCGGAGATGCTTATGCAGCAGCCTCGAGCTCTGCAAGGATGCTGGCCAGCTCTTCGGGCGTTTCGAAGGGCTTCTCTTCCTTCGTCTCTATGACGACGACTTCGCCCTTCCACGTCTTCTGCGGCTCCTGCTCGCCTTCAGCGGCTTCGGCTTCGGTTACGTGTGCGACATCGTCCTGCTGCGCATCGTCGCGCTTCTCGATGTCGAATTCTTTCGAGCGAACGAAGTACTTCACCTGGAATTCCTCCTTGTCGGGGAAGTCCGCGCGCGAGAAGTCGTACTTCAGGTTCTCCAGAATCGAGGCGATCACGTCCTGCATGGGCGCGGCGTCCTCGAAGCGCATGAGGCCCTTCTCGCTGTTGAACGTGGCATGATCGCTCACGTACACGGTGCGGATGCGACGGCGGCGGACCTGCTCGAGCTTGACGATCGCCACGACGGCCACGATGACGACCGCCCACCAGACGACGGACAGCACCAGATCCAGCGGGCTGTCCACCCGGTTGAAGCCCAGGAAGTACCACAGCCACAGCAGGAACGCCGAGCATGCAGCGAGCAGGATGAAGATGATGACGTTGCTTTTCTTCATGCTGTCCTTCTCCCTATTCGCCTGATCCCACGGCCATGACGGCGTTCGCCGGAACACGCTTCGGAATGCCCGTCGCCGCGCCGTTCTCCCTGCCCGACGAGGAGCCGGGAGCGGGGTCACCGCCCCCGGTCAGGTCGTTTTCGTACTTCTTCAGCTTGCGCGAGAACAGGCTGCGGCGCGTCGCCACGCACACTCCGTAGACAATCGTGACGATGATGCCCAAGATGATGTAGAGATGCACCCAGCAGGACACGCGATCGCCGCCAGCCAGCGGCGTCCCGTTGTCGGAGATATTCGTCTCGCCCTGGGCAAGCGGCGTTCCGTTGTCGCCGATGACGGCTTCGGCCGCGCCCGCAAGCGCATCCACGATGGGCGTGACGACGGGTGCGAGCGGGCTGTCCGGCGGCACCGTGCCCGGCGTCGTGCCGGCAGGCGCCGGCGTATCGGTCGGCGGAACCGCCGGCGCTACAGGAGCCGCCGTGATGGTGAAGGTGCCGGGAAGCACTGTGACCTTGTAGTTCGCGTTGGGCTCGTACAGAGCCGTCAGAACATCGGCGTACACGCCCACGCCTTCTTCGTCGCCGGAGCGCACGTAGCTGATGTCGCCCAGGTCGCCTTCGGCCACCAGGCCGACGGGCGTGCCGGTGAAGGCAGGATCGTTCGTCCCCGCGATCTTGGAGGCGTCGTCAACGGTGATGGTGACGGCGGCCGGATTGACGGTCAGCGTGCCGGGCATCACGGTGACGGCGCTGTAGTTGGCCGTCACGTCTTCGCCCGCAGCATTGCGGATGACGTAGCTTTCAAGGCTTGCGGCGCTTGATCCGGCATTGGTCTGCGAGCCGCTGTACACCGCGTCGACGTAATCGCCTTCAGCCAAGCCGGACGGCGTAAAGCCCGTCGGCACCAGCGGGGTGCCGTCGTAGATCTTCGTTCCGCCGGCCACCACGATGGATACCGCGTCGGCCGCAACGATGGTGAACGTGCCCGGGGCAACTTCCACCACGTAATTCGGATCGTTCGAGACCGCATGCTCCACCGTTATCGGATACGAACCGACCGCATTTCCTTCAGCACGCGTCACCTGGTACGAACCAAGGAAGTCATCGCCCTCGACCAAGCCCGTCACGGAAGCCGTGAGCTCCGGGTCAGCCTGGCCGTACGCCTTGCTTGCATCGTTCGCCGCAATGAGCAAAGTGGCAGGCCCCACGTACAGCGAGCCGTCGGCCACCGACAACGTCACGTCGTAGTTCCTCGATTCGACCTTGAAGCTGTCAACAGCAAGGCCCATCGGGTAGGTTCCGGCATCGATGCCCTCGGCATGGGCAGCCACGCCGTCGGCAAGCTCGATCGTCGCCTTTCCTGCGATATCGTCGAGCACCGAGAAGCCGTCCGCGGCGTGGAGCGCGCCGTTGTACTCGGCTGAATTCGCAGCACCTTGAATGCGAACGGCCAACGGGGCCTTTTCCACCTCGAGCTTGCCTGGAACGACACTCACATGGTAATTGGAAGCCTTCGTTCCCTCGTTGAGGCGATAGGAGAACGAGTTGGGCGCAGTGCCCGCATCCGTCAAGGAGGCGAAGTCGAAGAACGTGGCCCCCTCGCCCTCGACGAAACCGCCGCCATCGTCCACGCTCTCGGCGCTCAACGCGCTGCCATCGTACCGCTTGAACCCATCGGCGCTCGTCAACGTGATCGTCCGCGGGTTGATGGTCACGGTCGCCTCGCCCTTGGCAGTTTCGTAGTTGTCGCGAACGGCCTGGAACATCACCGTATAGGTTCCCGCATCGGAGAACTTCGGCGATGCGTCGAGATCGTACGCCCCGGTTTCCTTGTTGTAGTATTTGACCTGCGCCCCGTCGACCGAGGCCTTGGCCTCCACGCCATAGCCGAACCCGTCGTAGGTTTTGACGACCGGCTGGGCCGCCACGCTCATCGTGCCAGCAGGATCGATATTCAGGTAGCCGTCGATCACGTTCAGCGTTACGCGGTAATTGTCCGACTGAACGGTGAATCGATCAGCGGTCAGCCCCATGGGGTACCGGCCGGCATCGACGCCCTCGGCATGAGCGCGCTCATTCGGCGCAAGTTCAACCGTGGCTTTGCCGGCGGCCTCGTCGCCCACCGTGTATCCATCCACCACGTGGCTCTGGCCGTCGAACGTCACGTTGTCGAAGGCGCCCGTCACCGTCACCGTCAACGGGGCCGGCGTGATCGTCAGGGTGCCGAACACCGTCGTCACCTGGTAGTTGTCGGCGTTCACGCCGGCGCCGAACGCATAGGAGAACTCGTTGTTGCCCTCGCGCGTGTCGGCGACGTTCGTCGCTGAACCGCGGTACTCGAGCGCGGGCTCCTGACCGCTGACGAACGACCCTTCCACGCTCGCTTCATGCTTGACGAGCGCCGTGCCGTTGTATTCCTGCACCGCATCGGCGGAGCGCAGAACAACCGGGCGCTTGTCGATCGTGACCGTTGCGGAGCCGTACACGGTGTCATAGTTCGGGTGAGTCGCCTGGAATTCCACGATCTGGGCGCCATCGGTCGCGTCGAGGAACGTAGGCGAGTCCTCCAAGGTGTACTCGCCCGTAGCCGGATCGCGATAGAGAACGGTAGCGCCCTCCACCGATGCCTGAGCCTGCACGCCGTAACGATTGCCGTCGTACGTCTTCGTCACGTCATCGGCCGAAACCGACATGGTGCCGGCGGGATTGACGGTCAGATAACCGTCAACCACCACCAAGGCCACAACATGGTTCGGCGCGACCACGTCGAAGCTGTCGGCCGTCAGGCCCATGGGATACGTGCCGGCGTCTACGCCTTCGGCGTGCGCCGCCGCGCCGTCCTTGAGCGTGACCGTCGCCTTGCCCGCCGCGTCGTCGATGAAGCCATCGACTTCATGCAGGTTCCCATCGTAAGAAGCCGATGCATGGTCGCCTGTCACCGTCACCGTCAACGGGGCCGGCGTGATCGTCAGGGTGCCGAACACCGTCGTCACCTGGTAGTTGTCGGCGTTCACGCCGGCGCCGAACGCATAGGAGAACTCGTTGTTGCCCTCGCGCGTGTCGGCGACGTTCGTCGCTAAACCGAATCCGTCGAACGCAGGCTCCTCGCCGGCGACGAAACCGTCGCCGGAAACGCTCACGGTGGGGGCGACCAGCGCCTCGCCGTTGTACTGGCGCGAGTCGCTCGCGCTTTCCAATATCACAGCACGCTTGTCGATAGTGACCGTCGCAGAGCCTTCGGCAACGTTGCTGTAGTTGGGATGGGTCGCCTGGAACCTCACGACATGCGTGCCCGCGTCTTTGAATACGGGCGACGAGTCAAGGTCGAATGCGCCGGTGGACTCGTTGAAGTACTTGATGACCGTGCGGCCGTCATCGACCGACGAGACGGCGTCGATGCCGTACGAGTTGCCGTCGTACCGCTTCACAATGGACTCGGCGCCCACCTCAAGGGTATCGAGCGGGGCGATCTTCAAGAAACCGTCTACCACCTCCAGCGTCACCTCGTAGTTCCGAGAAGCGACGTCGAAGCTGTCGGCCGTCAGGCCCATGGGATACGTGCCGGCGTCCACGCCCTCGGCATGCGCCGCCGCGCCGTCCTTGAGCTCGACCGTCGCCTTGCCCGCAAGGTCGGTTTCGATGGTGAAGCCGTCAACCGCGAAAGCGCTGCCGCTGTAGGTTTCGAGAGCGGAGTTGCCCACGACCCTCACCGTCAGCGGAGCCGGCTTGACCACGATCTGGCCGTCGACCTTCTGGATGTTCAGCCTGTCGGTGACGTCGACGCCGGACTTGTTGCGAATCACCAGGTAGTCGACGGTCGCCGGCACCGGCGCCTCGGTCACGTCGACGGCGGAGGCGTTCGAAGCAGCTGCATCGATCCAGTAGCCAGCAGGCAAACCCTCCACCTTCACGGTCGCCCCGTGGGGCTCGCCGTTGTAGAGGAACTCGCCGCCCACGGTGGTGACCACGACGCTCCCGGCGTATTCGGTCACGGTCAACGTGCCTATGGACTCGACGACCGTGTAGTTGGACTGCTTGGCGGTGCCGGTCCAGTCGATGCAGTAGGTGTTGGGCGTGCCGTCGGGCGCGTTGACCTCGGTAGCCTTGCCGGTGGTGGCGAAAGCGGCCGTCTCGTTGTTCACGAGGCCCGTCATCTTTCCGGCGGCCGTCAGCGGCTCGCCGTTGTAAACCCGCGATGCGGAAGGCGTCTCCACCTTCACGGTGGCCGGCTTGACGACGATCCTGCCCTCCTCGTTCTTGACGATATGCAACCTGCTGGTCACATCGACGCCAGCTTCGTTGATGATGCGCAGCGTATCGACCGTCGCCACAACAGGCTCGTCCGTGACGTCGGTTGCACTGGCGTTCGACGAGGCGGTCACCAACGTGTAGCCCGCCGGCAGCTCGCTCACGTTCACGGTTGCCCCATGGGCCTCCCCGTCGTACGTGTACTCGCCGCCTACGGTGGTCGCCTTAATGGCCCCGGCGAACTCCTTCACCGTCAGCGTGCCGGGCTTGTAGACAATGCGGTAGTTGCGCGTCACGTTCTCCGTGCCGCTCGTGACAACAGCCTGCAGAACGGAAGAATCGGCAGTGCCGACATCGGTGATGGAACCGAACACGTCGATGCCTGCCAGATGATGGCCGTCGACCAATCCCTCGACAAGGCCCGAACCTTCGACGATGTCGCCCAGGTCGAACGTAAGCGGCGTTCCGTCGTACACCTTCTCTTTGGTGGGAGCGGTGATGGTGAGCGGAGCCTGCTCCACCGTGAGCTTGTTCTTGTCGCGCGCGATGACGAACTGATCGGTGACGTCCACGCCCTTGTCGTCCAAAACGACCGGGGTGCCGTCAATGGCTATGTCGTACACGCCCGCTTCGGTCCCGCGGCCGGAAGCGCTCAGATTCTGGATGCGGTAGCCTTCAGGCAGGCCCTCGTACACGAGATTCTCGGAGGCGACGCTGACCACATGCTCGGTGCCATCGTACACGACCGTCTTGTCCTCACTTTTCACCAGCACGTTGATGACCGGCTTCTTCGTCCACTGGGCCACGTACTCGGTCGTCTCGGCCTGCACCGTGGGAGAGACGTCCGGGGCCCACCCGGCAAAGTTGTAGCCCGACTCGCCCTTCGGCTTGCCGTTGTCGTCGGTCTGCCCTTGGAACTTCGGCGTCTCGGTGCCGAACAGGGCCTCGTAAGCAGCCGGCTCGAATGCGCCGTGATCGCCCGGAAGGTACGTCACCTTGCAGGTGTTGATCGCGTAGTACCTCTTCAACACAAGAGAACCGTCGCCGGCCACCGAACCGGTCAGCACGTTCTTGTCATTGCCGGCGTCGAACGTGTAGCCGGTGTACGACTTCGTCGTGTCGGCGTGCACCGTCGCTCCCGTTTTCCCGCTTGCCGACGTGGAGTACGACGGCTCGTCCGGCCATGAGCCGTCAGGATTCTGCAAGTAGTCTTGGACGCGGTAGTTCGTCCCGTCCTTCGGCGTCCAAATAGCGTAGAGCGTTTTCGACTCGTTCAACGTGATCGAATAACCGCCCTGGTAAGAGGTGCCGGAGCCGTCGGATGCGGTATTCCATTCCTTGAACGCGTAGCCGGCGCGCCAATCGGCTTTCCCATTCTCGACCGTTACCGTGGCTCCTGCGGAATACGCCTTCGTGTTGGGGAAATTGCCCTTCAGCGTCTCGCCGGCGGGAATGTTGGGATTGTAGGCCAGCACGACGGAGGCCTTGTTGCGAATAGCGCCGTCGACGTGCCACGTTCCCTCGTTCTTGATGACGTACCAGACAACGGTCTGGGTCTCGGGATCGAAACTCAGCTTCTGATTGTTCGCGCACGCCTGCTTCACCATGGCATCGCTCGGCGTTGCGGAAAGGTTGGCGCTCACCGCCGCTCCGGTGGTGTCGGTCACGAACTTCCCGATCTTGATGGCGTTGTTGACCCACCCGACCGAAACGTAGCCGGAGTTGTTATGCCCCTGCGGCTCTGCCGGGAACTGCCCGTCGATTCGCAGATAGAATTGCGCGCCGATGTTCTGCGCCGAGTAGATCGCGAAGAGCTTGACGTTGCCCGAGCCGGAAGGCACGGTATAGGACGACCCCGGAGCAAAGACGGGCTTCGTGTAATGGTCTTTGCCGCCCGAAGCAACGGCATCTTTATCGACGCTCCAGCCGACGAACACCCTGTCCTTCGGCCAATTGTTCACGGCACCGTCGGGAAGTTCGGGCATGAGTATGGTGGATCCCGCCGTCGTCGGCGTTGCAAGGCTCGTTATCTCACCTTCGCCCGTCCCGGTCCAAAACGTCACCGTGCGCGCATCGACCACCGTGACAACCGACACGTTCGCCAGAGCCGGGTTGGCGACCGAGCGAGCCGTGATCGTGACCGTGCCACCCGACAGCGCTTTGACCGTGCCGTCTTCGAGCACCTTCGCCACGTTCTCGTTGCTCGACGTCCAAACAACGTTGCCGTCGGAGCCTGCCGGCTCGACAACGGCTTTGAGCTTGCCCGACGTGCCTGCATTCAGCTCGAGAGACGCCGGCTCGACCGCAAGCTCGGTGGGGATGTTGGCCGCAGCAGCTTCAAAAACTCTGCTCGCACCGAACGGCATGGCTGCATTGGCGTTCGCTCCGGATGCCGAGTTCTCGGATGGCGCGGATTCGTCGGCCTGCCCGTTCCCGCCCGCGTTCGCAAGAGTGTTTTCGGCGCCTCCGACCGCGCCCTCTTCGGCTGCCGGCTTCGTCGTCGGCTTGATGACGAGATTGCTGCTCACCTCGGAGGCCGCGAGCACGTACGAGCCGTCCGCTTGAGGCTCCACCGCCTCCTCGGTGCCGTCAGCCTTGTTTTTCACCACCACGCTGTCGATTTCGTAACCGCTGTCCGGCTTGGCCTGAAACGCGAGATCCTTGTCGAAGGGCGTCTTGAACGACGTCAGAGGCAGCGCTATCTCCTGCTCGGCAACGACGAGGTACGCATGATCGAGCTCGACGCCGACGACGGCCACACCGGGCTCGGCAGTGGGGAGATCGGCGGAGGGCGCGTTGTTCTGTTGAGGGATTTCAGACGCATCGGGCGCATCGGGCGCATCGGACGCATCGGACGAAGCAGCCGTCGAAGATCCGTCCTGCTGCACGGATCCCGTGGTTTCGTCGCCCACACCCTCCGACTGCTCGCCAGCCAGCGTTTCAGAAGCGTCTGAAGACGAGTCGCCCTCGACCGCGTTCGCCAAAGAAGCGAAGCTCGTGAAAGAGAACGCCAGCACCAAGGACATGAAGACGGCCAGCGCCTTGCCCTCGAACGCGTTCCTTGCATCGCAAAGTTTTTCCAACATGCTCATCCGTATCACCGAATCCTTTTGGCTGTGCCTACAAGGCATCGCCCGCCCTTTCGGGCGCTTTCCCATTTGATTCGCTCATACGTTTCCTGGCATGCCGTTTTACGTTGCTGACGTGGTAGAATGCATCGCTCAATGGGCGGCGCAATCCAATGGTCATCTTACCATAGGGGCAGTTGCATTTATAACCCCCTGCTGTTTGTCCGATGGTCGTTTTCAACCCGTTTCTACAAATATGCTGTTGAAACGCCCGCATTTGTGAAGATGGTCGATCTCGATTCGGGTCGTTTCAACCGATTGTTGAAACGACCGGCCGGCCGCACCGCGTTTCACGCCGCTCTCGAAGGCAAAACAACCGCTCGAGTCGACGCCCCGCGCGCCCTCGGAAGCCCCGGGGAAGCAGATGTGGACGCGCGGAAAGCACCGGGAAGGCCGGTTTGCGACACGCTATAATGGTCGCGAGCGAGGGGCCCTGCCACCCGCTCGAAGCCCCGACCGAGCCCGACCGAAGGACCGTCCGTGAAACGCCCCGGCGCAAGCAGAGCCTGCCGCGCGACGACCATGCGCCGCACGCTCGCCGCTGCCCTTGCGTCGATCTTGCTTTTCGCGCTGGTCGCGCTGCCGGGATGCGGCGAGTCGAGCGCCGATGCGGCATCGAAGGGCGCCCCGGAAACGGCGGGGGACTCCACGAGCGGCCCCGCGTTCGAGCGCCCGCCCCTGGCAACGTCGCCCTTCGATGCCGGCGCCGCCGTGTCCGACCACGACAGCATGATCGACGTCTCGAACGCGTCGCTGGGCTACGTGGCGGCCTCGGCGCAGAACTCCAGCCGCATGAAACTCCTGATCACCAAAGACGGCGCGCAGTACAACTACGATCTACCCGGCGACGGCGCGCCCATCTCGGCACCCCTCAACATGGGGAACGGCTCCTACGACGTCCAGGTCATGCAGAACACGAGCGGCAGCAGCTACGTGGCCGTCAACAGCGTTTCCGTGGACGTGGAGCTAGCAAGCGAGTTCGAGCCGTTCCTGCGCCCCAACGTCTACTGCGACTACGACGCGGACAGCGCCTGCGTGGCGAAGGCCGACGAGCTGTCCGCCGGCGCCCAGAACCAGGGCGACGTGCTGCGCAGCATCTACACGTGGATCGCCCAGAACATAGCCTACGACACCGCGAAGGCGGAACGGCTGGCCGACGCGACGGGCTACGTGCCCGACCCGGACGCCACGCTGGCAGAGGGCTCGGGCATCTGCTTCGACTACGTGAGCTTGGGCGCGGCCATGCTGCGCAGCCAGGGAATTCCGACGAAGATTATCACCGGATACGTTTCCCCTGACAATATTTACCATGCTTGGAATATGGTATATCTTGATGGGAGCTGGAAGAGCGTGCAGGTGAGCGTCGACCCCGAAACATGGACGCGCATCGACCTGACGTTCGCCGCCGCCGGCGGCTCGGAGCGCTACGTGGGCGACGCGAAGGAATACACTGACCGGTACACGTACTGAATGCGGCGTCCCGCGAATGGCGGGCGCCGCGTCGGACAAGGAGCGAATGAGACTATGGCCACTACCGTGCTCGAGAGCAGCGCCGTAAGCGCGTTCTGCGAAAGCGTCGCCATCATGCTGGCCGCCGGCATCCAAACCGACGAAGCGGTGAGCCTGCTGGGCGACAACATGGAGGACGGCCCCTTCAAGCGCGCGTGCGATGCCGTATACGGGCGGCTCATCGGCGGCGAGCGGCTGGCCAGCGCGCTGGAGAATTCAGGGTGCTTCCCGCGCTACCTGGTGGACATGGTGGCCGTGGGCGAGGTGTCGGGACGGCTCGAGCCCACGCTGCGCACGCTGGCCGTGTACTACGACGAGGAAAGCCGCCTGTTCGCGAAGATGCGCTCGAGCATCGTCTACCCCGCCGCCCTGCTGTGCGTCATGTCCGTCATCCTGGCCTTCACCGTGGCCGTGATCCTGCCCGTGTTCGTGAACGTGTACGAGAGCCTGTCGGGAAGCCTGGCAGCCGGGTCGTTCAACACGGTGGGCGCGTCCATCGGCATCGGCTGGGCGGCCCTGGCCGTCACGCTCATATGCACGGTCGTCGTGCTCGTCATGGCCGTGGCCATGCGCAGCGAGGGCGGGCGCCGCAGCATCATGCGCCTGGCCGAGAAGCTGCCGTTCACGCGCAACACCATGTACCAGCTGGCCCTGAGCCGCTTCACGTCGGCGCTTGCAACCTACGTGGCGTCGGGCATCGACACCGATGCCGCCATGAAGGAGGCCGTGTCCATGGTGGACCACCGCCCCCTCAGGCAGCGGCTGGAAGGGGCCCGCGAGGCCATGCTCGACCTGTCGGCGCCGAAGAGCCTGGCGCAGGCCGTGTCCGAAAGCGGCGTGTTCGAGCCGGTGTACGCGCGCATGCTCACCATCGGGGCCCGCTCGGGCAGCGTGGAGGACGTGCTGGGCCGGCTGTCGCTCACATTCTTCAACGACGCCATCGTGAAGATGGACCGCCTGGTGGACGGCGTGGAGCCGGCGCTGGCCGCGTTCCTCACCGTGGCCGTGGGGGCCACGCTCGTTTCGGTCATGCTGCCGCTCATCGGCATCATGGGATCGATAGGCTAAGGCGGCGCGCATGTACCACGAGCGTTCGACAGAACAACGGAAGCGCACAAGCCGCGCGAAGCTCGTCGCGCTCGCGCTGGCGGCCGTGCTTCTCGTGGGAGGCTGGTTCGCGGCGGGAGCCGTCAACCAGAACCTGCGCGAGCAGGGTGCCGTCTCCGTGCGCAACGCCATCCTGGACAGCGCGAAGCAGTGCTGCGCCATCGAAGGATCCTACCCTTCCTCGCTCGAGCACCTGGAAGACGAGTACGGCCTGCGGGTGAACCGCAGCGACTACGTGATAACCTACGAGGTGTTCGCCGAGAACATCATGCCGAGCGTCGTGGTGGTTCCGCGATGACGGGCGAGCGCCCTTCCGGGCAGGACGAGGATTCCGTTATGGAGGCTTTGACGAGCAGAGGCGTCGCCCAGCGCGACGAAGGCGGCCAGAACTTCGGCCGGCTGTTCACCGTGCTGCTGTTCGCCCTGTTCATCGTTGCCCTGCTCATAGCCATCATGGCGGGCACGGGCCTGTACCGCGCGCTCGTGGACGTGCGCGAGCAGGCCGACACGTCACGGCTTGCCACGGGCCTCATCGCGAACAGCGTGCGCGCGGCCGACGCCGTGGACGCGGTGGGCGCGGGCCAAGGGCCCGAAGGCCGCTCGCTCGTGTTGACCGAGCGCCTGGACAACGGCACGTTCGAAACGCGCATCTACGCCTACCAGGGCTCCATCGTGCAGGAGTACGCGCTGGCCGACGCGGCCTACACGCCGGAGAAGGCCACTCCCATCGTGGAATCGCAGCGCTTCTCGTTCTCTTACGAAGACGGACTGCTCACCGTGGATACGGACGACGGCAGCGTGCAGGTGGCGCTGCGCAGCGTGAGGGGAGGCGCCTAGCATGGCGAAGAAGCGCGCGGAAACCCTGCTCGCAGCCGGCAGAGGAGCCGACACCGCCTGGCACGGCACCGCGTTCGTCGTGGAGTCGCTCGTGCTGCTGGCGTTTCTGGCGTTCGCGCTCGCGGTGTTCATGCAGCTGTTCGGCGCGGCGCACGTCCGCGGCGCGGAGGAGCGCCAGCTGACCCAAGCCGTGCTGCTGGCGTCGAACGCGGCGGAGGAGTTCGCAGCCGCGCCGCAGGCGGGGTCGACGACCGCCACGTTCGACGGCGACGGCGGCGAGCCGGCCTCGGCCGAGGCCGAAGATGCCTACCTGGTATCGAGCGACGTGACGCCCGAGCGCACCGAAGGCGGCACGCTGTACCGCGCGGACATCACCGTGACCTGCGACGGGGAGGCCGTCTACCGGCTTGAAACGGCGCGCTACGTGAGCGACGGCGCGTCGGTTGCAGCGGCGGGCTCGCCGGCCGACGACGGCGCGACGGCCGAAGGAGGCGATGCCGCATGAGCACGCGCGGACGCGGGTCGGTGCGCATCGGGCCCATCAGCCTGTTCGCCCTCGTCATCATCCTGTGCCTGGCCGTCATGGCCGTGCTTTCGATAACGACGGCGCAGGCCACGTACGCCGCAGCCGAACGGCAGGCGGAGTTCACCGAGGACACGTACGCCAACGAGCGCGCGGCCCAGGAGTTCACCGCCCGCATCGACGCGGCGCTCGCCCCCGTGCGCGCCTCGGGAGGCGGGCTGGAGGAGGCGCTTGCGGCCGTCGACGCGGCGCTGCCGGCGGGCGCCGCGCGCGATGGATCGACGGTTCGAGCGGAATTCACCGCCGACAGCGGGCGGACGCTCTCTGTCGAGCTGGACATACAGGCGGATGCGACGTATGCGGTAACGGCTTGGAAGGCGACGACGCTTTGGACGGAGCAGAACGCGGGCGAAACGCTTTGGCCGGGCGCCGCGCAAACACGATAGGAGCAACGAGATGAAACTTGAAGAGCTGCTGCGAGAGATGGTGGATGCGAAGGCGTCCGACATCTTCATCATTGCGGGCCTGCCGCTGTCCTACGAGGTGAGCGGGCGGCAGATCCGCTTGGACTCGGCACCGCTCATGCCCGACGACACCGAGACGTTCGTGCGCGTCATCTACGAGGTGAGCGGCCGCAGCATGCAGCGCTTCTTGGACAACGGCAACCACGACGACGACTTCTCGTTCGCCATTCCCGGCGTGGGGCGCTTCCGCGCGAACATATTCCGCCAGCGCGGGTCGTTCGGCGCGGTGATCCGCGTCATCCCGTTCGGGCTGCCGAAGGCGGAGGACTTCCACATCCCCGACGAAGTGCTGCGCCTGGCCAAGCTGCAGAAGGGCCTGGTGCTGGTCACCGGCCCGGCAGGCGCGGGCAAGTCCACCACGCTCGCGTGCATCATCGACAAGCTGAACCATGAGCGCACCGGCCACATCATCACCATGGAGGACCCCATCGAGTACGTGCACCGGCACGGCAGCTGCATCGTCACCCAGCGCGAGGTGCCCACCGACATCGCCACGTACGGCGAGGCGCTGCGCTCGGCCATGCGCGAGAGCCCCGACGTCATCTTGCTGGGCGAGATGCGCGACTACGAGACCATCGGCACGGCCGTGACCGCCGCCGAGATGGCGCAGCTGCTGTTCAGCACCCTGCATACCACGGGCGCGGCCGGCACGGTCGACCGCATCATCGACGCCTTCCCCGCCTCGCAGCAGCGCCAGATCCGCATGCAGCTGTCCATGGTGCTGGAGGCCATCGTGTCGCAGCAGCTCGTGCCCACGGTGGACGGCGAAGTGGTGCCGGCCTTCGAGATCATGGTCACGAACACGGCCATCCGCAACCTCATCCGCGAGGAGAAGACCCACCAGATAGACAGCGTGATAGCCGCCGGCGGCGCCGAAGGCATGCGCACGATGGACCAAAGCCTGTTCGGCCTGGTGAAAAGCGGCCGCGTGGCCAAGGAGATGGCGCTGCAGTACAGCATCCACCAGGAGGCGCTGGAGAAGCGCTTCGAGGCGGAAGGGCTGTAGGAAGCCCCCGCGCCGCATGCGGCGCGGGGGCAGACGGCCCGGCAGGCGACGGTTGCCTGCCGGGCCGTTTTGCGCGCTGCGGATGCACGTCTTCGCCCGGAGGACACGCTTCAGCGCACGAAGCGTGTTTTCCGGGCGAAGACGCGTCTCGCGAAACGGGCGGAACGGGCCAGTCGGACAGGACTCAGTACACGTTGTGGATGACTTCGGCGGAGCCGACGAGGTTCGACACGGCGAACGGGCGGTGCCCGTCGAGGACGACCGTTCCGTCGAAGGAGCCGAACACCTGGTGCTGGTCGGATTGGACCAGCTTGTAGTCCATCCAGTCGACGCGATCGAGCAGCGGGGTGAACACGAGGTCGAGGCGCCCCTCGTCGTCGGTCATGTGCCAGGGTCGCATGAGGTCGTAGCGGTCGGCCGTCTTCCTGGCCCTCGCCGCGCCGGGCTTCTCGGGAATGCCGAAATCGACGCGATGGAGCTTGTGCGCCACGCCGTCCACGAACACCATGTTCTCCGATGCCGCCGACGTGTCGCCGAAACCGTATCCCAGGTTGAGGCCGAAGCGATGCGCGCCGCGGCCGTCCTGGCCGCGCGGGCCCTGCCACCCCTGGGCCACGGCCCAGTACCAGGTGTTGTCGCGCGTCCACACCCCGCGGCCCCAATCGAGCAGGCCGAACGAATTCTGCGGGTTGAACCCGTGCACCAGCACGCCTTTCTTGAAGCTGCCGCGGGCGCGCATGGCCACGATCTTCTGGTTGTAGTAGAAGGCGCTCGGATCCTCGCTCCAGGGCGTCACGATGACCATGGAGTCGCGGGGCTCCTCGTCCAGCACGGCTTCGAACGAGAGGTCGTCCTTGCCATCGAAGCGCGCGAAGCGGGCCTTGAGGCTGCGCCTCCCCTCCGCGACTTCGAAGCGGAACGACACGCGGCCGTTCTGGAACGACGAGACGCCGGACGAGGAGTCGGCCGGCAAGCCGAACCGGCCGAGCGGCAGGGGCGTTACCACGCTCACCGTATGCGAGACCCCCTGGACCAGATCCATGATGGACGCCGAAACCAAACCGACGTAGCCCAGGTCGGACAGGGTGAGCGCCACGGCGTACTCGTCGTCGTTCACCAGGTAGTAGTCCCATTCCTTGATGCGGTGCCGGGGCGCCTTGATGCGCGTGCGATCGTAGGAGCGCACGAGCGACGTGGCCCATCCGCGCATCGCGAGCGTGCCGTCCAGACGATGCAGCGGGCCGGTCTCCGTCATGCGCGTCTCGGTGCGGGACGGCACGGCCCCCGGCGCAGCCGATGCCGGCCCCCCTGCGTCGGGGGCCGCGTTCAAGCCGGGCTCGGCGCCGTCCGGGCGCTGCAGGTCCTCCCCCTTGGATGCCGGCTCGTTCACGACTGCCCCCCTTCGTCCATGCGCAGCGCCCGCGCCATGCGGCTGCGGAAGCTCGACTTGGCTTTCTGCTTCGATTTCGGCTTGGGCTTCGGCTTGGGGCGGGGCTTCAGGTCGGCGTCCTTCTCAGCCGCTTCGGCCTGCTGCTCCGCCTCGTCCAGAACCGCTTCGGCCTTCTGGGGCGCGCCCGTGCGCGTCAGCGGCGCCACGGCGCGCAGCACGGCGTCGGCCGCGCGGGCGCTGGTGCGGCTGTCGGCCATGCGGAAGACGATCGCGCCCTGGAATCCCCCGTCGAGGATGGCGGAGAACGTCAGGACGGGCTTCTTCGCCACCTTGCCCGCCGTGCTCGCCGCCTGGGCGGCCGCATGCTCGATGGCCTTCCCCACCTCGTCGAGTTGCTCGCCTTCGGTGACCACGACGATGGGCACCTTCACCTGGTTCACGGGCGGCAGGTGCACGAGCGCCGTCTTGTTGATGATGGAGTTGGGAATGACGACTTCCTCGCCTTTGGAGTTCCTGATGGTGGTGTGGCGCCACGTGATGTCCTTCACCACGCCCGACGACGAGCCCACCTCGATGTTGTCGCCGGGCTTGATGATGCGCATGAGGCTGACCTGCAGGCCGCCGATGAGGTTTGAGATGGTGTCCTGGAAGCCCAGCGAGATGGCGATGCCGCCGATGCCGAGCGCGGTGACAGCGGCGCTCACGTCCACGCCGTAGCAGGTGGACAGCATGACGCACACGCCCAGCACCCACACGGCACCGCGGGCGATGTTCACGAAGATGGAGCTGGAGGGAAGGTTCTTCTCCTCATTGAAGTGCAGCATCTTGCGCATGAAGCGCCGCACGAGGCGCGCGACGACGGCCGTGACCGCCAAGATGACGACGGCCGAGAGGGCCGTGGTCAGCCAGTCGATGCGCACGATGCCGTCGATGTAGTGCTCGAGTTGTTCCATGCCGCTATCCTACCATGTTGCACGTGGGCGCATCGCATGGCGTGCGCCCCTTTACCAAGAAGCCGGTTTTTCGGGAAAGTCCTCGTGAGTGTCCCATAAAACGATGCGCCCGGCAGCACGGGTGGCGGGAACGTCAATCAACCGTTGGTTGCACGAGCCGCGCCAGGGCAGGTCGAAGGAATGGAGCTTCTGCACGAAGGGGCCGTCCACCAGCACGTCGGTGGCGTCCAGCAAAGCCGCCGCCCCTGCCGGATCGACCGCGGGCAGCGCGCGCGGCGCGTCGGAAGCTTGGGCCCCACGGCTCGCGAGCGCGGCCAGGTCCTCGTAGGTGCAGCCGGTGTACGTCCACACGTTCAGGCCCAGCGAGCGCGCCTTTCGCGCCAGCTCGGCGCTTGCGGCGGCCTGCTCGAACGGCTCGCCGCCCGAGATGGTGACGCCCTGCGCGAGCTTGTTCGCGGCGATCTCGGCCGCCAGGTCGTCGATGCGGCGCACGTCGCCGCCGCACGCCGGCTGGCTGTCGGGGTTGTGGCAGCCGGGGCAGCCGTGCGTGCATCCCTGCACGAACACGGCGAAGCGCAGCCCGGGACCGTCCACGATGGAGTCCGGGGCCGTGCCGTACAGGCGAATGGTATCGGGAGGGGTCATGAGCAGCCTCGCATGCGCCCGAAGGGCGCATAATGATCGAACGGGTTGGCGTAGTAAGTCAGCGAGAGCGGCCCTGGTGCCCGAGATTCGCGAGATGGCGCGGGTGAAGCGTACTTCGGTACGCGAGCCTGCGGCATCGTGCGAAGATCGGGTGCCAGGGCCGCTCGCAGCGTCGGCTATTGCGTCGGCTGATCAGCCGACGCAATGAAGTGCTTCACGCGGTCGGCCTCTTCGGCGCGCTTGGCGTCGTTGAAGCGGTCGAGGGTGCCCACCAGGTAGCCCGTGATGCGGCGGATGCGCTCGAACGCCACGCCGTGCTCCTCTTCGGTGCGGCCGCACTTCGGGCACACGTCGCCGATGATGCCGTTGTAGCCGCACACCGGATCGCGGTCGACGGGGTGGTTCACCGAACCGTAGCCGATGCCGCTCTCCTTCATATGGCGGATGACGGCCTCGAACGCCTCCAGGTTGTCGGTGGGGTCGCCGTCCAGCTCCACGTAGGAGATGTGGCCCGCGTTCGTGAGCGCATGGTAGGGCGCCTCGATCTCGATCTTGTCGAACGCATTGATGTCGTAGTACACCGGCACGTGGAAGCCGTTCGTGTAGTAGTCGCGGTCGGTGACGCCGGGAATGGAGCCGTAGCGCGCGCGGTCCATGCGCACGAAGCGGCCGGACAGGCCCTCGGCCGGCGTGGCGATGAGGCCGTAGTTCAGCCCGCGCTCCTGGGAAAGCCTGTCCAGGTAGCTGCGCATGTGGCCGATGATCTCGAGTCCCAGGTTCTGCGACGCCTGCGACTCGCCGTGGTGCTTGCCGGTGAGCGCCACGAGCGCCTCCGCCAGGCCGATGAAGCCCAACGACAGGGTGCCGTGCTTCAGCACCTCGCGCTGCTCGTCGGTGGGCGCCAGCTTCTCGGAGTCGATCCACACGCCCTGGCCCATGAGGAACGGGGCGTTGTACACCTTCTTGCGCGCCTGGATCTCGAAGCGCTCGTCCAGCTGCCCCACCACGAGCGCCAGCTTCGCGTCCAACAGGTCGAAGAACAGGTCGAGGTCGCCCTTCGAGCGGATGGCCAGGCGCGGCAGGTTGATGGACGTGAAGCTGAGGTTGCCGCGGCCCGGCGTGACCTCGCGGTCGGGATCGAACACATTGCCCATGACGCGCGTGCGGCAGCCCATGTAGGCGATCTCCGTTTCCGGCGTGCCCTTGTAGTACTGGATGTTGAACGGCGCGTCCAGGAAGCTGAAGTTGGGGAACAGGCGCTTCGCCGAGCAGTGCATGGCCAGCTTGAACAGGTCGTAGTTCGGATCCTCGGGGTTGTAGTTCACGCCTTCCTTCACGCGGAATATCTGCACGGGGAAGATGGGCGTCTCGCCGGAGCCCAGGCCCTCCTCGGTGGCCAGCAGCATGTTCTTCACCACCATGCGGCCCTCAGGGCTCGTGTCCATGCCGTAGTTCACCGAGCTGAACGGCGTCTGCGCGCCAGCGCGCGAGTGCATGGTGTTCAGGTTGTGCACGAGCGCCTCCATGGACTGGAACGTGGTGCGATCGGTGTCGGCGTAGGCGTTCTTGGCCGCATAGGCCAGCGCCTTGTCGGCGATGCGCTCGTCGATGCCGGCGTCGGACAGCTCGGCGCGGATGTTCGCGTCGAAGGCGGCGTCCATGTCGAGGCTGGCCCACGTCCCCGTGGCCTCCTCGACGCGAGCGAGGGCGTCCTGCGCGAAGGCGCGCGGGTCATCGAGGTCGGCCAACAGGTCGAGCGCCTCGGCCAGGTGCTTCTTGTACAGGCGGCGGTACGTCTTGCGCACCCCCTCGGCCAGGCCGTAATCGAAGTCGCAGATGGCCTGGCCGCCGTGCTGGTCGTTCTGGTTGCTCTGGATGGCGATGCAGGCGAGCGCCGCGTAGCTGGAGATGTCGTTGGGCTCGCGCAGCACGCCATGGCCCGTGGAGAAGCCGCCCTTGAACAGCTTGCGGAGCTCGATCTGGCAGCACGTGGTGGTGAGCGTGTAGAAATCCATGTCGTGGATGTGGATGTCGCCTTCGCGGTGGGCGCGGGCGAACTTCGGGTCGATGACGCACATCTCGTAGAACTGCTTGGCGGACTCGGAGCCGTACTTGAGCATGGTGCCCATGGCCGTGTCGGCGTCGATGTTGGCGTTCTCGCGCTTCATGTCCGACTCGGAGGCCTTCGAGAACGTGATGTCCTTGAGCGTTTGGATGAGGCGGCTGTTCACGTCGCGGGCGCGGCTGCGCTCGGCGCGGTAGAGGATGTAGGACTTCGCCGTCTGCACGAAGCCGGACTCGATGAGCGTCTCCTCCACGAGGTCCTGCACGCCTTCGACGCTGGGGATGCCCTCGATGGCGCCCGCATCGAGCTTGTCGACGACCGTCTGCGCGATGTCCTCGGCGGCGGCGCGATCCTGCATGGCCCCGCACGCCTGGAACGCCTTCTCCACCGCTTCGGCGATCTTCTCCTGGTTGAATTCCGCCGTGCGGCCGTCGCGCTTGATGATGGTCGTGACCATGTGCCGTCCCTTCCTTCTCCTGTGCCGGATGCTGGTTTCCGCATGTTCTGGATGCCGTGCTTTTTTCGGTTTGAACAGTGGATTCACCTTGTTTATGCTCAGATTTTCCACTGGATCTGCGCCCTGTTTTCCACAATATGTTGTGGACTGGACGCCCGCAACGTGAACATATGGTACGCAGCAGAATTCTGGAACGCAAGGGTTGAAATCGCGGCGATTATCGGTTTATTCGGAAGACGCCGGTCGCTTCATCGATATTCCATACGTCCGTCAACGCGGCGTTGAGGGGCCGTTGCAGGGACGTTTCGAAGGGAGGGCGCCGCGCGCCGCCGACGGCGCGGAGGGCTACTCCACGGTGCCGTACACGTTCCCCCAGGCATGGCCTCCGATGGAGGAGTTGATCTGATCGCAGAGACGCTGGCGCGTGTAGGATCCGGGCGGGAGAAGCGCCACCACCTCCATGAGGTCGTCGGGCAGATCGCTCGCCTCGGCGGCAAGCACGACGTCGAGGCGCCGGACGGACTTCACGCCGCCGTCGGCGAACAAGCCGTCCACGATGTCCTGCATGGCCCCGTAGTGGGGACTGCGCCGGTCGCTGCCGGCCGCCGCGGTCACGCCTTTTGCTCCTGCACGCGGCGCGCCACGTCGAAACCCTCGCTGGCCGCCACGAGCGCTCCGGTGTAGGCCGGCGTGGCCGCGCCGGAGGCGCGGAGGAACTGGGCTCCGGCAGCGCGCAGCCGGACGCCCGCGTCCACCAGGGCGTCGGGGCAGTAATAGGGGTTCTCGGGCGTTGGGCGGCCCTGCTTCGGATCGTCTTTCGCCACGACGAGCTGCGCGAGCACGGGCAGCTCGCCCAGGCCGCACGCGCGCCGGGCGAACGCCTCGGCCTGCTCCAGCGGCGCGCGCGTGGCGAAGCCCGCGACCGTCGCGCCGAAGTCGGCCATCACGCCGAGCGCGTCTTCGAGCGAAGACCGCCCGTCGGCCAGCACGCCTTCCGCGTCCACGTCGACGGAGGCGAACACGGGCGCATCGACGGCCTGGCGCACGCCCATGAGCGCGCATTTCAGATCGACCGGGCTTCGGAACCCGTTGAGGAAGACCGCGTCGATCGATCGCTCGGCGCACAGGCGCGCGACGCGCGCGTACTGCCCACGGTGCTCGTTCAGCGAGTTCTTGCTGGACGCGTCAAGGGGCAGGCCGCACGGCCCGACCTCCACGAGCACGTGCTGGGGCGAGACCTCGCGCACGGCGGCCAGGGCGGCGTCCAAAAGCTCGGCGCCGCGGTCCTCCATGCCGCGATGGGCAAGGCGCGCGGGCGTGATGCCCGACGTGCTCGTCACGATGCACTGGGCGCCGGCGAGCGCGCTCAGGCGCAGCGCATCGCGCATGGCCTCGGGCTCGATGAGGCTGGCGAATTCCAATCCCTGGTCGAGATCGAAGCCCTGACGGCTCAGGACCGGCTCGACGGGAGAGGACAGCACGAGCATGTCCTTGTGGAAGCGCAGGGAGATATCGGGCATGGCGAAATCCTTTCCTCGGCTGACATCATACCAAAAGAAGGCGGCGAGCGCGCCCGCTTCGGCGGAGCGGCCGATGCAAGGCCCCGGCGCGCGCCGCCGCATCGTTCACCGACCGTTCGCACCCGTTACACAAGACGAACACGGCGCGATCATACGTTTTTCAACGCCGACTCCTATACTGTGTCTTGCAATCGGAAGACTCCCCTCCCTTCGATTGCCTGCTTTGCATCCCAAAAAGCAGAAGCGGTGCCACGGCACCGCAATCCCCTCCTTGTGGCCCGGTGGAGCTCCCCTCTCCCCGGGCCGATCTGTTTCCAGCGCATGCGGTCCGCACCTCTCCTCCGGCGCCGCCGCGCATACGGCGCCGCGCGCTGCGGCGACACCGCCCAGGCCCTGCCCCGCATCGGCCCGCCCGCACCCCCTCATTTTGCCGATATGGGCGCGGACGTCGCGTTTCTTTCTCGCGAGGCATGCTACTATAAGGGCCATGCATGACAAAACCCCACAGAGAAACTCCCGGCGAAACCCGTCCGGCGCGCGTCCTGAACGCGGCAGGCGCAGCGCCTCTGCGCCGTCGAACGAACGTGGAGGCTCTCCGCGCCGGACGACGGCCCCTCGACCCTCGCAGGAACGGGCCTCGAAGGCGGCTCCCTCCTCCCATCGACGCACCAACGTCCAGCGCGGCCTGTCCGAGCTCAAGCTTTTCAACGCGTTCCCCTCGACCGGATCCGGCCCGATCTACGTCGGATCCCACACGGGCCCCGAATCGCAGTCGCCCTTCCAGCGCATCGTCCCCTTGGCGGCCGCTGCGGCGATCGTCGTCATCCTGGGGGTCTTCGTGCTGCCCGGCTTCATCTCGTCGTGCAGCCAGGCCGGATCGGCCGATCCGGCCGCGGAGGAAGGGGCGGCCGTCGAACCCGTCGTGCGCACCGTCTCCTACGCGCCGAGCGTCGAGAGCATCGACACCATCGTCGATCCGGGCGAGAACATCGCGGGATTCACGCTCGTCAGTGAAGGCGACAGCCACGTCCCTTCGCTTTCAGACGAGCAGCAGGCCTCCATCCAAGCGGCGCTCGCCCCCTTCGCGGAGAACGACCGCACCGTGGGCTTCTGCATCGTGGACCTGCAAACGGGCAGCGGCTACGCGTACAACATCGACGAGCAGGTGTACGGGGCCTCCTCGTTCAAAGGGCCGTACCTCGTCTACGTCTGCCAGGAGGTCCTCGAGCCGGGCAACCTTTCCGTGAACGCCATCGACGATCTTGCCGCCGACACCATCACCTGGTCCGACAATTCCTCCTACCACAAGCTCCGCTACACCTGCGAAGGCTACGAGGAGGAGACCCTGCCGAACTGGCTGGCCGACATGAACATCAGCACGACGCTCGCCACCGACACGGCGTTTCCGCACTACGCGCCGCGCGATTCGCTCAAGTTGTGGATGAACGCCTACCTGTACTTCCAAACGGGCGACGAGGACCTGGTGACGTGGATGGAGGACCTGTTCAGCAGCACGGAGTTCTCGATGATACGGGATGCGGTGGAATTGGAGGAGATGAGCGGCGAGGAGGCCTTGGAAGACCAGAACGTCGACTTCTCCACGCCGGTCGAGCTTGCAAGCGAGCGCTTGGAGGAAAGCCGGAAGCCGCCCGTCACGGTGTACGACAAGGGCGGCTGGATCGGCGGCGAGGAGGACAACGCACTCATCGATGCGGGCATCGTCGTCGAAGGCGACAGGGCGTACCTCTTCACCGTCATGACGGGGGTGCGCGACACCGACGCGAACCGCCTCTACGTCACCGCCCTCGCGCAGGCGGTGTGGGACGTGCGCGAAACGCTGCGGCCTGCCGAGTCCGTCGAAACCATGGGGTCAGAAGCCGCCGGATCCGAAGCCGTCGAGTCCGCCGTCGAGTCAGAAGCCGCGGAATCCTCCCTTGAAATCGAATCCGCTGAAGCCGACGTGAAGTGATCGGCCGATAATTTACCTATCTGTTACTTTCGCGGCCCCCAATTCACAAAACATGCACGCCTGCCACATATCATCTGCAATGTCAAGTTTTATACTAGCGTCAGCAAACGAAAGACTCCCCTCCTTTCAGTTTGTGTCTGCTTACCCCTTAAAGCAGAAGCGGTGCTCCGGCACCGCACATCCCCTCCTTGTGGCCCGGTGGAGCTCCCCTCTCCCCGGGCCGATCCTTTTTTCGGCGGTCTTCCCCGGCCCGGCCGTAACGCTTCCGACAATGCCCCCACGCCCCGCCTCAGCGCCCTGCGAAGCTCTGCGGCGTTCTGCAAGCATTCCAGGGTTATAGGCCGCAACGTGTGCTTTGAGTTCAATCGCAAGAGATACGGTATGGACCTGCGAGTTGCAGGACGAAACGCGCGCCCGCTTTCCACGAACAACGTGAATTCTTCCAAAGCCCAGCCGGCTCCGGGCTGAATCGGAAATGACAGAAAACGCGGTCGAATGTGCAGTCCGTAAGGCCGATCCGCGCCCTCTGCGCGCCTTGGTCGAGCAAAACGCCTGGTCGAGAAACTCGCGTGTCCGGTTTCGCGCTCGGCGACTGCGCATTCGACCGCGTTTTCTGTCATCTGCGGTGTGGGCCGGATTCTTTCCAATGATCAGCCGCATTCCGTCGTGCGCCCGCTTGCATGTGCGCAACTGCGCCGTATCGTTTCAGCGCACGGAAGGGCAAGAGCGGAATGCGGTGCTACAATCGGCGGCATCTCGAAGCGAGCCGGCACCCGCATGCGGAAAGGAGCGCGCATGAACATCGTCGTCCTCGAAGGATACGTGAACAATCCAGGAGATCTGAGCTGGGATGCCCTGAAGCAATACGGCACCGTGACCGTATACGACCGCACGCCGCGCGACCAGCTGGCGGCACGCGTGGCCGATGCGGACGTGGCCGTGTCGAGCAAGACCGCCTGGGACGCCGAGGCGCTCGGCTGGGCGCCGAACCTCAAGATGATCGCGCTCACGTCCACCGGATACAACGTGGTGGACCTCGATGCGGCCCGCAAGCGGGGCGTGGTGGTATCGAACGTGCCGGCCTACTCCACGCCCGATGTGGCCCAGATGACGTTCGCGCTGCTGCTGGAGCTGTGCCTGCACGTGGGAGAGCATTCCCGCCTGGTCATGGACGGCGACTGGACCCGCGCCAAGGACTTCTCGTTCTGGAAGACGCCGCTCGTGGAGCTGGCAGGCAAGACGATGGGCATCGTGGGCATGGGAAGCATCGGGCAGGCCGTGTGCCGGATCGCCCGCGCCTTCGACATGCCGGTGGTGTTCGAAAACCGCTCGGCCAAGCCCCAGCTGGAAGGCGACGGCGCGCGCCAGGTGGACCTTGACGAGCTGCTGGCCGCATCCGACGTGGTGTCGCTGCACGTGCCGGCCACGCCTGAAACCGACCGCATGATGAACGCCCAGACCATCGGCCGCATGAAGGACGGCGCCTACCTGTTGAACACCGCGCGCGGCACGCTGGTTGACGAGCGGGCCGTGGTGGACGCGCTGCGCGCAGGCAAGCTGCGCGGCTTCGGCGCCGACGTCGTGTCGGCCGAGCCCATGCACGCCGACAACCCCCTGCTGCAGGCGAAAGGCCTCAACATCGTGGTTACGCCCCACATCGCCTGGGCCACCCACGAAGCCCGCGAACGCTTGCTGACCACCGTGGCCGCCAACGTGGGCGCGTTCGCGGCCGGCAAGCCGCAGAACGTGGTGGACTAGCGCGCAGCTTCGCGCAAAGCGCGAAAACAATCGCCCAGGTTGGCGCAGTAAGTCAGCGAGAGGCGTTCTCACACCTGAGATCGCGGGGATGGCGAAGGCGAAGCGTACTTCGGTACGCGAGCTTTCGGCATCGCCGCGAGATCGGGCGCGAGAACGCGTCGCAGCGTCGGTTAATTCCGTCGTTCGGCAGCGCGACGGAACAGGATGTTGTTCGTCTCCAGCCAGCTTTCCACGGTACCGGTATCGAAGCCGTCCTCGGGATCGATGACCAGCGCGTACATCTCCTCTTCCTTGAGCACGGCGTCGAGCGCGTCGGTCAGCTGGATCTCGCCGCCCACGCCGGGCTCCACGTCGGCCAGAAGCTCCATCACGCGCGCGCTCAAGAGGTAGCGGCCGAACACGGCCAGGTTCGACGGCGCGTCCTCGAGCGCCGGCTTCTCCACCAGCGCGTCCACCTTCCACACGTCGTCGGACACCGCCGCGCCCGCGATGACGCCGAAGCGGCTCACCTGGTCGTCCGGCACCGGCATGACCGCGATGACGCTGGCCCCGCCGTGGGCGTCGGACACCTCCTGCATGCGCGGCAGCATCTGGTTGTCGGGCACCAGCACGTCGCCCAACAGCACGTAGAACGGCTCGTTGCCGGTCTTTTCGTGCGCGCAGCGCACCGCATGGCCCAGGCCCAGCGCCTCGTCCTGGTACACGTAGCTCACGTTGTAGTCGCCCACCTGCTCCACGAGGTCCGCGTACTTGTCTTTGCCGCGGGCGCGCAGCGTTGCCACGAGTTCCGGATTCGGGCTGAAGTGATCTTCGATGGCCTTCTTCTCGCGGCTGTTGATGATGACGACCTCGTCGGCGGCCGACGCCAGGCCCTCCTCCACCACGTACTGGATGGCCGGACGGTCGACGACGAGCAGCATTTCCTTGGGCTGCGCCTTCGTGGCGGGCAAAAAGCGCGTGCCGAGGCCCGCTGCGGGGATGAGTGCCTTCATGGACGGGTGCCTTTCTCGCAGATACGGTGACTAAAGCGAAGACGCCGCGATCGGGCGGCGTCTTCGGCGAATCGCTCGGGCCATTGTAGCACGACGGGAAAACCCGTCGCCATCCTGCTATTTTGCCTGTTGTTCAGCGATGGCTTCTTCCAGAACCGCCATCTGGGCCTCGGCCTTCTTGTAGCCCACCATGATGATGAGCACGTACACCAGAAGAGCCACCCACATAAGCGCATAGGCCCCGATGATGAACGGCATCGACGGAACGATGGTGCTGTAGATCTCAACGAGGATCGGATTCATAGGTCAATCTCCTTCTAAACTCATAGGTCGTTTCAATGTCAGCGAGGCGCTTCGCAGTGCCTCGAATCGTCGTGTTGCGCGGCCGAGCGTGCTTCCGCACGTGAGGGCAAGCGCAAAAGCGGCAAGGCGGGGTGCTGCGAAGCGCCGCAGCGTCGACCGTTCCGCCGTTCGGCAGAACGGCGGAACAAATCAGTCTTCCAACTGCTCCTTCAGCGCTTCGACGCGTTCGGTCAGGCGAACCTGGCGGAAGCGGAAGCGGTACAGGGCGAACCCGACCATGACGATGCCGGCCAGGCAGAACATGAGCGTGATGCCCATGTCGCCCGACATGCCGCCCTCGCGCACGACCACCGGATGGATGCTGGAGGGAATGAGGCGCGTCACCATGAAGCAGATCGGCACGTCGATGAGGGCGATGATGCTGAGCACCGCCCCGTAGGTCGCGCGGCGCTCGGGCTCGTCGATGGCGTTGCGCAGGATGAAGTACGCGATGATGATGAGCATGAGGATGAGGTACGTCGTCAGGCGCGGATCCCACGTCCACCACACGCCCCATTCGAAGCGCGTCCACAAATCGCCCGTTATCATCGTGCACGCCACGAACAGCAGCGCGATCTCCATCGCGATCTTCGAGCAGGTGTCGAAGCGACGGTTCTTCGTCATGAGGAAGCGCACCGCATAGTAGCCAGCGAACGCCAGCGCGATGAACGACGTGATGGCCACCGGCATATGGAAGTAGAAGATCTTCTGCGACAGCAGCAGCACGCTGGTCACCATCTGGCCGCCGATCATCTCGACACCGTTCACCGCAGCACCGTTCACGGGCGAAGCCCACAAAAACGCCAGCAAAAAGCCGATCGTCGACAGCACGATGCCCGCGACGAGCACCGCCGGCGCGATCCGGTCGGGCCACTGGCCCGCTTCCGGCAGCTTGAGCGCCTTTTTCGTTTCGGACATGAACACCCCTTCTCTCTACTCGTCCAACTATTATAGGTCCTGCTCTGTCAGCGAGAGGAGTCGAGGTGCCCCGAATTGCCGTGCTTCGCGGCCGAGCGTGCTTCCGCACGTGAGGGCAAGCGAAGAAGCGGCAAAGCGGGGCACCTCGGCGCCTCGCAGCATCGAGCAGTTCCGTCGGCCGGCAGGCCGACGGAACGTTAAGCGCTAATCACAAAATCGTACAGGACCCACGATGCAAGGATCATGATGATGTCGTAGCCGCCCGCAAGCGCCAACGACGTCAGCATCACGTCCGCATAGCCTTCCGCGCCCACGATGGCCGCGGTCGTCGCGGACACGCACGCGTACAGCAGCGGGAAGATCAGCGGGATGAACAGAACCGCAAGCATCACATCCTTGCCGCGCGTGTTGATGGTGATGGTGGACAGCAGCGTGCCGATGCCCGCCACGCCCACGGTGCCCACGAGCAGCGGCACCACGAGCAGCCAGAAGCTCTCGGACGGCGTGGTGGTGGTCAGGAAGAAGAAGTAGAACAGCGGCACGGCGATCACTTCCACCACCAGCAAGAACAGCAGGTTCGACGTCGCTTTGGCCAAGAACACCACCGAGCGGTCCATCGGCACGAGCAGGATGCCCTCCAGGCAGCCCTGCTCCTTCTCGTGCGCGAACGAGCGGTTGAGGCCCAGAAGCGACGTGAACACGATGAGCGCCCACAGAAGTCCGCCGCTCATCTGCAGCACGTCGGCAGTCTGCGAGGTCTGCGCAAGCGCCGCCCCGTACACGATGATCACGAGCAGCGCGTAGATGCCCATGGACGTGAGCATCTCCTTCGTGCGGAACTCCCGTTCCAGGTCCTTGCGCAAAAGCGTCCTGTACTGCTGGAACGTCGAGGGTTTCTTCAGTGCCACCGCCACCTACGCCACCCCCATGCCAACCGTCGAGCGGTACAAGTCCGAGAACTCGTCGAAATCGAACGCGTCTTTCTCGTCGAATGCCACCACGCGGCCCTTGGCCAGCACGAGCGCGTGCGTGCACATGGCGAAGCCCTTCTGCAAGTCGTGGCTCACCATGACGAACGTGCGGCCCGCGCGCTGCTGGTCGATCAGCTCGTCGAATATCTCCACCGCGTGCGGATCGAGGCCCGAGTACGGCTCGTCCAGGAACACGACTTCGGGATCGTGGATGAGCGCCCGGGCGATGGACAGGCGCTGCGTCATGCCACGCGAGAACGTGCGCACCACGTCGAGGCGCCGATGCTTCAGCTCCACCGCCTCCAGCAGCTCGAGCACGCGCGCCTCGGGATCCTCCACGCCGTAGAGGCGCGCGTAGAGGAGCAGGTTCTGCTCGGCGGTGAGGTCGGGGTACAGCATGGAGTTGTGCGAGATGAGGCCGATGTGGTCGCGCGCCTTGTCAGGATCCTCCTTCAGGTTGACGCCCATGAGCTCGGCCTCGCCCGACGTGGCGCGGGACAGCGTGGACAGCACGCGCAGCAGCGTCGTCTTGCCGGCGCCGTTCGGACCGAAGATGGACAGGAACGCGCCTTGGGGAACCTCGATGGACACCTTGTCCACCGCCTTGCGGTTCCCGAACACCTTCGAGAGCTTCTTGGTCCTGATGGCGGGGTCCACAGCGGCTACGCCTCCTCCTTCTTCTCGTCAGCGGCCGCGATGGCACGCGCAGCCGGCTTGCGGCCCGCGCCGCGCCGGCCCAGCGTTGCTATGGCGATGCCCACCATGAGCAGCCCGAACCCTATCCACACCGGCGAGATGAGCGGGTTCACCCGCACGTCCATGGAAAAGTCGCCGTCGGCGTTGACGCCGCGGTACACCACGAACAGGTCTTCGGTGGGAAACGAGATGACACTGGCCACGAGCTTCTGCTGCTGCGTCGACTGCACCAGCTGCACGGTCGGGCTCACCGACCCCACGAACTCGCCGTTTTTGTAGGCGTCGAAGTACACGGTGTAGTCGATGTCGTCGCCGTTGTCCTGCTCCTGGATGGAGTTGCCGGTGTAGACGAGCGTGTAGTCCCTGATGGCGAAATCCTCGGCCGCGGTGTCCGTCTCGCTGTCGTAGTCCACGTAGCCCGTTATCTCGGTCACGTACATCGACGAGCCGATGAGGCCGACCAGGATGATGGCCATGCTGAAGTGCGCCAGGAAGCCGCCGAACGTGGACGCCCGGTTCACCAGCATGCCGAAGGCGGCGGACACCATGCTTCCGCCCTTGCTGTCGCGGTAGGCGCGGATGCCCCGGCCCAGCATGAACAGCGAATTGAAGAACAACACGCTGGCCACCAGGAAGCCGACGACGGCCAAGCCGTTGTAGTACCACGACGGCCCCTCTTCCAGCAGCCCCTCGGCGCTCGTGCCGCCTGCCGCGACGATGGCGTCGTAGTCGGGCAGCAGATACGTGAAGAAGTACGCCATGAGCACGGCGAACAGCACGACGGCGCAGGCGCCCGGGACGCGGGCGCGCTTCCAGAACCGCTTGCCCTCGGTTCTGCCCCACGACAGCAGCGGGCAGACCGCCAGGATGGCCAGATACAGGATGCCGAGCGGACGCGCGATGGCGTTATAGGTGCCGGCCGACACGGATTGACCGCTGAACAGCAAGAAGGGGATCTCAGGCAAAGCCGACGAAATGGTGAGGTACGCCAGCAAGCAGGCGAACACCACCATGATGACGTTGTTGAAGTAGTACGCGGCGTCCTTCGACACCATGCTGTCCACGTCGTCGCTGCCGGAATCCCCCGGCCCGAAGCTCTTCCACCGCGCGATGATGCCCGCAAGCCCCGCGACGATGGGGATCACGATGAGGAAGCCGAACAGCGCGACCGACACCGGATCGCCCTCGAACGCGTGCACCGACTGTACCAGGCCCGAACGGGAGATGAACGTGCCCACGATGACGAATGCGAACGTCAGGCAGGCGCACATGACGCTCCAGCGCTTGAACGCCCCGCGCTGGCGGTACACGGTGAAGCTGTGGATGAGCGCGACGCCCACGAGCCAGGACAGCAAGCTGGCGTTCTCCACCGGATCCCAACCCCAGTAGCCGCCCCAGCCGAGCACCACGTAGGCCCAAACCGCGCCCAGCCCAATGCCCAGGCCCAGGAAGAACCACGAGAACAGCGCGTAGCGCTGGGAGCGGACGACCCATTCCTTCGACGGGTCGTTCACCACAAGCGCGGCGATGGCGTAGGCGAACGGGATGGTGAGCCCCGCATACCCCACGAACAGGGTGGGCGGATGGATGGCCATGGCCCAGTGCTCCAGAAGCGTGTTCATGCCGTACATGGACGCGGCGGCCGTCAACGTGCCGTCGGCGTTGAAGTAGCTGGCAGGCGTCACCGTGAAGGGCATGTTGTTCTCGGAGAACAACATGACGCCCACGAAGGCGCACAGCACGAGCTGCGCGATGAGCAGCGCCATGGAGTCCAGCTTGGCGGTGCGCTTCAGGTTGCGGACGGCGACGATCGAGTTGAACACCGCGATGAGCCACGCCCAGAACAACAGCGACCCCTGGCGGCCCGCCCACAGGCCCGAGAGCTTGTACAGCCACGCCAGATCGCCCGAGGCGTCACTGTGCTGGTTCAGCACGTACTCGATGGTCATGTCGCCCGTCATGAAGCAGTACACCAGGATGGCGCAGCAAGCCGTGAGGCCGACCAGGGAAAGCAGCGTGGCCACATGGCCGCCCCAGGTGAGCGTGTCGGCCACGTCGCTTTGACGCTTGCGCGACATGAGCGCGCCCGCGACAAGGCACACCACGGACACGGCCACGCCCGCGAACGAGACGAGGAGGCCGATCAAACCGAATGTTGACATGCGTTATCCTTCCGGGGCGACAGCGGCCGCCCATCGTCTTTTCAAACCGGGCCCGAAGGCACGTCGCGCCCTACCCTTCCAAGGCGACGTCGGTCGCAGCGAACTTGCCCTGCTCGTCCATGGAACCGGTTAGGACGAGCGACGACCCGTCGGCAATGTCCTCGGAGAGCGCCCCATCGAACAGCACGGCCAGCTGGTCGGCGGCGTTTCCGGCATCCACGATCACAAGCCGGTCGCCTTCGCCCGCGGCCTTCAGCGTGCCGTCCTTCACAACGCCCGACACCTTCACGGTGTTCCCCACGATGCCGTCGCCGTAGCCCAGCAGCTGTCCGACCGAGAGCGCGTCGGTGGCGTTTTCGTATTTGGAAGGGCATTTGGTGACCAGCTCGCTGCAGTTGAGCACGCCGTCCTGCCCCATCTTGCCCGTGCAGATGGCCGTCACGTTGTTCCCGAACGTGGCCGACACCCCGCCTTCGAAGCGAACCCGAAGCTGCTGGGACGCATCGCCGTTCGGATCGTAGATGTCGAACGTCAGCACGTCGTCCTCGGTGGTGTACGAATTCTCCACGACGTTTCCGCTGACCTGGATCTTCTGGTCGACGTACTCGCCGGTGGCCAAGTCTGAGATAGTGGCCGGCTTCGCCGAGCTGGAGCCGCCGACGACGGCCAGGACTACGATGAGCACCATGATGATGACGCCCGTCACCACGATCATGCGACGCTTCGTCTTCGTGTTCACGTTCGCCTCCTCAATTGTTTCCCTCTCACGGTCATTTTCACGTACCTCAAAGTTCCGAAGAGCGCAATGGCGTTGAATTCAAATATTCACCATGCGCGCCGCGGGGCGCGTTCGGACAGGGGCCGGCAAGGCGCTTCCCCGCCAGGCCGCTTCTACCATTCCGTTCTTCGGATCTTTGACAAAGGAGCCCGTCCAAGCGCAATGCTTGCGGCGGGCTCCCTCTTGCTATTCGGTTCCACGCTTGCTGACAAGCGCGCTGAAACCGGTTACGACGCCAGCTTGTTGGACTCCGCAACCGTCAGCCAGCCCTCAGGCACTTCGGCTTCGCTGTGGCACTGCGTGCAGTACATCACGGAAGCGCGGTGCGCCTTGTGGCAGTTGCTGCAGGTGATCTCGCCATGCTGGGCAACGTGCGGATTGTACGTGCCCATGTCGCTCGTGGCCTCGATCAGGTCGTTGCGCGTCAGGTTGTGGCAGGCCTCGTTCAGGCAGAACTCATCCCCGTCGGCAAGGCCGCGAGCCTCGACCAGATCGTCCAGATCGCGCTCCTCGAGCGGGTTGATGTAGTTGCCAGTGACCCAGTTCATGCCTTCGGTCATCTGCTCGCCGATCGTGGGAACGTGGCAGCTCATGCACGTGGCATCCGCACCGCCTTCGTCCTTCGAAATGCGGTGGATGGGAGCCATCATACCGCTGGCGTTCTCAACCTCGTTGCCCCACTTGTCCACGGCAGGCTGGCCCGGCTCCGCCTCGTACGTCGGCAGATACGGATCCATAGGCGTGTGGCAAATGGCGTTGCAGAAACTCGGCTGCTCATGCCAAACAAAGAAGCCGGCACCGGCTGCAATCAAAACAACCACAACGACGCCGACGACGATCGGCCACTTTTTCTTTCCCTTTTTCTTGGGAGCGGCCTCACTGGTCGTTTGCTCATCGGAAGCAGTTGCCTCGGTGGCGGCTTCCACTTTGGTTTCCTCTTCGCTCATGCTCTCTAACCCCCTTTCAAATATCCTCGTCTTGCTTACATTCGGCTGCTTCTGTTTCGCGCTGAAGCCGTTGTCGCCTCCAAGCGGAAACACAAGCACTGTACCACATGCATAGTACCGCCGGGGCAACAAAAAACCTATCACCCATTTGGGGGGAATTAGCCCGGATTCGCCCCTCTTTTCGAGTGAATGCGGTCGTTTGCGCACGGGGAGCACACGCAGAGCCTTCATCTTGGTTCGATCGCCCTCTGGTAGCATGTTCGAAACGAAGCCCGGTCGAGCAGAGCCTTCCCCGAAGCGCAGGCAAGGAGCACGCAGCGCCTTGCCTGCGCCCGCGGGGAACGACGCGGGAGAGGTGCGTCCCTGCCGGCTAAGCGAGCAAAGCCATGGCTTCGTCGACAGCCGCCTGAGCCTTGTCGAGGGTCTTCCACGTAAGGGTCGGGTTATGGGCGCCCTCGCTGTTCTCAACCATCACGAAGTCCCAATAGAACTGAGCTTCGCGCTGGAGCTGCTGCAGCTGGGCCAGCTCGGCAGAGGCGGCATACTCCTCGCCGGCCTCCTTCTTGGCCTTGAGCGCGGCGATCTCGTCGGCGTACTTCGCGGCAATGGCGTTGGTCATCGCTTCGATGTCCTCACTGATAGCCGTTACGCGCGTTTCCTCCTCGTCCTGGACGGCCTGCACTTCGCCAACGATGTCTTCGTGGCACTGCGAGCAGTTGTTCTCGATGAGGCTGGCATTCGCAAGCGGACTGCTCCAATTGTGCGAGGTGTACGTGCCGTTCTCGCCCTCAGTCGCAGCCATATGGCAGTCCGAGCAGGCATAGCCATGCTGGGCCATGGGGCCGCTCTCTTCCTTGGTGCCGCCGTACATGGTCTCGAACTCGGGGTGCTGCACCTTGATCATGGGCGCCATCGTGTCGGCATGCTCCCAATCCTTGAAGCCCTTCTCGTCGTAGAAAGCGAGGATGGACTCCGGCGTCATCTCCTCAAGGTTTGAGTACGCGTACGAGGTCACCTTGGTGTCGGTGGGGAAATAGTACTCGTTATGGCACTGCCCGCATACCGCCGCCCCTTCGGGAACCTCCTCGATGGCGCTGCCGATGGCGTTCGTCCAATGCGTGCCCGTCACCGTGAGCGTCGAAGGATCGTTCTCATGGCAGTTGTAGCAGCTTATCGGCTCGGTGAACTGGCCGATCAGATCATTGAACTTCTGGGCGTACACGGTATCACCCTCCTTGGTCACCAGTGCGGTGAACTGCGGGGTCTTGCAGGTGATGCAGTTGGCGGACTGCTCCTTCTGTGTGGTGCGAGGAGACTCCGACACGCTTTGCAGCGTGTACAGATGACTCGACGCCTCGTCGTAGCCCAGCGCAAAAGCGTAGCCTTTGTACATGGTGTTCAGCGCCGGGTACAGCTCCAGATAATCATGCTTGCCCGAATCGGGCGAGTTGGCCTCGTTTGCCATGTAGCTGTTGTACTGGTCGGGATAGATGTCCTTCCACGACTCCGCCAGGACCACACCGTACTCGTCCGCTTCAGGCGTTCCCGCCTGCTGGCTCTCGTCAGCTTTCTGGCCCGCCGTCTGGCTTGAGCTGTTCTGGGGCGCACATGCGACAAGCCCCATCACCAAGCCAAAAGCACAGATCGACGCGATCCAGAGAGCAGCCTTGTTTCTTTTGTTCTTGGTCATCTGAATCTCCTCCCTTCGACAGGACGAACCTCTCCTTCCAGTAAAAGATACCTGAGCATTTTTGTCTTCTATGGAGAAAATTTGTATTCAGGGGATATTCCAGTCATGGTATAGGGAAAAACCCTAAAGACGGAGAAGGCGGGGCTAGAGCTGCATGGCGCACAAGGGGCCCAGCTGGAAAACCCCGGTTATTCAGTTTCCACAACGAAGATGCTGGCACGGGCTCAACTGAATCGCATGCTTCCGAATGGCTCAGTTGAGCTTGGATGCCCGACCAAAGAACTGGGGACGCCGAGCGACAAGCAGCCACATAGAAATCGGGCGAGACCAACGGCCTCGCCCGATCGAGATTCCGTGGTGGAGATGATGGGATTCGAACCCACGACCCCCACGTTGCGAACGTGATGCTCTCCCAAGAGGTACGTACAGCATCACAATTAGTTTAGTAGCTAAAATGGTGATGTGTCCCTCGTCGAAATAAATAGAAATGCTCTCGTATGCCGCTAAAGACCATCCGAGTCACATCGCCTCGCTAAAAAGCGGCTTGAATAACCGAAGAAAACATGCTGAAGCCAATGGTCTGGACTAAAGCTCTTTACACTACCGCCAAACAGGTAACAGCCCACCATTCGCTTGCATTTCCCAGTCTCTATGACTCGTCCATGATGCCATTTACAGTGCAAATAGCATGCCAACAATCATCGGTCGCTTGGACTATGGCCTCCGACCTTCTTTTAATGGTCCGCTTATCTTGCAGAAGCTTTTTTGGAATAGAAAGAGTTCGAAGCGAAGAGGTCGATATCCTTGCTCTAGATGACGAAGAGCCTGTTGATAGCCAGCAAATTTTCTGCGTAATTAAATCCGAACGCAGAATTGGGATAATTGCGTACCTATCCTCCCACGTGAGATGCGCATTCTCTTTCCATTTGAGAGTAAACACCTCTCCAGAAACCATAACCGGCTCTGAACAACATGAGGGAACCATGCCAATGCGTTTCTTTCGAGGATTGATTCGAGTGAGATAGATGTCGCTTGCGCGCAATTCTCTCAACTTACTCGCATTGAGATTCGCCCCCATAACCCTATCTATTCTCTGTATGCAACCATGGATATCCGAGATCCATGGAACTTCAAGATATGAATATATTTTATTATCAGAAAGGGAAACGCCTGCATCTTCAATTTCAAACAATTCCCCCAATCTCACTCCATCATCATTCGAGTAAGCCTCACTCACAACAAAGCCTGCGTCGATCCTTTCAGCAGTAATGTCCTTTTGTCGACACCACGCGGCAACTGAATCATCCGTCCCCAGATAATGAACTCCAGAAAAGAACTCATTACTCTCTTTTAATATGTCCATCAGATCATTACGCTCAATCGCTTTATATGAAGTTTTCCCTGTATCATATCCGATCTTGGTTGCAATAGCGCCAAACACATACTTAGGAGGCTTAACATCTTTTCCTTTTTTTATGACAGCCAGAATGCACGTCTTAGAGGCAGATCGACCAAACGGCTGGAAGGCACCAGCCGGCAAACTAACCACTTGACTTATCCACGCTTCGCCAAGCAGCCATATACGAAAGTCCGTATAGGCAGGCAGATTGAGCAGACCTTCCGGGAGGATGACAAACATTCTCCCGCCCGGTTTTAAAAGCCGTATGGAGAGCTCTACAAAAAGGATATCGAGTTCTTGGCTCTCTTTTCCATAACCCATGTCATAGTTCTTCAAAATTGTAGCGTTGCCATACGAAGTCGTAAAAGGCGGATTCTCCAAAACAAGATCGAATTCCTCTTTTGGAAGATACATTTCTCGAAGGGAGTCGCCTTGGTAGATATTATTCCATCCGTCCCCATGCATGATCATGTTGATCTTCGCCAGAACATGGAGATCGTAATCAGCCTCTTGGCCCCATATGTGCTTTTCGACAAGCTCTTTTTCATCAACCAAAATGTCATGCGCTGGGCGTCCCGACGATTGTAAAGAACGGTTAACGTGAGCGAACGCTTTAATAAGAAATCCTCCTGAGCCAACAGCAGGATCGACGAACTTCTCTCCATATTGAGGATCGGCTGCCTCGACTATGTAATCAACGAGTTCTCGAGGCGTAAAATACTGATCGAACTCACCACGCAAGCTAGCTCGGAGAAAGATTTCATAAACCACCCCTTTAATATCATCTCCAGTGCCGAGAAAAGAGAATGGTTCGAGACGAGTTACGACCTTATGAAGTGCGTCGTTATCTTTAATTAGAAGACCTGGATCTTCTTCATCGTAAATACCCTCGTATTTCTTTACAGCTTCATTAAACAGAGTTTTGAAAACACTAATCTCGGAGACAGCATTTGCATGAGCCGTTACTTGGAGCCACCTGCATGTAAAGCGATTCTGCTTTGCCTCCTTAATCGCCCGACGCTCCTCGTTCATCTTAACCAGGATAATCTTTGTCATCTCTTTAAATGATTGATCCGATCTGATCAATGCCTGTTTTTCAATGATTTCTTTGCAATCTTTAATAACCTTATAAAGGTCATCTCGAGACATTATTGTCACTAAAGCACTACGAACTTCACGTAGTTCAATGTCGGTCAACAGTTTTCGCGGACGCCGAGCCAGTAAGGAAATCAATTGATTTTTAGAAGGAATGTTTTGCACTTCTGCGCCGGTGACAACATTTGCGCCTTTAAGATCAAGGCCATTAGTTGCAAAGGCTAGATACGCCGACTGTATATCCACAAGCTTTGCATAAGAAGTTGCTTGCAATAAGTCTGTATCGTTAAGAGTATGATTCGGCTTTTCACATCAATGACAATCTCAGGCCGACCGTCGATAATAATTTCAATATCACTATATAAAGTCACTTTACGACTGCCAACTTGAACGGTTATAGGGTTTTCAAACCTCATCTCTTCTTCTAAATAATCAAGACTCTTTAAATACCTCATGATTATCTTTTGCTTGACATCCTCTTCGGAATGGACAGAGACCCCTTTAGAAAAATCTTTTAAACAAATAACATGATTGGCCATTGTTTACTCCTAGCAACGTCCTAAATATCAATCGAAACGCGCTTCTCCACCAGCACTATCTTTAATTTCGTGACTAACTAGTAGTCTATTATTACACAATGGAGAATTGAATTAGCCGTGACTGCGGAATGCCCCTTAGGCACAATCGAAACCTATACCATTGAGGATTATGAGTTAATCGCAAAAGACAAAAAAGCACGAGCCAATAGCTAGAACACCTCAAATAATTATCCGCAATCGGATTATAAGTCAGTGTCTGACAAAAAACGGGTCAGAAGCGATGGCTCCCGACCCGATTTAGTTTCCGTGGTGGAGATGATGGGATTCGAACCCACGACCCCCACGTTGCGAACGTGATGCTCTCCCAGCTGAGCTACATCCCCACGAAAGGTGCGCTGTTGCGCGAGGACTTATTTTGCCGGTATTGCCACCGATTGTCAAATGATGCTGCAAAATGTCCATAGAATGGCTAGTGAGACCGTCTTATTCTTAAGCAGAATCCACGTCCGGGTGACCTTCACCGTCAGGCAGATCATCTTCGTCGTCGATGTACTTCAAGATATCTCCAGGTTCGCACTTGAGCACTTTGCATATGGCATTAAGCGTCGAAAAACGTACAGCCTTGATTTTGCCTGTCTTTATCCGCGACATGTTCACATTCGTGATGCCAACGCGATCCGCAAGCTCGTTGAGCGACATTTTGCGGTCGGCCATAACCTGGTCGAGATGGAGGATGATGGACATTTCAATAGCCTAAAGCGTTTCGTCCGAAAACTCTTGCAAGAGCACACCATATTCAAACACAAACGAGAAAGCAAAAATCACCGCTGAAGCGATCAAAGGAACGAGATTGATGGGAATAATAGTGTTGTCGTTTGTAGACGCATAACCAGAATTCAGACCATCGAGCTGAAGAAACGAAGTGTTTGCTGTGATTAAAAAATCGACCGCGGCGTACAGCAGCAACATACCAGCGATAATTCTTAGTCGCTTTACTTGAACCAACGAAAAAGGCGAATTTCCTCCCGCGACGCTCGAAAACATGCGTATGAAAACAATAAACATGACTGCAAATATTACGCCATAAACAATGAATAAAACTGTTTTGAGTTGGTTAACGTTGTCGGCAACACTAAAAGACGAAGGACAGATTAAAGAATAGATCATCAATCCACTTGAAAATATCCAGAAAGCACAGACAACCGCAAATATGACTTTCAAGATAACGCTAATAATTCTGCATACCTTGTTCGTTCTTGCCAAAGACTTGATAGTAATTTCGCCGTCTTCCAATGTTGCCTCCGAATATTCGAACTATCTTTCGTAGCATAATACATCAAATCTCTGTAGAACCATTTTCACCAACCCAAGAAAAGGCCCCCGATATCGGGGGCCAATAACTTTGTGATTGCATTTACACGCCAGGGGCAATGCAAATACCACCAAACCCGATAATGGGGCAAATTGCCCTCGGATCAGCTTCGCTATAAAACAGCATCTCTATTTCCTCCTCTCGCTTTTTCTACCGCAGCTTTCATCGCATTTCCCAGGACGTCGTAGAACTCCTGGATCATCGCGCAGTAGGAATCTTTCGACTCCAAGCTGCCCGATGCGAACAGCGAGCGGGCCCTGCAGCCTCCCCCGCAAATTCGTACATAGGCGCAATCGGCGCAATCCTCGAACGTCGCCGCATCGAGGCTTCGGAACGTGCGCGCCACATCGCCCTGAACGGCCTCGGCAACGGAGCCCGTGAATGCATTCCCCATCGCGTACTCTTCACGATGAAGCATGTGGCACGGGTACACGGTGCCGTCGGCGCCGATGCTCAGCGACTCGCATCCCGCCCCGCACCGGCGCTTGACCGTTATGTTCAAGCCGACGGGCGCATCCATGGCAAGGACGGGCTTCCCGTCGTCCAGCGTGAGCAGGCTGCGCCCCAGCGCCCGCAGCTCATCTTCGCCCGGCAGAAGACCGCCCAGGGCCTCGTCGTCGGGCTCGCAGGTGAGCAGGCTGAAGTTCAGCGTCGCCCCCAGCTCCTTCGACAGGTTCAGATACGCGGAAAGCTCGTCCACGTTCTTCGCGTGCACCGTGGGAATGATGTGCGCCTGGATGCCGGCGGCCTGCACGGCGCGGACGGCGGACACCAGCTCGTCGAATCGTTGCTCCTGGCGTATGTAGGCGGGCGCTTCGGATGAGCACCCGTCGAACGAGACGGACACGCATTCCACATTCGGCGCGAGCCGCTCCAGAGCAGCGTCGGACATGCACGTGCCGTTCGACAAGACGGTGACCGACGCGATGCCGCACGAACGCTTGGCGTGCTCCACGATCTCGGGAAGGTCTTCGCGCAGGAAGGGCTCGCCGCCGGATATGACGAGCCGCATGACGCCCGAAGCGGCCAGCTCGTCGATGGCATGCTTGATCGCGGGCAGAGGAGCGTCGGCAAGTGCGTTGCGCTGGGCATCGAGAGAATAGCACCCGGCACAGTTCAGATTGCAGCGCTGGGTCACGTGAAGGTAGGCCGACAGCACGCGATGGTCGGGTTTCGCGGATTCAAAGAACCCGCCTTTTGTCAGATGTTCGAGCAAGGCTGGATCGACGGCGGCGATGTCCTGTTCGGGCACATCCTCCTCATGGAGCCGCGCACAGACGGCAGCGCCTTCATCCGTGAGCCCGATCGCGTAGCCCGTGCCGAGAGAGCCGACCATCGGGATGCCGGCAAAGTCGAACAGAACCACTTCCTCGGCAAACCTCATAGACGCTCCTCAATCGACGCGATCGGCACCCTCTTCAGAATTATGAGATTGGGCCCCCGGGCAGAAAGGTACAAGAAATATCTACTTGAAAAGAAAGATTGCGAATCCCTACGCCGTTCTATGCTAGCAGCTAATTTTCTGTACCCTGGCAATTACATTTTATTATCTGCCATCCATCTGGGGATTCTTCTCGTCAAATAGACCGATCGACAATTCCGAATTAACGATTTATGATAAATTATAGAACAAAAGCCCGGAAAGAAAACCTCGCACCAAAAGAATGGGTATTGGTGAACATCAGTCAGCTGGAATATTTCGTGACCACTGTGCAATGCGGCAGCTTTTCCACGGCCGCCAAAGAACTCTTCGTCACCCCGCAAGCGGTTTCGAAGGCAGTGGGCGAGTTGGAGCGCGAGCTTCACGTCCAGCTGTGCGAGAAGTCGGGGCGCAGCGTATCGCCAACGCCGTTCGGGCGCATGTTCTCGACACGGGCGTCGGAAGCGCTTTCGTGCCTGCTCGACCTCGAAGCGCTCGCTCGGAACCACGAGCTTGCGCAGGAACAGGAAGGATTGGTGTCGTTGGCGGTGGCTTGCTCGCCTTGCAGGGGAAACGTCATCAGAACGCACGATTTCGACGCGTTCGAGAAAACCTGTCCCCGCATCAAGCTCACCGCCTCGTTCCATTCGAGCGGGGCGTGCCTGGCCGCCTTGGAAGAAGGCATCGTGGATGCCGCCGTCGTCATCGGCCGCGTGTGCAAGCCGGGCGTCGACTCCGTCCGATTGCTCTCGTTCCCCCTGCATCTGGCGGTTTCGAAAGGCAACCCGCTCGCATCGCGCCCGTTCATCGGGCTCGAAGACTTGAAGGGCACACCGCTCGCCATGCCGGAGGACATACGCTATTGCCAGACGATCATCACCAACCACCTTGAAGCGAAAGGGCTCGAGCCATGCTATACCGTGCTGCCGCCGTTCGCAGCAGAGCACCGCGCATTCCTCGAGGATCAGAACGGGGCGATGTTCGTGGCAGACGATCCGTCCCTCGAAGACCTGTACCCATCCATCGTCGTGCTGCCCATCGCCTCGGGAGATCTCATGCCCATACCGCTTTGCCTCGCCTACGCAAGCAATCGCGCGAATCCGGCCTTGCCCTTCGTTGAGCGCTACCTTTTGGGCATTGCGGCTCGCATTCGTCGAGGCCGCCGATGAGCCAGATGAACGACATCCGAACAGAGAAGGGACGAGAATCATGAACGCATCCACAGACAACGAGATCAACGCCCGGCTTATCGATCTTTCTCGTGCCGTCAGCTCGATGTTGGATACGGCCACGACACCGAACGACGTCACCGTCATGCGCGACAAGATGCTGCATGCCGTTGCGGAGAGCGCCGACGCCGCCCGCGCGCGCATCGCCCAGCAACCGAGCGTGAACTAGCAGGCGGGCCTCTTCCGAGGCGAAGGCTTCCCAACGCCGTGCCCGGCAGGGCAATCCCGATCAGCACAGCCGCGTTGATCTATACTGGCACCATGGAGCCTGACGAATTATACGATGCCGTGCCGTTGGAAGACGTGCACGAAACGCAGGGGCCCGACGAGGCCGGCATGTTGACGCACGTGTTCTACGCATTCAACACCGTCATCACCTTGCAGGCGTTCGGCGAGCCGGGCGCATGCGAAGCCGCCTTCGACAAGGCGCGGCTCGCCTGTCGCGCCTTCGAGCGCCGATTCTCCCGCACGCTTCCCCATTCGGACATCGCGCGGCTCAACGGCGCGAAGGGCGCGCCGGTGCCCATCGCCCGCGACACGGCCGAGCTCGTGCGCGCGGCACTGCGCTACTGCGAGGAAAGCGAAGGGCTGTTCGACGTGACTGTTGGCGCGGTCGTGCGCTTGTGGGATTTCCATCAAGGCGCCATCCCGGACCAGAACCGCATCGACGAGGCTCTGACCCACGTCGATTGGCGTTCGGTGCACGTCTGGGAGGAACCCTCCCGCAACGCCGATTCGCCGCAAGCCTGGGCCCAGCTGGCCGACCCCGAGGCCGCCGTCGATCTGGGAGGCATCGCGAAGGGATGGATAGCCGACAAGCTGACGGCGATCATCGCCGGATGCGGCGTCGCCTCGTTCATCATCAACCTGGGCGGCAACGTCGTCGCCTACGGAAGGAAGCCCGGAGGAGCACCCTGGCGCGTCGGCCTGCAGGATCCGCGGAAACCGGGCGGCATCGTGGGCGCGGTGGACGTGTGCTGCGCGTCGGCCGTGACGAGCGGCGTCTACGAACGCTGCTTCGAGCGCGACGGAACACGGTACCATCACATCCTGGACCCTGCAACGGGATGCCCTGCTGAAACGGATGCGGCGGGAGTCACCGTCATCGCACGGCAGTCGATCGATGCCGAAGGCTACTCCACGACGCTGCTCGCCATGGGCATCGAGCGCGGCATCGCCTTCGCGCGAAGCTGCCCGGACATCGAGCGCGCCTATTTCGTCGACGCTGCCGGCAACGTGCATCCGTCCTGAAAAGGGGCCGATCCTTGCATGAGGGGACGCCGGCGAATGGGCCGGCGAGCCTGCGGACCCTGCATGCGACCTGCAACCCCGCGCATGCGACCTGCCGGCCGCAGACGAGTCCGCAAGTTCGAAGGCAGCGCGCAATGAAAAAGCGGGCGCCGCTTGCCGCGACGCCCGCCGATGGTCCTCTGCGGTTTTCTTCCGATCTAGGAGAGCATTTTCTCCTCGTCGAAGTCCTCGATGAGGGAACCGCCTTCCATGAGAGGCGCCTCGGCGTCCTGGGAAGCATCGGGGATGAACGGCTCGAACAGCGGCTCGCCGTTCTGCGACAGCTCCACCATGCCGGTGAGCACGTCGACGTACTGGAACGATTGACGGGCCGTGCGGCCGCGCTTGCGGTCGACTTCCATGATGAACAGCTGCGGATGCACCTGCATGAGCACGCCCTCGCTCTCGACGATCTTCGAGCGTCCCATATTGGCGCGCACCTTTAGGCGTTGACCGACGAAATCATGTAACGTATCATGGATGGAGTCGACGATTTTGGCTTGTTTCGCTAAATCCATGCTCTTCTTCCTTGCGTGTGTCCTCGGGTACAGTAATAACGAGGTATCATTTTATCATCTCTGTCAATGCTCTACAGAATCTGCACGGATTGTTCTCCATTTGGTAACATTAGACTGCCCAGCGGTTTTCCGGCGGTCGCTCGGCGGGTCGCATTTTCCTGCTTCCAACAGGCAGAACGCGCTGCAAGTGCCGATGCCCGCCATGCCGCCCACGCCTGCCATGCGGACACGGGCGATTCGTCGCGGCAGCTTCGGGGAGCCCGCTCGAAGGGGCTCTCGCCTATTTCGTGCAATTCCAGATGCGAATCCGCCGCGGACCATCGGGCACAATCCGTTCGGAACCGCGCAACGCCGAACCAGGGCGGATCGGGACGGGTTGCGGACCAGAACGGTTCCGGTATCAGCGTGCGTCTTGGTACGCCTTGCCCAAGCGAATGAACTCCTCCAGGTCAAGCGTCTCGCCGCGCCGGGCAGGATCGATGCCGGCACGCTCGAACACCAGCGGCAGCTCTGCGGGCGCGGGCGCGTCCGCGGCGCCACGACCGGCGAAATAGGTCTTGCAGGAGTTCGAGAGCGTCTTGCGGCGGCTTGCGAAAGCCGCGTCTGCCATGAGGCAGGTGGCTTCCAAGGCGGCGGGGCTCAGCGGCTCGCCCACATCGTCGCGCAGCGTACGGCGGTTCAGACGCAGCACGGCGCTTTCGACGCGCGGCGGCGGGAAGAAGTTGCCCGGCCCCACGGCGAAACGCCCGGCAGGCTCTGCGTACAGGCGCAGCTTCACGGTGTACGCGCCGTAGTTCTTCGAGCCCGGACTCGCCGCCATGCGATCGGCCACCTCCTTCTGCACCATGACGGTGGCGCTTTCAAGAGACGCGAACCGCTGGAAATAGTCGAGCACGACGGTGGCCGCCACGGCATAGGGCAAGTTGGAAACGAGTTTGGTGGGACCGCCCGCAGGAAGGGTTGGCACCGCCCAGTCGCTCAAACAGTCCTCGCTTCGCTGTGGAACTCGCTTGGTGGGCGGTGCCGACCCTTCCTGCGACCCCCCTCCAAACTGCGCCGAGGCCCTTTTCAGATCCTCGGCTGTGAGGTCGAGAGCATCCTTTTGGATAAGGGCGAAGCGGTCAGACCAGGGAGCGAGCGTTTCGGCGAGCACGGCGGGCAGATCGGCGTCGCGCTCGACCGACACGACGCGGCCCGCGTGCTTCAAGAGCGCGATGGTGAGCGTGCCGATGCCGGGTCCCACTTCCAGCACGAAGTCGCGGGGCTCCACCTGGGCCAGCGCGACGATCTTCTGGAGGATGGCGTCGTTCACGAGGAAGTTCTGGCCAAGCGAGTACTTCGTCGTCAGCCCGTGCGCTTCCAGCACGGCGCGCGTCTCGGACACGCTCGCAAGCGGGGAGAGTTTAGCCGCCATTCTTACCACTCGATCGCTTTCCGTGCGCGCACTTCGCGTTTTGCTTGCCGCCCTGGTTGGAGCGGTTCTGCTTGGGACCACCCTGGTTGGAGCGGTTCTGGCCGGAACCGGAACGGCCCTTGTTCGATGGACTCTGAGCAGGACGGTTCGGGCCTTGGGCGCTTTGCGGCCCCTTCCCGTGCGGGCCTTTCGACTTCGAACCCTTCGCCTGCTGTTTGGCGCCGCCCTTGGACCCGCTCGGCGCCTGCTTCTCCTCCTTGACAACATGCAGAACGGGCCGCTCGCGTCCGGCGGGGGCCGCGGAAGCCGCGGCAGCCGCCGCAGCCCGCGGCGTCTCATCCGACGCCTCGAGTGCATCCGGCTCGTGGGCTCCCGGCAGCGGCGCGAGCGGATGCTCGACGGCCTCGGCCGTGATCTCGCCGTCCTCGTCTATCCTGCCCACCCAGTCCAGCACGCGCTCGAGCGCGAACCCGGAGCACGACAGCGCCGAGCGCACCACGCCCACGAGCGGCTCGAACCCGTGCGGGTCGCCGCCCTCGCCCACCACGTGCAGCGTTGCCGGACGCTTCGCCTGCGTGCGCGCATCGCTCCAGAAGTACGGCTGCAAGCGATCGAGCAGCGCCTTGAGCTGCGCCGGCGCTCCGGCGAAGTACACCGGGGACACGACGATCATCTCGTCAGCCGCCTCGACGAGCTCGTAGACCTCGCGCATGTCGTCCTCGATGATGCAACGGCGCACTGCCTCGTCATCGTCGTCGGCCGCTTCGTTCGCGTGCTCCATGAGCGCCTTGCACGAATCGCAGCCCCGGCACGGCTCGATGTCCAGCGTGGCCACGGGCGCAAGCGCTAACTCGTCGTGTGGGCATGCTTCGATGCACGCCTCGAACAACAGATCGGCCAGGGCGGCGCTGCGGCCGTTCGCACGCGGCGACCCAACGATTATCAGGCGATTCATAAGCGGGCTTCTTTCTGCCAGTCGGTGGCCGGACGGTCAAGCAATCCGCGCGCATTCGCCATGAGGCGCTCGAGCAGGGCCTTGCGATCATCGCCCGGAGCGCATCCGCGCACCGCGGCCAGACGCTCTGCCGTGAAGACGACGTGCTCCGGACCGCACGTCGTCCCGCGCAGGGGCTCGGGCGCCATGTAGGGCGCGTCGGTCTCGGTGAGCAACCTGTCGAGCGGCACGCGGGCGGCCGCTTCGCGGGTGTCGTCGCTGGCCTTGAACGTGAGCGCGCCGCCGAACGCGACGAAGCACCCCTCCGCCACCCACGGCTCGAGCGTGGCCCAATCCAGGTTGAAGCAGTGCAGGAGCGTTCCCGCCTCGGGAAAGCCCTCCTCGCGCATGATGGCGAGCGCCTCGTCGTGGGCCTCGCGCAGATGCAGGGCCACCGGCAAGCCGCACTCCTTCGCCAGGCGGATCTGCCGGCGGAACGCCTCGCGCTGGTCTTCGCGGGGCGAGAAGTCGTAATGGTAGTCGAGCCCGATCTCCCCGAGCGCGGCGACGCGCGGATCGGCCAGAAGCCGCCGCAGCTTGGACTCCAGCGCGTCATCGTAGTGCTTGGCGTTGTGCGGATGGCAGCCCACGGCGATGCGCACGTCCACGCGCGGGAACTCCTGGCCGCATCGCCAGCACCCGAAGTCCTTCATGAGGGACGCAGCCTGGAACTTCCAGGTGCTCAATTCGTCAAACGTCGCAGATCCGTCCTCGAAGACGTCGACGATGGTGCAGACGAACCCCACGCCGTGCGCGGCGCACCGCGCGAGCGCCAGCGACGGGTCGGGCAGCAGCTGCAGGTGCGCATGGGTGTCGGCCACCGGCGCCTCGAGCTGCGGAGCCTCGACGACGTCCCACTTCCCGTGCTTGCGCTTGCGGTGGAACAGCGCGTCGCGGAAGATGGGGTCGACGTCAGTATGTCGTTCATCGGTCACGGACGGCCACGCCCTTTCGTTATCGCAGGTCCAGTAGAAGTCAGCGAGGGGCGTTCTCGGATGCGAGATTCGCGGGATCGCGGAGGCGAAGCATACAACGGGTGCGCGAGCTTCCGGGATCGCACGAAGATCGCGTGCGAGAACGCCCCGCAGCGTCGGGCGGTTCCGACGATCGTCAGATCGTCGGAACCGAGCTACTCCATATCGAGGTCGACGGCATCCATGTCCAAACGCGGGAACAAGGGGTCGCCGATCTCCACGGCGTTGCCGGCAGGCAGCTGGCCCCAGGCGGTGGCGGCCTCGATGTCGGTCACGGCCGTGATGTCGCCCAGGCTCAGGCGGCGAAACACTTCGGCAGAGGTGTTGGGCATGAACGGCGCCATGTACAGCGCGATGATGCGGATGGCCTCGAGCGCATTGTAGATGACCTCGGCCAACTCGCCCGCGGTCTCCTCGCTCTTCGCGAGGTTCCACGGCGCGCTCTCCTCCACGTACAGGTTCACGCGGCTTGCCAGCTTCTGCACGGCAGCGGCTGCACCGGTGAAGTCGACGGCGGACAAAGCCGCGTCGTACTCGGCGTACAGCTCGTCCGAGATCGCGCGCAGCGGGTTCTCCTTGGCCAGCACGTCGGCGGGCACTTCCGGCACCTGCGAACCGAAGTACTTCTTCGTCATGTTGAACACGCGGCTGCACAGGTTGCCCCAGGTGTTCGCCAAGTCGGCGTTGTACACCTGCACCATGCGCTCCATGGAGATGGAGCCGTCGCTTCCGAACTGCACGTCGCTCATGAAGTAGTAGCGGTACGCGTCCACGCCGAACACGCGGCACAGGTCGGCGGGCTTGAGCGCGTTGCCCTTCGACTTCGACATCTTCTCGCCCTTGGTGAGCAAGAAGCCGTGCCCGAACACCGTGTGCGTGATGGGCAGCCCGGCCGCCATGAGCATGGCCGGCCAGATGACGCAGTGGAAGCGCGTGATGTCCTTGCCCACGAAGTGGTACTGCATGGGCCAGCG